>CAMDCH010000024.1:0-17160 GCA_945889655.1 bacterium HR33
GCGGTCTACAACGCACTGTTCAAGGCCACGACTGTGACCGGCAAGGGAGCGACCAGGGAAGCGATGCCGGTGGACCGCGTGGTAGAGATCATGAAGAAGTACAACGTGCTCAACTGGGATAAGACGCTGCCACCGTTCAAGCCCGCACCAGCACCCGCACCAGCGGCCACTCCTCGCTGATGACGCGTCTTTCGCACCGCACCGGGGGCTTCCGGCCTTCGCTCACGCTGGAGCTCAAACGTCTCGCCGCCAGCCGCGCCGCGCGGGGGCTGCCGGTCTGGGACTTCGGGCTCGGCGAAACCAAGGGCGACCTCGCTCCCGTCATCCGCGACGCCGGCGCGCGCGCATTCATGGAGGGCGAAACCCAGTACGGCGATCCCGCGGGCCTTCTCGATCTGCGCAAAGCCGCGCTGCGGTGGCTCAGCCTGGAGGGCGACTACGGCCCTGATGAGGTGGTCATCACCGGGGGCGCGAAGCAGGGGCTGTTCAACATCTTCCTGGCGCTCTGCAACGCGGGCGACACGGTGCTCATGGATGCTGCCCCCTGGGTGAGCTACGAGCCAATGGTGGTGGCCGCGGAAGCCAAGCCCGTGGTCGTCCAGCCGACGGAGGGCGCGAAGAACTGGCTCAAGATCTCGGCGCAGGACCTCGAGCGCTCGCTCAAGGCCAATCCCGGCGCGCGTCTCTTCCTTATCAACAGTCCCGTGAATCCCACCAGCCAGCTCTACTCGGCCGACGAGCTGGAGGCACTGCTCGCAGTGTGCGCCGCACGGAAGGTGTTCTTCGTGCTCGACCGCCTCTACTGGCGCCTGGTGTTCGACGGCGGTGAGTTCCCCGAACCGCGCGTGGATGCGGAAACGCAACCCTGGCTCATCCAGGTGGACGGGATCTCCAAGAACTTCCGCCGCACCGGCGGGATCCGGATCGGGTGGACCGTCGCGCCGGCTGACGTGACCAAGGCGATGGTGAATCTCCAGAGCCATTACACGTCGGGCCCGGCGATTCCGGCGCAGCACGCCGCACTGGCCGCCATCTCGCGACCCTACGACCCGGAAATGCGCGAGGACCTCGAGGGGAAGCGCAACCTCGTGCGCGAGTCCACCTGCAACATCGCCGGCATGACCGTGTGGCCCACGCCGGCGTCGTTCTACTCGTTCTGGGATGTGCGGAAGACGTTCGGCAAGAAGACCCCCGCCGGCCGGGTGATCGTCGGGTCCGCGGACCTCACCACGTATCTCCTCGAAACCGCGGGCGTGATCACCGCGCCGGGCTCGGCGTTCCACCAGGAAGGCTATCTCCGCATCTCGTTCGCCACGCCGGATGAGCACATCGTGAACGGATGCCGAGCGGTCGGGGAAGCGATCGCCGCTTTGCGGTGACCGGCGACCCCATCGCATGGCAGCCGGACGACGCCACGCGCGCCCGTGCCCGCCTGACGGAGTTCATTGCGTTCACGGGAACGCGCGATTTCGAAACGATGTACCGCCGGTCGATTACGGAAGTCCCGTGGTTCACCGACCAGCTCCTCAAGTTCCTCCAGGTCCCATTCGACCCACCCTATTCATCCGTAGTGGATCTCTCCCGAGGCATCGAGTGGCCGAAGTGGTGCGTGGGCGGCGGGCTCAACATCACGCACATGCTCGACGCCCAGGTCCGGGCGCGCCCCGACCAGCCGGCGCTGATCGCGGAAACTGAAGACGGCGGCACCCGCACGCTGACGTACCGGGACCTGGGGGACCAGGTCGCGCGGTGCGCCTCGGGCCTCAAGGCCCTCGGCCTCGGCAAAGGCGACGCCGTCGCCCTCCACCTGCCGATGATCGCGGAGACGGCGATCGCGCTGCTCGCCATCGGGCGCATCGGCGCCATCGCCGTCCCGCTCTTTTCCGGCTACGGACCACAAGCCATCGAGACGCGCCTCAACGACGTTTCGGCCAGGGCCCTCTTCGCCTCGGAAGGCTTTCAGCGGCGCGGGAAGCACGTGGCAGCACTCGATGCATCACAGGAAGCGCTGAAGCGCTGCCCCACGGTCCGGCACGTGATCAAGGTTCCGTCGGATTGGGCCGCGCTCCTCGATCATGCGCCGATTCCCGCCGAGCGCACCGCGGCCGAAGATCCGCTGCTCATTCTCTATACGTCAGGCACGACGGGAAAACCCAAGGGCATCGCCCACACCCACTGCGGCTTCCCGGTGAAGGCGGCGCAGGACATGGCGTTCGGCTGCGACGTGGGCGCCGGCGACCGCATTCTCTGGGTCACGGACATCGGCTGGATGATGGGACCCTGGCTCATCTACGGCGCGATGATCCTCGGCGCGACCATGGTCCTCTATGACGGCGCGCCGGACTATCCCGACCCCGGGCGAATCTGGTCGGTGGTTGCACGACAGGAGGTCAACGTCCTCGGCATCTCGCCCACGCTGGTCCGTGCCCAGATGGCCGCCGACGCCACGCCAAGGCCGACCGACGACCTCTCGGCGCTGCGCATCATGGCCTCTACCGGTGAGCCGTGGAATCCCGATCCCTGGTGGTGGCTCTTCGAGCAGGTTGGAAAGAAGAGAATCCCGCTCATCAACTATTCGGGCGGCACCGAGTGTTCTGGCGGCATCCTGATGAGCAATCCGCTCTTTCCCATCAAGGCGGCCGCCTTTGCCGCCCCCTGCCCCGGCATCGCCGCGGACGTGCTCAACGAGAAAGGCGAATCAGTCAAAGGCACCGGCGAGGTGGGCGAGCTGGTCATCCGGCAGCCGTGGATTGGCCAGGCGCGGGGATTCTGGAAGGATCCGGACAGGTACATCGAGACCTACTGGAAACGCTGGCCGGGTACCTGGGTCCACGGTGACTGGGCACGCGTCGGCGCCGACGGCCAGTGGTACATCACCGGCCGCAGCGACGACACGCTCAAACTGTCCGGCAAGCGCGTGGGACCGGCGGAGGTCGAGTCGGTGCTGGTCTCACATCCCGATGTCGCGGAAGCAGCCGTGATCGGCGTCCCGGACGAACTGCACGGCATGGCCATGATCGCGTTCTGTGTACTGCGGGCAGGCACGAAGTCAGATGTGGCCGAGACGCTCACGGAGCTCGTGGCAAGAGAGCTCGGCAAGCCCCTGAAGCCAAAGCGCGTGCACTTTATTCCGGCGCTCCCCAAGACCCGCAACGCGAAAATCATGCGCCGCATCATCCGGGCCGCCTACATGGAAGAGCCCACGGGTGACACGACGGCGCTGGAAAATCCTGGTTCGCTGCAAGCGATCAGGGATGCAGGGGCACAGGGGTGATCAGATGGTCTGCACCACGTCGCGCAGCAGGTCGGGTTTCACCGGCTTGACCAGGTGGCGGTCGAAGCCCGCTTCGGCGGCACGCAGGCGGTCCTCTTCCCGATCCCAGCCAGTCACCGCGACCAGCTTGATCCGGTTCCCATCGGGCCCGCTTCGTATCCGCCGGGCAACCTCGTACCCGTCCATGCGCGGCATGCCGATATCGAGGAGCGCAACGTCCGGCTTGAAGGACTCGGCCGTCCGCAGCGCCTCTTCGCCATCATGCGCGACCTCGACGGTATGGCCCCACAGCGTGAGCAGCATGGCAAACGTCCGCGTCGAGTCCTGGTTGTCGTCAGCCAGAAGCACTCGGCGCCCATTGACGGCAGCGTTCATGCGTACGAATTCCGGCGGAGTGCCATGAAAATCCAGTTCTTTAAATCTCAGGCCGCGTTCCGGAAATGGCTCGCGAGCCACGGTTCAAAAGAATCTGAAATCGAAGTGGGATTCTACAAGGTAGGGTCCGGGAAGGAAGGGTTGACCTACAAGCAGGCTGTGGACGAGGCCCTCTGCGCCGGCTGGATCGACGGGGTCCGCCACGCGATAGATGCCGTCAGCTACCGCCAGCGCTTTACCCCCCGGCAACGCAGCAGCACCTGGAGCCAGGTAAACCTGAAGCGGGTGAAGGAGCTGGAAGCGGCAGAACTGATGACCGAGCGCGGCCTCGAAGTGCTCAGGAACCGGGACCCGCGGGCCCAGAACCGCTATTCCTTCGAGAACCGCGACAAGGGCTTCTCCCCAGCACAGCGACGCACGTTCCTGGAAAATCCGAAGGCATGGGCCTACTACGAGGCCCAGCCGCCATGGTACCGGCGCGTATCGGCCTGGTGGGTGATCAGCGCGAAGAAAGAGGAAACTCGGGACCGCAGGCTGGGAACCCTGATCGCTACGTCGAGAAAGGGAGACTGGATCCCGGGGCTGAAACGGCCCGGGAAGAAATGACTCAGGCCTTGAAGGCCACCCGGTAGACCAGCACCGCGGCGGCACCGGTCGCGACGGCCGCCAGGAAGCAGACCGCCACGCGTTCGATGACCGACGCCCGGCGCCACGCCGACTTCAGCCCGGCCAGGATCGCCCGGAGCCTCAGCTCGATCCAGTCCATCGCCCTGGCGAAGGTCCAGGATTCCCGCGCAATCAGCGCCGCGCCGATCGCGATCACGATCATACCGGGACCCGGCGCGGGCAATCCCACGATCCCCACCAGCAGGATGATCACGCCGACGGTGAGGGACAGCACCTTGCTGGCGTTGCTGCGCCGCTTGGCGTTATGCTCCCGGTTGTATTCCTGGAAGCGATGCCCCGGCTCCGCTCGTTTCAGTTGCTGCCAGGTATGCCTGATGGCACTGACCATTCATTCCCTCCGGCCCAATTGTACCCCAGACAGGGGAAAACGGCGCTGTGGTGCTGTCCCCGGTCATCCCGAGCGAAGCGAGGGATAAACCCCGCCGGGGCCCGCGGCATCCTATCAGCGCTCACCAACAGCGCTTGCATTGAGGAGGAACCATGAAGACGCTCCTGTTACTTGCTTCACTTACCGCCGTCGCCTTCGGCGGATGGGCCTCGGTCACCATCGAGGACCTGCCTGACTACCTGGTCGCCTCACAACCGACCACCCTCAACTTCACCATCCGGCAGCACGGCATGAGCCTGCTCGGCGGGCTGAAGCCGAGGGTCGAAGCACGCTCCGGCGGACGCGTGGTGGACGTGGCCGCGGTACCCGCGAAGAGCGAAGGCCGATACACCGCCGTCCTGACCGTACCGGCCACCGGCGAATGGACCGTGACCGTTCATACCGGGTTTGGCAACAATCGCTCCGCGCTCCTGCCCCTTGCCGCGGTCGAGGCGGGAAAGGCCCCCGCGGCCCTGGCGGCCGGCGAGCGCGGCCGGCACCTGTTCGTGGCCAAGGGCTGCATCACCTGCCACGCGCACAAGGCCGTCAACGATCGCGGGACCGTGGACGTGGGTCCGGACCTCACCGGGCGCCACTTCCCGGTGGAATACCTCGCGCAGTTCCTGGCCAACCCGGCATCGGTACCGGCTCGGCGCGGATCCATAGGAATGCCGAACCTGGGTCTGCGCGACAAGGAGATCGCCGCGCTGACCACGTTCCTGAACTCGGAGCAGCACGCGATTCGCTGAGGGCACACCATAGTCGGAGGGGGAGCCGGGGGAGGTCCGGCGGGGCGTCTCGATGTGGCCGAGGCGCCCCGCCGTTTCTTACGTCTTTCTGCGCGTTGCCCGCGAACCGAGCGCCGATAATTTGTAACAATCACATCTTCTGGAAGACTCCGATGGCATCGCGCCACAACATCACCCTCCTGTCCAAGGCACCTCCGGGCCGGCACATCTGCCAGTTTCACGACCACGTGGACGGGCTCGCCGAATCCGTGACCCTGTTCGCCGGGACGGGACTGCGAAGGGGCGACGCGGTCGTCCTTATTACCCAGCGGGATCACACCGGCCCCCTCCTGGACTCGATCAAGCGGAACGGGCTGAATCCCACGGCCGCCCAGGCGGCGGGACAACTCGTGTCACTGGACGCCGAGGAAACACTCGCGGCCTTCATGCGCGGCGGCATGCCGGACTGGGACCGATTCCGGAAAACGGTTGGAAGCGTGCTGGAATCCGTCTCCCGCGGGCGGGGAGCCACGCGTGCCTACGGCGAGATGGTCAACGTCCTCTGGGCCAACGGCAACCCGGCCGCCGCGATCAAGCTGGAGGAGTACTGGAACGACCTGTCCCGGGAACACCCCTTCGCCCTCCTGTGCGCGTACACCCTCGACGGGTTGGACCTTGATTCCTACCGCGGGCCGCTCCACGAGATTGGGCGGACCCATACCGACGTGCTCGATACCGAGGCAGACGAACGCCTCCGCGAGGCGGTCGACGCCGCCAGCGAGGAGGTCCTCGGGGCCGCGTTCTCGCTCACGCTGAGCTTCTCCGGTCGCGAGCAGCGCGTCGGGGAGCACCGCCTCCCTATCGGCCGCCGCACCGTGGCCTGGCTGCAGCGGAACATGCCTGCCGCCAGCCAGCGGATCCTCGAACGGGCACGAACCCTGATGGCCCGCTAGCTCACATGCTGCCTGAATTTCTCGCCTTCCTCAAGAACTACGGCGTCATCGGCCTCGCCATCGCCGTGGTGATCGGCGGGAAACTCAACGCGATGGTGACGGCAGCGGTGGACGGCATCGTCATGCCCATCGTGGGTGCCATCATCCCGGGCGGGGACTGGCGCAAGGCAACCCTCGACGTCGGCAGTATCCACTTCATCCCCGGTCCCGTCCTCGCCGCCGGCCTCGATTTCATCATCGTGGCCGCCCTCGTCTTCTGGTTCGCCAAGAAAATCCTCAGGGAAGACCTCGTCGCGAAGAAGTAAGTACTGAAAACCCAGCATGACTCTTGCCGTACCTCTATCTCGCTGACAACAGCCCGGCGTCAGAAATAGCCGGGCTGTCGCGAGGTCGCGACACCGCGACGCTCAACAATTGAGGATGGAGGAGGACTCATATATGAAATCCTGGCTACTGCCAGCCTTGAGCATAGCGCTCGCGGTCCCAACGATCGCGCAGGCGCAGGTTCGTGCTGATACCAATACGACGAGACGGGACACGGTCGTGACCGAAACCCAGACGCGGACGTCCACCCTGACCGACACGGTCTACCGTGGAGGCGGCGTTGCGGACACGACCGTCCGCACGACGCCGAGCTACTCGCCGCCCACGTACTCCACGGGAAGCACCACTAGCGGCACGCAGTACGCGTCCCAGGACGAGGATGATAAAGACCAGCGTGCCGGCTTCGAGATCAAGGCCGGAGCATCGTGGGGTGACGTTTCGAACCGCGGCGTCCTGCCCGGCAATCTTCGCGGGCGGAACGGTGTGGCCCTCGGCGTCGCGATGTTCGGCGGCTCGCCGGTGGGATTCGGGGTGGAGGGGTTATACGTCCAGCGCGGCGTGGACACCGAGTCACTCATAACGATCAATGAGCGTCATCTCGATTACATCGACATACCTGCG
The DNA here is from genome assembly GCA_945889655.1 of bacterium HR33. Lineage (GTDB taxonomy): Bacteria > Gemmatimonadota > Gemmatimonadetes > Gemmatimonadales > GWC2-71-9 > SHZT01. The sequence continues at coordinate 7,330 of CAMDCH010000024.1, forward strand.
TACCTGCGGATGTCGGTTCCGTTCGCCCTGCAGCCGTTCGTGTACGCCGGCCCGCAGGTATCGTTCGAGATCCGCTGCCGGGCAGGGGCGGGAGGCTGCCCCGACACCGGTCGTCCCATGACCAGCTGGTCGGGGGTGATCGGCGCTGGCGTCCGGTTCAACCCTGGTTTCGCACTCTCGGTGGAAGGCCGCTACGTCTACGGCCTGACGGATCTGCACCTCAGCACCGTCACCACCTCGAGCAGCTATCGCACCCGCTCGTTCATGCTCCTGGCGGGTTTCGGTCTCTAGTTCAAGTCAGTTAGTTAGCTAGACGGAGCGGCGCGGAAAGTCCGCGCCGTTCTTTTTGCCGCTAGCCGATGCGGGAGGGCGGGCCCGGTGGTCCCGGAGCGGACGTCGGTGAACGCCGCTTGCCGGTCTAACTCTTCCGGCGGTCACCGCAGGACGTGGAGGGACCACCGGGTTCGCACTCCCGTACCCACTCACCGCTCACGGGTTTAATCTTCCAGTGCCAGCAGCATCCCAAATCGAAAGGCTCCCATGCGCCGTACCCTGTCCGTCGTCACAGCCATGGCCGTCGTGTCCATTGCTTCCTCCCTGTCGGCCCAGCAGGGTCCGCCCCCGGGCGCGCCCCCCTCAGGCGGCCCTCCCGGCGCCAGCGGCCCTCCGGGTGCTCGCCCCCCGATGCGTCCGCAGCCGCCGGAACGCATCAACCTGGTGGTCGCCCCCGAGGGGAACGAAGCGCGCTACCGCGTGCGCGAAACGCTCGCCACGTTCGAGTTTCCCACGGACGCGGTCGGCTACACCAAGCGCGTCACTGGCAACATCCTGGTGGACGCCACCGGCAAGGTCGTGGGTGACAGCTCCCGGTTCACGGTGGACCTGGGCACCATCGCCAGCAACGAGTCGCGGCGTGATAACTACGTGCGACGCAACACCCTCAAGACAGATTCATTTCCCGAAATCACTTTTGTCCCGAGACTGGTGAAGGAGCTGCCTCGCGCGCCGACCACCGTTCCCGCGTCGTTCCAGCTGGTCGGCGATCTCACGGTCAAGGGAGTCACGAAACCCGTCACCTGGGACGTGACCGTGAAGCAGGCCGTTCCCGAGGTGATCGGGACCGCGACAACCGCCTTCGCGTTTTCGGATTTTGCCATCGACGTGCCGAAGTTGAGCATGCTGCTCAGCGTGAAGGATACTATCCGTCTGGAATACGATTTCCGCCTGGTGAAGGGGTCGTAACGGCGTGAAGGGCTTCGTGGCGCTGGCGCTCGTGGCCGTCGCGGCCTGCTCCACCGAGAACACCCGTATCCGCGACGCCCGGGACGCCTTTTATGGCGCCATCTCCCGCTACGATCACAATGCCATCCGCGCAGCGGTGGTCGCGGATTATGTCTCCGCGGACCGCGGGCGGTTTTTCAACCTCGATTCGCTGATCTCGGACGTGACACTGCTCGAAGCGGAAAGCCTGTCGGTGGAATTCGCCTTCGTGGATTCCACTACACAGGTGGATCCGCCGATGGGTTGGATCGTGTACCGCAGCCGTCGTGTGCTGACCGGTCCCCGGTACACCGATACGACGTATGCGGTGGAGAGCGCGGTGTTCAAGCGGAGCGGGAACGGGTGGAAGCTGACGTTGCTGCACCGGACGCCCGTAGCCAGCGCCGTCGAGTTCTTCGACCCCGGCGCTGCCGCCGCACCTCCCGCGGCGCCTGCCCCAGCGCCGGCCCAGCCGCGCCCCGCGCGACCTCGCCCACCGAATGGCTGATTTCACCACGCTCATCTCCTGCGCGGAGCTTCACGCCAGCCTCCGCCGTGCGGACTGGGTGGTGGTGGACTGTCGCTTCACCCTTATCGCCCCCCCCGCCGGCCGCGCGGCGTACGATGCCGGTCACATCCCCGGCGCCCGCTACGCGGATCTCGATCGTGATCTCTCTTCACCCCATGTCCGGGGAAAAACGGGCCGGCATCCCCTGCCGCCGATCAATCATTTCGTAGAGACGCTGGGCACATGGGGAATCGGCGACGGGACACAGGTAGTGGCCTACGACGCGAACAACGGCTCGATGGCCGCCCGTCTCTGGTGGCTGCTCCAGTGGCTCGGTCACGCTCGCGTGGCGGTGCTGGACGGCGGCTTCCAGGCGTGGACAGCGAGCGGGTACGAGGTGACGCGCGACATCCCGGCACACGCGCCGCTCCGATTCATGCCAAGGCCGCGCGCCGATCTCGCCCTCGACGCGCATGCAGTCGACCGCGTGCGCACCGATCCACGCTGGCGTGTCCTCGATGCGCGCGCGGCGGAGCGCTTCCGCGGCGAGAACGAGACCATCGATCCGGTCCCCGGCCGAGTGCCGGGCGCGCGTTCCGCACCATGGGGAGACAACGTGCTCCCGGACGGACGCTTCCGTCCGACGGAAGAAATCAGAAAGAGATTTGCCGCGCTCCTGGAGGACACGCCGGTCGAGCGGGTGGTGTGTTACTGCGGCTCGGGCGTAACCGCCGCGCACGATGTGCTTGCCATGAGCCACGCCGGCCTGGGGCTGGCGCGCCTCTACCCGGGATCGTGGAGCGAGTGGATCACCGACCCCGCGCGCCCGGTGGCCACCGGATGAACCTCGGCGCTTTCGTGCGGGGCGCGTTTGCGGTAATCGCGAGTTACATCCTTTTTGCGGTCCCGGGCGCCGCCATCTTCGCCCTGACGGGACACGAGCCCCACGCGCCCGCCTCGGTCGTCTACATGGCGCTCACCACGCTCTGGGGAATGGCGTTCGCGTTTTCGTCCGGATACCTCGCCGCACTCATCGGCGGTGAGGTCGCGCGGAAGGCGCCGGCGGTCCTGGGCGGTCTCATCGCCTTTGGCGCGATTCTCACGATGCTGGTCACCCCGGCGGGCGGGGCGCGCTGGTCGCCAATCGCGGCAGCCCTCTTCATGGCCCCGTCGGCGGTACTCGGAGGCATGTTGCGTCGGCGCCATAAAACATTGGCCTGAAACGCTTTGAATCGTTACAACAACGTAGGACGCGAGAGGACTGCCTGACCCACGCCCTACGCGATATCTTCCATTCGTAGTCGCGAGGGCTTTCCCCGCCTGAAGGGCACCCAACAGGAGGTGGCAGCATTTCCAGCGAAAAGACGCCGACACCGGCGCCCGACGGAGTCTCCTGGGCAGGACTTTTGGTTCCCTATCGCCAGCCGAGCGTCGCGCGGAGCGTGTGGCAGCTCGCGAGCACGGCGGCTCTTTTCATTGCCTCGCTGACATCCATGTACTTGATGCTGAAGGTCTCGTACTGGATCACGCTCGCACTGGCCGTGCCGACCGCGTTCCTGATGATCCGGCTCTTCATCATCCAGCACGACCTTGGGCATGGATCGTTCTTCCGCTCGACCCGCGCCGCCGACTGGATTGGATCCGTCCTCGGTGTCATCACGCTGACCCCGTACCACTACTGGAAGAAGACCCACGCCATTCACCATGCGACCTCCGGCAACCTGGAGCACCGCGGGTTCGGCGACATCGATACCAAGACCGTCAACGAGTACATGAAGCTGACGCCTTGGCAGAAGCTGAAGTACCGGGTGTACCGCCATCCTCTCGTGCTGTTCGTCATCGGTGCCATCATCCACTTCTACATCCGGCACCGGCTCCCGATGATCGTTCCGAAGGACTGGATCAAGGAACGCCGCAGCATCCTGTGGACCAATGTCGGGCTGCTCGCATTCATCACGGTGCTGGGCGCCATCGTGGGTTACAAGGAATTCCTGATGGTGCACGTGCCGTTCACGCTGATCGCCTGCTCCATCGGTGTCTGGCTCTTCTACGTCCAGCACCAGTTCGAGCCCACGTACTGGGAGCACGATGCCCAGTGGAGCTACGAGTCGGCCGCGCTGGACGGCAGCTCATACCTGCGCCTGCCGAAGCTGCTCCAGTGGCTCACGGGGAACATCGGCTTGCACCACGTTCATCACCTGAACGCGCGCATTCCCAACTACCGGCTCCAGGAAGCGTACGACAAGCACCCCGAGCTCCAGCGGGTCACCACGATCACGCTGTGGCAGACATTCAAGTGCATCCGGCTGGCGCTGTGGGACGAAGACAAGCGGCGGCTGGTGCGGTTCGCGGACGCGCGACGCTAAGCAGTCCCGCCTAGGAAGAGTTGTCAGACGCGCCGGCTTGCCCGGCGCGTTTTCTTTGGCACCCGGCAAGCATGAAATGGCCGTAGCAGGCAGACGGGATTACGTTCCCGGCTGTGAGAGTGGCAACCCTGGAAGCCATCGCGAAGGCGCTCAACGAAGCGCGGGTTCCGTTTCTCATCGTCGGCGGCCTCGCGGTGAACGCCCATGGTGTAGGCCGTTTTACGATGGACCTCGACCTGGTTATCCGCCTCTCTCCACCCACAATTCATGACGCGTTCTCTGCACTTCGAACCCTCGGCTACCGGCCCCGGGTGCCCATCAGCGAGGACGACTTCGCCGATCCCGACCGCCGCGCCGGCTGGATCCGGGAGAAACACATGACCGTCCTCGGCTTCCACAGCGACCGTCACCGGGACACGCCGGTCGATCTCTTCGTAACCGAGCCGTTCGATTTCGACCAGGAGTACGCGGCGGCGCTGGTGCAGGACGTTGCGCCGGGCGTGCCGGTCCGAATCGTGCGGCTGGCCACCCTGGCACGCCTCAAACGGGAGGCGGGGCGCCCAAAGGACCTGTCAGATCTGTCGGAGCTGAAACTCCTGCATGGAGACCTGGGCGATGACTGATTCCGTGGATTGGACCCTGCTCACGTGGGAAGGCAACCGGCGGCAGCAGCACCGGGACTTCGCCGCCCTGTCGTTCCGGGAAAAGATGGAAGCGGTCGAAGCGATGGCGGCGGTCGCCGAGCGGCTCGGAAACGGGCGCGCCGCGCGCGGGACGGCGGCGCCTGGCAAGCAGGAAAGCTAAACGTCCTCGTGGATGGAAACCGCCGGAGGAACAATGAAGCGATACGTGCTCACCCTGGCCCTCGCAGTCATGGCCTTCCCAGTATCCCTCCGCGCGCAGGGTGTCCTGCCGCCGCCCCCGCCCGAGATCTCCACCTCGGCCGAAGGCGAAATCCGCCTCCCGCCCACCCGCGCGCTGGTGCGGCTCGCGATCGAAACGCGGGCGAACAATGCGGCCGCTGCCTCCAGCCAGGCGGGACAGAAAGTGAAGGCCGTGCGCGAAGCCATCCGCGGCCTGGGCTACCCGCTCGACTCCATCCGCACCGTCGGCTTCACGGTTACGCCGACCTATGACTACCAGCGCGGCCAGAAACCAGTGGACTACCGCGGCTTCGCCACGATCGAACTGAACGTTCGCAACCTGGAGAAAGTGGCCGCGGTCATGGATACCGCCCTCGCGACCGGTGTCACCCAGGTGCCGGACGTGAGCTTTGATTCGGACAGCGTGCAGAGCGCCCGCGGCCAGGCGATCGCGAAGGCGATGGCCGCAGCGAAGGCGGACGCCGAAGCAACCGCCCGCGCCGCAGGCGGCCGCCTCGGCAAGCTCCTGTCAGCCTCGACCTCGGGCGGCGGCTACCCGCGGCCCATGATGGAAATGCGAGCGCAGGCGCAATTCAAGGAGGCAGGCGGAGCACCGGACGTGAATCGTGACGTGGTGATCAATGTGACGGTCCAGGCGAGGTGGGAGTTTGTGGGACAACAGTGAGAAGTAAGAAGTAAGAAGTGAGAAGTAAGAAGTGAGAAGTGAGAAGGAGGGCGGCTAGGGGGCAGGCCTCATGCGGGAGAAAGGAAATCCGTTGCATCCTGTCCGGGGCGTTGCGCGGTTGGCAACGGTGGTCGATTCAGCTGCCGCGGCGGTTGGTGCATTGTACGCGCTGTAGCAGTACGCCCACCCCCATGGCGGCATCCCCCCGAGAGGCATCCAGTCTATTCGCGTGAAGCGGCCCCCGTCGCCGGGGTTGGCTGTGTCATTCACGGCCACCACGTACTGCGCGTCCGGATGCCATGCGATCACGCGGTAGCGGGCCTCGGTGCCTTGTGACCAGAGCGTATCAGTAATCGTGTATTGGCTGCCGTAGTCGTCCTCGAAGAGGCCGAGGACCAAGGCGGGTGGCCTCGGCGCTTCCGAGCACGCCGCCACCAGCAGTGCGGCAGTGAAGACGTTAGAGCGTTTCAGGGATCCTCCCTGACGAGGAAGTGGCTCTGAGCAGCGGTCACTCCACTTACCACTCACCACTCACCCTTAATGGGGCGTGACGGGCCGGTCGGTTTGGCCGAGGATCGGTTGCACGCCCTTCATGGCACGCTCGGCAATCAGGCGGTTGAGGAACTCCTGGCCGGTGGAGAGTTGGTCTACCTGGAGACCCAACGCCTCCATGGCCCGTTCAACACGCTCGATCCGCTCATCTCTGATCATCGGGTTACCGAGGTCCCGGTTCTCCAGTTCGCGGATGCGACGCTGGTGCCGACGCGATGAAATCCAGAAGAACACGTTGGTGGTCATGGATATGCCCAGGAAGAACAGGAACAGCGCGACGACTTCATCCATCGTAGTCCTCGACGTCCGGCGTTAGAGAAGGATGCCCTCCCTGAGGATACGGTACCGCCGTCACCCGCGTTTCACGAGGCCCTCTCCACCGGCTTCATGAACACGGCGAAGAGGGTGAGCGCCGCGCAGATGATGGCGGCGGCAACCAGGAGGACGGTGAAGACCACGCGACCGGTGCGCGCCCCGGCGCCGGGCATCGGCCGGGACCAGAGCGCGACCACCCAGGCCGTCGCCGGGATCGGGAGCAGGACCATGGCGATGGTGGAGGGAGCAACCCGGAAGCGCCAGACCTTGTGGATGCTGTCCATCCCGAGACCCAGGCCTGCTGCGATAAACAACGCGCCGACGAGCACGGAGCCCGCCAGCGCGATGATTTCAGAAGACGAGTAACGACGGGCGGTGTTGGTCACTTCAGAATTACCCCTCCATCCCCTGGAAGTAGCCGCTTCGTTCGACGGCTAAAGCCGCCTCTCGGCTGGTGGTCGGTAACCGACCTGGTTCGCGTCGCCTTGGCGACCGATAGCCGAGCAGCGGCTTCAGCCGCTAGCAGGCCTACGCCCTCACCAGCTGGAGCAGCGTGATCTCGCTCGGCGCGCCGATCCGCATGGGCGGTCCCCAGTATCCCGTGCCGCGGCTTACGTAGAGCCACATCTCCTTCACCTTGTGGAGCCCGTGCACGAATGGCTGGAAGAGCCGGACGAGCAGGCTGAACGGGAAATACTGTCCTCCGTGGGTGTGGCCTGACAGCTGCAAGTCGAAGCCCAGCTTCTGCGCCGCGAACGCGTTGCTAGGCTGGTGCGCCAGCAGAAGCTTGAAATCGGTTTCGGGCGCGCCGGAGACAGCGGCCTGCGGGTCGAACCGGTGCCCCGGCGTCCAGGCGCTGGCCGAGCTGTCCGTCACGCCCGCGAGAAGGATCCGCGAGCCACCGCGCTTGATTACCCGGTGGCTGTTCACCAGCGGATCAAACCCCAGGCGCTCGACCTCCTTCACCCACCCGAGCGCGTCCCAGTAGTACTCGTGATTGCCGGTCACGAAAAACTTCCCGTACGGAGCGCCAAGGCGGCTGAGCGGCGCCACCTCGTCGTGCATGGCCAATGGAAGTCCATCCGCCACATCGCCCGTCAGGGCGATCAGGTGCGGCTCGAGGCTGTTGGCGGTCTGCACCACCCGTTCCACGAACCCCCGCTTGAGCGTGGGCCCGATGTGGAGGTCGGAGATCTGGAGGATCCGGAATCCCTCCAGGTCGTGCGGCAGGTCCTGGATCGGTACATCGACCCGCACGACCAACGGCCGCCGTGAGCGCCACACTCCGACCACCACGTACGCGATCGCGAGCCCGAGGATCCATGCCGTCACCATCCTTGGTTCCAACCATGAGTCAGCGTGCAGCAAGGCTGCCGCTGGAGCCAGGACCAGCAGGATGGTAGAGAGCCCCATCGAGGTAAAGCCGGCCCACTCGATCGCGGCCTTGAACGGGATATGACGATTGACTCGGCCGACGAACATCGTGATCACCGGCAGCGCGAACAGTCCCGCCACCACCAGCCACCCAGCCCAGGCCGGCTGAATGCCGGGCACCAGGCTCAATCCGATGAAGACGTGGACCAGCGCCCAGATCGTGACCACGATCGAGAAGAAGATCATGAAGCGACGCCGGTCCATCAGTCGGCCGCCGCCGCTTCCGCGGCGCCATGCTCTTCCGGCGCGCCCGTGAACCGCTTGACCCACTTCGCCACCCAGCTGCCGAAGTCATCGAGGTAGGTGTAGACGACCGGCACCACCACCAGCGTCAGCAGCGTCGACGTGATGAGACCGCCGATCACCGCGTGGGCCATGGGTGCCCGGAATTCGGAGCCGGTGCCGAGGGCAAGTGCGGTCGGCATCATGCCGAAGATCATCGCGAGCGTGGTCATCGCGATCGGCCGCAACCGCAGCTCGCCCGCGTCGATCAGCGCATCCGACCGGCTGCTGCCCTTCTCCCGCGCCTTGTTCGCGAAGTCCACCAGGAGGATGGCGTTCTTGGTCACAAGACCCATCAGCATGATGACGCCGATCATGCTCATGATGTTGAACGTGCCCCGTGTGACCATGAGCCCCAGCATCACGCCGATGAGCGAGAGGGGCAGAGACAGCATGATCGCCAGCGGCTGGAGGAAGCTGCCGAACTGGGACGCCAGGATCAGGTAGATGAATACGATCGCCAGCGCCAGTGATTCCAGGATGTAGCCCACGGTCTCGATGAAGTCCGCCTGCTCGCCGCCGAAGGCGAAGCGGTAGCCGGGTGGCATCTCGATCGTGGCCAGGCGCTTCTGCACCTCGCCGGACACCTCGGTGAGCGGACGGCCTTCGTAGTTGCCTTCGATCGTCGCCACGCGCTCGAGGTTGCGGTGCTGGATCTGGGCCGGCGCCGAGCTGCGGCGGATGCTGGCCACCTGCGCCAGCGGGACCATCACGGCCACTCCACGGGCATCCACCCGGCTGGACGCGAGCGGGACGCGCGCGATGTCCGTCTCGGACGTGCGCGCTTCGGGCGTGAGCTGGACAACGACATCATGCGACAGGCCCGTCTCATCCTCCCAATTACCTGCCTTCTGGCCTGCCAGGACCGGCCGCAGGCCGGAACCGATCGCACCGACTGACAAGCCGACATCCGCGGCCAGGTTGCGGTTCACGTCCAGCACGAATTCCGGCTTGCTGCCCTCGAGGCTCGACTTGAGTTCTACGAGTCCGGGCGTGCTCCGGATGGTCTCCAGTGTCCGCTCGGAAATGGCCTGGAGGCGCGTGAGGTCCGGGCCTTCCAGGTTGAGCTGGATCGGCGCGGGATTCGCGCCGGCGATGCCGAGCTCGGTCACGCGGGCGGTGACCCCCTTGAAGCGGGGGGTCTCGGTCCGAAGGAACGACTCGAAGTCCTGCTGGGACCGCTTCCGGGAATCCATGTTGGTCATCTTGATGAAGATGAGGCCCTTGTTGACCGAGTTGTTCTGCTGCGCGCCGCCGATCGTGACGTACGTGAGAGCAACCTCCGGCTGCTGACGGACGAAGCGGTCCACTTCCATCGCCTTGGCAATGGTGTACTCGATGGAAGAGCCAATCGGTGCCTCGATGCTGAGCGCCGTCTGCTCCTGGTCCGACTTCGGCATGAACTGGCCGCCCACTGCGCCGATGGCGAAGAGGTTCATGGCGCCCACGAAGGCGAGGAACGCGATGCCCATGGTCGCGAGGCGGTGGTTCAGCGCCCACTGGATCAGCCGGCGGTAGCGCTTCGCCAGGTTTACGAACCAGTGGTTGAATTTTTCCAGCGCGCGC
>CAMDCH010000025.1:0-17061 GCA_945889655.1 bacterium HR33
GGAAGACTTTTCGAGCATGATGTTCTCGGGCTTGATGTCGCGGTGGACGAGATGCTTCTGGTGCGCGTGCTCCAGCGCGTCGAAAATCGCGCGCGCAATCTCCAGCGCCCGGTCCGGATCGATTCGCCCCTCGGTCCGGATGAGATCGCCGAGCGACTGACCCTCGATGAACGGCATCGCATAGTAGACGATGCCTTCGGCCTCGCCCACGAAGTGGATCGGCAGGATGTTGGGATGGGCGAGCTGCGCGACCGCCTTTGCTTCCTGCTTGAACCGCGCCAGCATGCCGGGCGTCCAGGCGATATCGGGCCGCAGCACTTTCACGGCCAGCCGGCGGTCGAGCGACTTGTCCCAGACCTCGTACACCTCGGCGAACCCACCGCGGCCCAGGAGCTGGCGCACCTCGTATTGGGCGCCGAGGGCCTTCGCGAGGCGGTCCTGGAGCGGAGCTTCGTCGCTGGTCGGAGATGTCATGAGGGAGAATCTAAGAAAGTGAGAAGTGAGAAGTAAGAAGTAAGAAGTGAGAAGTAGAAAGGCGCCGAAGTGGAGGTTTGAGTCTCCATGCGCAGCGCCTTCTCACTTCTCACTTCTCACTTTGAGCGTCCGTCTATTTCGCCGCAATCCAGTACGTCATCTTCACCGCGAGGAAATTGTCGCCGGGGGCGGTGGTGGCGTCCCAGAGCGATCCTGGCCGGACGAGCTCGCCCAGGGAGTTGGCGGAGCGGCGGTTCTGCTGCCAGATGAGGAAGAGCGTGCTTCCCCGCGCCCATTCCCACCGGAGCACCAGGTTCGACCGGAACGAGAGCTGGTCGAAATCCAGGTTTGGCAGCGTGAACGTCCCGCCGTCAATGACGGAGTACGAGCCATTGGCCAGGCGCGTGATGGACGTATTCGGGGCCCGTCCATAGGTCCGGAGCACGCGGCTGCGCGGCGCGGAGAGCTCGCCGAAGTCGTAGTAGCGTCCGCTCGCCGCGAACGGCTCCGCGTACGCTTCCAGCGTGAGGTCGGGCGTGAACGCGTAGTTGAGTCGCAGCGAGGCGGCAACGGTGCTGCGCTCGATGTACGAGAAGATGAAGCGGCTACCGTACGTGATCGCCGGGCCACCGGTGCGCGTGCTGACGTACTGGCGGGCATCAGTCGACCGGCTGTAGCGCGGACTGATGGTCGCCTGCCAGCGCGGAGCGGGCCGCATCGTTAGGCCGCCGTTCACTTGCCAGTTCTTTCCATCCAGCTCGTCGAAGCCCAGGCTCCCTGTCCCGGTCCAGTAGTACGTGGCCTGGGTCTGGTTCTGGAGCGTGGTGGACCAGCTCCAGTTCACCGCGGTTTGCATGACGGGGCCGCCGCGCGTCAGCTCGTCCGACAGTCCTCGCGTATTCACCGACGTGCGTAACGACCACCGCCAGAAATTCGGGAAAGTGAGCGCTATGTTCTCTGAGAAGCGCAGGGCCTGGCGCACACCGCCGTAATTCCAGCTCGTTCCCCAGTTATGGCCCACCTGCCAGTAGCGGATCTTCTTGTGCGGCTTGGTATCGCGCAGCTGGAAGTCACCACTGAACGCGATGTCGTCGGCCCGGCGAAACTGGCCGAGGTCGTTGATCTCGAACCCGGGCGTCCGCGTATTCAGGGTGATGCCCCAGACCGTCCATCGGCCGGCGTTCTTGTCGCCGCGGATGCCGGCGGTGTACCCCATCATCGACGTGGCGGTGGGGTCGAGCTCCGCGTGTGTCTGGTCAGGCCGCTGGAAGTAGTGGGCGCTCGACCGCTGGACGCGCGTGAGGGCCGGCGCGTCGCCCGCGATCCGGCTGCCGCCCGCCCACCCGGTGAACTCGTACATGCCCTGCTTGAACCTGAATCGCCAGTCGGTGCCGAAGCTGTTGGCCTGCCGGACCAGCAGGTTGTTCAACGCGCCCGGGCCGCCGAGCGACCGTGTGAGGTCGGTCACGGTCCAGCCGAGCACCGAGTTTTCCTTGCCCACCTCCTGCTGCACCCGGATGACGCCGTATCCCGACGGCGGCTCGACCGCGACGGAGCCGTAGGTATTGGAGCCGACCGTGTACGTGTTGGCCCACTCGCGAGGCGTCACGGCGGCCATCGCGCCGAGAGACAACCCTGACGCCAGCCGTCCGGTGACCTTGGTGGCGCCGATGATCGTCGTGTTCACGGGCGACTTCACGAAATCAGCAGTGGCACCGGCATGCGGCGGCGCCCCGATGCGACGCGAGTAGAAGTACGTGGGCCGGCCGAGGAAGTTGAGGCCGCGGCCGCGGAGGAGCTCGTTCCCTTCGATGAAGAACGGACGGCGCTCGTCGAAGACCGTCTCGAACGCGGTCAGGTTCACTTCAGCCGGGTCGGCTTCCACCTGGCCGAAGTCCGGGTTGACGGTCGCGTCAAGCGTCAGGTTCGGGCCGAGACCGACCTTGAGGTCCGCGCCGGCGCGGCCCGCGCCCTTGTCGTTGTAGGGGTCAGCCGGGTTGACGTTGCCGCGAAGCGTGAGGTCACCGGCCGCGTACGGCACGATCTCGAGACGCCGCGAGGGACGGATGCCCGAGATGCCGCGCAGGTACCCGAAGTGCGAGGGGAAGCCAGCGGCCGCGCGCGGAATCAGCACCCAGTAGTTGGTCTCGTTGCGATCGGGGCGCGTACGCTTTAGCTCGAGTCCCCAGGTCTGCTCCTCCCGGCGACCGAAGCGGAGCTGCGAGAACGGAATCCGCATTTCGGCGGTCCAACCCGCGGGATCGATCCGCACCCGGCCCTGCCACACGGGATCAAACTGGAGCTCGACACCTTCCTCGGAGTCCTGGGCGTGGTAATAGTCCTTGCGCACGCCGCCGGACGAGAGCGCGAAGCTGTAGGCCGTGCGCCGGTCCATGTAGGTGTCCAGCGAGACCACGAGCACTTCGGCATCGCTATCACCGTCGCGGCGCGTAACCGCGCGGCGAATCGTTTGCGGCGAGCCGTGGTGCATCCGGGCCCCGACGTACAACGCGTTCGCGTCGTAGAGGAGCCGGACCTCCGTGCGGTCGGTCGGGGCTGCGCCCTCGCGCGGGTCCTTCTGCACGAAATCGGCGATGGGATCGATCTGTGACCAGATCTCGTCATCCAGCGAGCCGTCCACCCGCGGCGCGGATCCCTGCAAATGAATGATTTCTGTGGTCTTTTCCGCCACGGCTTCGCTTTGGCCGGTGCTTCGCTGGGCAAGAGCCGGCCCGGCAATGAAGAACAGGGAAACCGCGATCAGAAATGGGCGAACACAGCGCATCAGCTACAACCCCGAGCGAGAGGGATGAAAATCCGGTGGTGCAAGGTACGATTGCAAGAGGCCGCCTCGCAATCGCTTGGCGGCCTGGTTACAGCGGGAAACGGCTGCCCCCCGCAGGCTAGGGCACCGGGTTGAGCGGACCGCGGTCCCAGTCCTGTTCGCTCGAGGAGTTGGGCATCCGCCAGTATTTCCCGTTCCAGCCGTTGAACCCTTCGAACCGGAATGCCCAGAGCCCGCTGGTGTAGTCCGTCATCACGATCAGGCCATCCGCGTTGCGGATGTCGATGTCCGCTGCGCCGTTCATGATGGTCGTGCCCGGGCGGGTCACCGACCCCGACCACCCGGTCTGGTGCTCGCACATGCAGGTGTAGTACCAGCCCTCGGTCTTCGGCTGCTTCGGGTTGCTGATGTTGAAGATCTGGAGCCCGTCCTCGAAGGAAGCCACGAACACGTAGGGCCAGCGCATCTCCACGATGTGTGAGCCGTCCTGCCAGTCAGCGGTCCAGGCGCCGGCGGGCGCGGAGATCTGCTTTGATACTCCCGCGATCCCGGGCGCGAGGTCCCACACGAACACGGGCCAGAACTGCCGCTCGGTGGTTCCCACCGCGTACTTGCCGTCGGGCGACGCGATCACCGTGTGGCCGCCTGCGATTACCCCGCCTCCGCCGGACATCGAAAAGAGGAACTTCGGCTCCTCGGGCTTCGTGATGTCGAAGACGTGGAACCCACCCGTGCCGGCGCCGTACAGCTTGTCCTGGCGCGTGTTGGGATCGTACGCCGCATAGGTGTCGTGATAACCACGGGTGACCGTCTTGAGGTTCACCTCCGCTGGCACCGGCACCTGCCCCAACAGGGCGGCCGGCGCGCCGGACGAAAGCAGTTTCGCCGCGTCGTAGATCTGTGCGAACGGCCCGATGGCCGGGGTCGTCAGCAGAAGCAACCGCCCGTCGGAGTGCTTGTAGGGGAAGACGTGCGTGACACGCGCGCCGACGGCGCCGATGTGCGCGACCTGTTTGACCGTCGCGGGGTCCGGCAGGCCGGTGACGTCGAACACCTGGAGTCCCAGCGAGTCATTTCCCGGCGGGGCATCCGGGCCCCGTGCGCCGAACTGCACGGTCTTCGCGTAGTAGTAGCGGTTGCGAAGCTTGAAGTAGCGACCGTTTTCACCACCGAGTCCCTGGTCCAGCGGCGTCATCGGAAACCGGTACTGGTAGGCAATGACGGGACTCGACGGGTCCTTCAGGCTCACGACCGTGAACCCTGCTTTGTCGTTCATCCCCGAGATGTAGACATAGGGCCGCGAGAGCTCCTGCTCGATGTCCACGCCGCCGTTTCCGAAATAGCCGTCGAGTGGGAGGTGTCCCAGCATCCGGACGGTGGTGCTGCCGCCGCTCTTGGCGCGAGGGGCGATGGGTGCCGGCGCCTGGGCGCCGGCGACGGGAACGACGACAAGGACTGCCAACAAAGAGAGCAGGAATCGCACGGGAATCTCCGGCGGGGGTCGCGCTAATCTGGCGCCTGGGGAGGGACACCGCCACATTAGCCGGCGATGAGCATTGAAGACCGCCTCGCGGAAATCGAACGACGCCTGGCCGCGCTGGAAGGCAAGCCCGTCTCCCGGGTCGACGTCAGGCCCGCCGAGCCGCCCCCGCGGTTCAACGACGCCCCCCCGCCCCCTCCACCCCCGGTTACACCACTACTGACGGAGACCTGGCTCGGCCAGCGCGGACTGCTCGCGGTGGGCGTGCTGCTGGTGCTGCTCGCGGCCGGCTATCTCCTGAAACTGGCGTTCGACCGCGGCTGGATCTCGCCCGCCGTGCGATGCATCGGCGGCGTAGCGATGGGATTGGTGACGGCCGGCATCGGCGCACGGATCCTCAAGCGCGGACTCCGCATGTACGGCGCGACGCTCATCGGACTGGGTTTCGGCATCATCTACCTGGCCCTGTGGGCGGCGACCACGCTGTACGGTCTGGTGCCCCCGACAGTAGACATCGCCGCACTCACCCTCTCGTCGCTCGCCCTCGCCGCCGTGGCGTACCAGCTCGACGTCGAGGCACTCGCCGTCGCCGCGGCAGCCGGCGCGTTCCTTTCGCCGGTTGCGGTGTCCACGGACTCCAACCCCGACGCGTTCCTGGTCTACCTCGCGCTGGTGGGCGCGACGATCGGCGCGGCCTCAGCCACGAAGCGCTGGCGGTACGCGACGTTCATTGTCGCCGCCGCGGTGTTTGGCCTGGGACTCGCCGCCGCCGACGCCCCTGCCAATCCCTACCGGATTCTGCCGTACGCCCTGCTAGCCGGAACGGCCGGCCTCTTCATGGGCCTGCGCGAGCGGTGGCCGGAAACACGGCTCCTCGCATTCTCTGGCGGATGGGGTCTCCTCGCCTCCGCGGAGCTCATCCCCGCACAGTGGCTGATAGCCGTGGGGGGCATGGTCCTTGCGGCCCCAGTATGGTGGCGAGCGCTGAATTCAACGACGATCTGGCCGGATCCGGTGGGACGGGAGGCGGGAGAAGGGGAATGGTCGCTAGCGGAAACCTTCTACTTCTATATGACGCCGCTCCTGCTGGTCTGGGCGGCAGCACACCTTGCACCGATCTGGTTTGCCACGAACGGCGGCGGCCCGTGGCTGCTCGTGGCCATTGCGTACGCGATTCCGGCATTCCGGATGGGACGCATTCCATTCACCGTCGTGACCGCCGTGACGCTGGCCGGGGCCGCGCTGGCACAGTGGCCGTCGCTGGCCGCCACCTGGGCCTTGCTGCTCATGATGCTGGCCTGGGCGGCCATGGATCATCCGCTCGAGAGATTCGACGGCCGGTGGTATGCGCTCGGTGCAGGAATGCTGGCGTTGATTCACCTGCTGATTCCGGACCTGGATATCCGTCCGTACGACGGATCGGCCTTCACCGACCGCTGGGCGCTCACGCTCTGGATGGCCACCCTCTCGATCGCGGCACTCGCGTCAGGCGGATGGAAACGAGAGGTGCAGGAAGGCGTGGGAGATCCTTCGCCCGTGCCGAACAGCTTCCGCTCCAGCTGGGCAACGGGAGCCCGGACATGGCCGCCGATTGTGCCGGGCGTGCTCTGGGGTGTCGCTGGGATTCTCCTGCTGTTCGGCGTCACCGGGGAGCTGCTACGGCATTACCGGCTCTCACCGCTGCCGCCGGCTACGGCCCGGCTCTGGAGCGGCCTCGCAGTCAGTGCATGGTGGACGCTGTTCGCGGGTGCGCTGGTCGCGATCGGGTTCGCGACCGAACGGAAACCCGTGCGACTCGCCGGGCTGGCGGTGGCCGGGCTCGCGGTTACGAAAGTCCTGTTGTCCGATCTGGCGAGCCTCGACGCGCTCTACCGCGTGGGCTCGGTGTTCATCCTCGGGCTGGTATCACTGGCCCTGGCGTACCTCTATCACAGGCACCAGCAAACCCGGGGCTGAGCCCGCTTCGAAGTATTTCCCGTTCAACAACTTGGCTGTTTTCCATACCGCCCTCTGGAACCGGGGGCGGCACTTCGGTGTTTGAGCGTTGAGAGTCGGGGAATTCCCGCAACTCACAGGACGAGGGAAAGAGAACATGAGCAAACAGACACGCGATATTCCAACGGTGACCATGGGCCGCTGTCCCGCCTGCAACATGGCGAAGCTGGAACGGGATGGCGACGGCGCCTACTGCCCCAACTGTCTCTACACGCCTGGCCCGCCGATCTCCATGGAGGCCGCGGTGGCGAAGCTGGAAGCCGTGGCCGTCGCCGAGAGTCGCGCGTTGCGTGACGAGCTCGCGCGGGAACACGCCGCTGGACACACACACCGCAGGCGGGCCGCCTAGAGCGATTCCCGAGTGTTCCTTCGACATAGGGCCGCCCCACTGGGGCGGCCTTTTTGTCTTGCGTGAGTTTGCGTACGCATTACCATTGGGCGCCCCCAACTCTTTCGAGGAAATGTGATGAGGATCACACGTGTCATGATGAGCGCCGCGGTCGCTGCGATGGTCGCTATTCCGGCGGCGGCACAGGTCCCGCTGGCGCCCGGTCTACCGAGCCTTGGCTTGTCGATCGGCGTGAAGGCTTCGACGCTCGGCGTAGGCGTCGACCTGGGATATCGCTTCATCCCCCGGCTCAGCGTGCGACTCGGCGCCAACTGGGCTAGCTACAATAGGGATGATCTCGAAATCGCAGACTTCGCGTATGTCGCCAAGCTCCGCTGGCGCACGATCCAGGGACTCCTCGACCTCCACGTCCTCGGCCCGCTGCACCTGAGCGCGGGTCTCGTCCACAACGGGAACCAGGTCGAGCTGAAGGCCAACCCGACCGGCAGCGTACAGATTGGTGGCACGACCTACACGTCAACGCAGGTGGACACCATCTTCGCGAAATTCGCCTTCAAGAAGGCGGCGCCTTACTTCGGATTGGGGATCGCGACCGGCGGCCGAGTCGGGTTCGTGCTCGAACTCGGCGGCATGATGCAGGGAAGTCCGCAGCTGACCTACAGCGCCACCACGACGCTCACCGGGGCGGCGAAGACGCAGTTCGACGCCCAGGCCACCGCGGAGCGGGATGATCTCCAGGCACAGCTCGACGACAAGCCCTACCTGAAGTTCTACCCGGTTGTGGCATTGGGATTCCAGGTCAAGATCTGAGGAACTGAAAACTGCGGGACCAGGGGCGGGCCGCTTCGGCGGCTCGCCCTTATTGCTTTCGTTGTACCCACTCCGTTGCGTCGAACTGCCACGAGACCTGCACCGCCACCGCCTGCCCGCTCAGCTGGGGAGCATCCCAGCGGTCCTTCTGGTAGGAAACCTTCAGCAGCACGCCCCGCGCCATTCGCCAGCCCACTCCCACTTCACCGGCATAGAAGTTGGCCCGCGCGCCGATCCACCTGTTGGCGTTGATCGGCCGGATGAACGGGTAGTCGTTCTGCTGGAAGCGCCCCGCCGTGAAGAATCGCGGCGTCCAGGTGTACTTGAGCTCCGCGTACCAGGCCACTCCCGGGATCGTTCCGACCGTGGGGACCTCGTGGGTGGACCGCGCCCACTCGGCGTGGAGGTCCACGTAGCCGCGGCTCACGCGCCCATCCAGCGCGAAGATTTCCTGGGTAAAGCTCTTCCAGTCCACTCCTGGCTGCAGCGCGGTAATGACGCTCCCCCCGAGATAGGGCCCGCGCGTGTATGTTCCGCCAAAATGCGCCCCGATGAACGGTGTCACCCCGGCGCCGATGACGCCGCGCCAGCTCGAGCCGGGCGGTGGGGAGTAGCCGTCGTGAACGGGTGCGAGGTCGACCAGCGCAAGGCGGTAGTCGAGTAGAGTCACTTTCCCGGAGACCTGCGCTCCCCAGGGGTAGCGCGTGGGATACGCATCTGGCTCGCCGATGAGCGGGTTCACCGGTGCGAGGCGCCGCGGTGCGAAGGCCCCGACAGGGGACGGTATGCGCCCCGCTTCGAGGATGAGGGCCGGGGACGCCACCGCCCGCGCGACGAGCGCTTCGAGGGTGACGTGCTCATTCCGGGTATACGCGTTGCCGCCTTCCAGCTCCGTCAGCGCGATGACCTGGAACGCGCGGCTCGGCGCGAGGCCGGTGAAGACGCGGAGCCGTCCCACGACGCCTGGTTTCCCGGCGTTGCGCGTGAGGAGCCGGGACCCGGAATCGCTGGCCCACGCCTCCGTCTCCGCGATGCCTTGCAGCACCAGCCAGTCCTGCGCGTGCGCGCGCGCCGGCCATGCGCCCGCCGCGAGGGCGAGCACCAGGAGGCTAGTCCGCGGGCGCATCGAGCACCTCCCGCACACGTCGCGCCATCCCGCTCGGCGTGAACGGCTTCTGCAAGAGCGAAACGCCCTCTTCGAGAATGCCCTGCGTAGCGATGGTGTCTTCCGTGTAGCCCGACATGAAGAGGATGCGGATGGTCGGGTAAAGCCGGCTCACCTCGTCCGCCAGGTCCTTGCCGCTCATCTCCGGCATCACGACATCGGTGAGGAGGAGCTCGATGGACCCCTGGTGCCGTTCGAGCAGGTTCAGCGCGGCCGCGCCGTGGGGAGCCGACAGGACGGTGTACCCGTGCCCGCGGAGCGTCCGTTCCCCCAGCGTGCGCACCATCTCCTCATCTTCCACGAGGAGGATCGTTTCGGAACCGCTCAGCGGCAGCTTTATCCCGCCGGAGGACGTCAGGTCTTCTTCCGACCCGGCGAATACCGGGAGATAGATGCGGAATTCGCTTCCGGCGCCGGGGGCGGAATCGATCTGGATGTATCCCCCCGACTGCTTCACGATGCCGTACACCATGGACAGGCCGAGGCCGGTTCCCTGCCCGACCGGCTTGGTGGTGAAGAAGGGCTCGAACACCCGGCGCTTCACGCTTTCATCCATCCCGGTTCCGGTGTCCTTCACCGAAAGAACGACCCACTTACCCGCGGGCGTCTCTCCGTGGTCCGCGGACGCCTCGTGGAGAACCACGTTGCGGGTCGAGAGCACCAGGCGGCCGCCTTTGGGCATCGCGTCCCGGGCGTTGACGGCCAGGTTCATGATGACCTGCTCGATCTGGCCGGGGTCCGCTTTCACGAGGCTGACGCGCTCGGCAACAACGGACTCGAGATGGATGTGCTCGCCGATCAGCCGGCGCAGCATGGTCTCGATCCCCGACACGATCTGGGAGAGATCCACGACGCGGGGCTGCATGACCTGCTTGCGGCTGAAGGCGAGCAGCTGGCTGGTGAGCCGGCCCGCCCGCGCGGCGGCCTGGCGGATCTGGTCGAGATCGGAGTGCATCGTGCCGCCGTGGTCGACATTCTGCATCAGCAGCTCGGTATAGCTGTGAATGACCGTCAGCAGGTTGTTGAAGTCGTGCGCGACACCGCCGGCGAGCGTCCCCACCGCCTCGAGTTTCTGGCTCTGGCGAAGCTGTTCGTCCCGCTCGCGCAGCGTGGTTTCCGCCTTCTTGCGATCCTCCATTTCCTGGAGGAGAACCGTGTTGGCGCGCGCCAGCTCGGCCCCGCGCTCCACCAGCTGCGCGTGACTCTCGCTCAGGGACGCGATCAGCTGCTCGTAGGCGCTGGTCAGCGTCTCCACTTCCGGCGTCGGATCCCGATCGGAGAAGCGGCGGGTGTAGTCGCGTGACTCGGCCACAGAACCCATGAACCCGACGAAGTCACGGAACGACTGGAGCTGGGACCGGGCGACGCCGATCGCGGCGAGGGTCGCGAGTCCTACCGCCAGGAGGCCATAGATCAGGAATCCGCGATTCAGCGCGCCTTGCAGCGGTCCGATCGTAGCCGCGAGGGAGCGGAGCAGGTCCATCTCCACCGCGGCCCCGTCCGCGGTCCTGCCGACCGCGACCGACGAGACGACGTAGGTCGAGCCATCGATGTCCACGGTCCCAGCGTGGCGGGCCAGCGCCGCGCCGTCCGCCGTTGGGAGACTGGTAGCCAGCACCTGCGTGGCCGTTCGCACCACCACGTCGCTGGCGAGCACCCCCTGGAGCCGGGAAACGGCGGCGGAATCCAGCCGGTCTCCCAGGAGCAGCACGCCGCGCAGCGAGCCGTTCTGGACAATAGGCACGCAGCCGGCATTGA
The DNA here is from genome assembly GCA_945889655.1 of bacterium HR33. Lineage (GTDB taxonomy): Bacteria > Gemmatimonadota > Gemmatimonadetes > Gemmatimonadales > GWC2-71-9 > SHZT01. The sequence goes on from CAMDCH010000025.1 coordinate 10,817, forward strand.
AGAGCACGTCGCCGATCCGCAGGTAGGCGAAGCTCGACTCGAGCGTGGGCTCGACGCCGTCGAGCGCGTCTTTCACGGCGGGGACGGCGGAGAGGTCGGTTCCCGTGGTGAGCGTTGCACCCGAGCGGTCGGCGGCCCACAGCACTCGCCCCTCGTCGTCCGTGATGACGAGGAGTGACTGCGGCACGTAGGGCGTGATGGGTTCGAGTGCGCTCCGGATGGTCCGGACCAGGTCGGGCCGTGGGCGGCCGCCGCGGGACTCTTCCCGGTAGATGGCGAGCGCCGCGCGCAGCGACGGCATCTCGGCGATCAGCGCGGAGGCCACCAGCTCCTGCTGGAGGGTCTGGCGCTGGAGCGCGGCGAGCGATGCCTGGTGCGCGGCCAGCTGCCGGGACAGGAGCTCGCGCGCGCGGGCGCGCGTGCCGATGCTGACCGCCACGAATGCGGCCGCGAACACCACCGCGGTGAGTGTGGCGAGAAGTATCGCGAGGCGAACGGCCAGCGGAGCCCGCCGCACCGGGCCGAGCACCGCGGGACCGCTTCCGCGCGTGCGTACCCTAGCGGACGGCGGGGGCTGCATCGGAAATCGGGATGTTGAAGTCGAGCCGCGCCGGGCGCGCGGGATTTATCTCGACCGTCGAGGCGGTGGGCTTGGCCCGCTCATGCCACGCCACCACCCGGTACCTGCCCGGCGGGATGCCGTCGATCGAATACGCCCCGGTCGAGTCGGGCGTAGCGTAGAACCGGCTCGGCGCTACCAGCACGACCGCACTCATGTCTGAATGGATGTGGCAGAAGATCTGGACGATGCCCGGGCGGTCGAACTGGATGCTCTTCACGGTCCTCTGCGCGAACCGACCCAGGTCGAACGTGCGCGTCTTGGAGAGCGAGAAGACATTGTGGAAGAACGGGTCTTCGTTCGGGAATTCCACCGTCGCCCCGGCGGGCACGGCCAGCACGTGCGGGGCGAATCCCTCGTTCACCTGCCGCACCCGCCACGAGCCTGCGGGCACCTCAGCATCTGCGATCGCCGAGTCCAGGTAGATGACCACGTTACCAAGTTCGTTCGTGGACCCCGCGGGGCCCGGCGGCGCGGCATTCTGGCCATACTCGGTGTACAGCCGGAACCGCGAGCGGCGCTGGGCTATGCGCGAGGAGAGGAGCACGTTCCCTTCCAGCCGCCCCGCCTGGGTGGTGGCTGCCTGTTCCGTCCCGGCACGGGCGTACGCCGCACCGGCGGTCGCAACCAGCGCGGTCGCCAGGATCGCAAACAAGACCTGGCTAGGCGTTCTCCGGCGCGGGGGCATGAGGTGAATCTTCAGCGTGGGCCGGGACCGCACAATGCCGCGAACCACGCGGGGCCGCTTTGGCTTGACACCTGCGGCGGCAAGGGGTTAGCATCAGCGTACAACTGAAGCCCGTGGTGATTTGCCGCCTCTTGCCGCCACGCTAAACAACGTGCTAAAAAGCGAACGACCCGCGGCGATCTGCCCGGGTTTTCTGTTCTCCGCTTTTCCCTGCACCTCATTTAGCGCCGCGCACGGCATCTCCGGGTTTCTTGCACGGAGAAGAACGATGACTGTCGCTACCGCCGCTCCCGACAAGAAGGCATCCACGCTTCGCGCGTTGCCACTTCGCTGCCGCCTGTGCGGCACGGCCTCGGACGCCCAGGCCGTGGCCGTCTGCGGCAACTGCCTCGGCCCCATGGATCCCGATTACGGTGAGAACCGCAAGCTCGCGGACCGCGCGACGATCGCGGCGCGCGCTCCCTCGCTGTGGAGGTACCGCGAGTGGCTCCCGTTCGTCGGCGAGCCCGAGCTGTCCCTCGACACCGGGTTCACCCCGCTGGTGGAAGCGCCGGAGCTGGCGCGGCGGCTCAACATCGGGCGGATCTGGATCAAGAACGACAGCGTCTGCCATCCGAGCCTTTCGTTCAAGGACCGCGTGGTCGCCACGGCAGTCAACGCCGCCCGGGCCCTCGGCCTCGACACCGTGGGCTGCGCCTCGACCGGGAACCTGGCGAATGCGGTCGCGGCCCACGCGGCCCGCGCCGGCCTCGCGGCCTGGATCTTCATCCCGGAAGACATCGAAACGGGCAAGATCGTGGGGACCGCGATCTACAATCCGCACCTCGTGCGGGTCCGCGGGACCTATGACGATGTGAACCGGATGTGCGTGCAGCTCGCCGACCGGTACGGCTGGGGCATCGTGAACGTGAACCTGCGCGGCTACTACGGCGAAGGCTCCAAGACCTTCGCGTTCGAGATCGCCGAGCAGCTCGGCTGGCGCCTGCCCACGGCGGTCGTTGCCCCGATGGCCGGTGGATCGCTGGTGACCAAGCTCGGGAAGGGATTCAAGGAATTCCTCGAGGCGGGCCTGGTGAAGGGCGAGCCGCCGCGTCTCTACGGCACCCAGGCCTCGGGCTGCTCCCCCATCGTCAACCTGGTGCAGGGCGGCGGCGAGGAGATCCAGCCGGTCATTCCCAACACCATCGCGCGTTCAATCGCCATCGGGAACCCGGCAGACGGGTTGTTCGCCGCCCGCGCCATGCGCACCAGCGGGGGCTGGGGCGAAGCGGTGAGCGACGAGTCACTGGTCCACGGCATGCGCCTGCTCGCGGAAACCACCGGCATCTTCACGGAAACGGCGGGCGGCGTCACCGTGGCCGGCGCGCAGGCGCTCGCCCGGGCCGGCAAGCTCACCCCCGAAGACGAAGTGGTCCTCTGCATCACCGGCAACGGGCTCAAGACGCTCGAAGCCGTGGCACCCCATCTCGCCCAAACGCCGCTGGTGAATCCCAAAGTACGCGAAGTTGCGGCATTGGTGGACGCCGCGCGCTGACGTACTCTTAGGCCTTCATGAAAACGACCGGCCTGCTCCTGCTCCTGTGCCTGCTCCCATCCTGCTCCGAGGATGCGACCTTGGCGGGCGTGTGGAGCGGATCCACTTCGTCGGGGTGGGCGCTCTCCTTCGCGATGGTGGAAACGGACGAGGGGGTCATCAGCGGGAATGGCACGCTCGTACTGGGAACCAGCACGCTGCCGCTCCCGGTGAACGTCATCGGCTCGCATGCCCACCCGGCGGTTTCGCTCACCATCGACGCCGCGCGCCTGAACTTCGCCCCGGTCAGCTTCCAGGGCGCCCTCCGTGCCGATCTCGGGTCCAGCAAGGGGATCCTCAACAACCAGACGCTCTTTTTCCGCGATTCGATCACCCTTACCCGCACCGCCACGACGTTCGCCCCGCGAATCCTCGCCCCCTGAAACCCCGGGCCCCCCCGGACCGTCCTACCTCTCAGAGAGCCTGGTTCCGGTTCACGTAGTGGAGGTAGCTCCATGACACCTCATATCGCCTTCCTGGCCATCGGCCTGGCGCTGCAAGCGCAGGCGCCGGCACAGGTGCCCGCCCTGGACACGCTCGTGACCATCCGGGGTCTCGCGCCGCGGTCGCTGCGCTCCCAGTACTTCGTACTCGACTCGGCGCAGGCGGTGCAGGTAGCGGTGGTGGGTGGAGAACCACGCGGCCGGACCGCTGTCCGGAAATTCCTGGAGCATGGAATCTTCCAGTCAAAGGAAAGCCAGACCTGGGACCAGGATGCGTGGCCGGGGAACGCATGGATCCTGGACGTCCGCACCCGACAGGTGGTCTGGGAACTGCGCACCGCGCAGTCGCGGACCGACGGGGACGGGCTCCGCTCCTTCGAGGGAACGGTCCGCCTCCCGGCCGGGACGTACGAGATGAGCTATGCCGCCCTCTTCCCGGTGAGCAACTACTGGTCGGATGACCATGACTGGCGTGTCCGGGATGCGGACGCGACCGCGGCGGGAATGGAAAAGCTTGGCGGGCCGTTCATGGATGACGGCGCCTACCACTCCTTCCGCGCGGTCCTGCGCGGCACCGGGCGGCGCGTGACCCGGGACGCGGCCGGCGGCGAGAGCACGACCCCCGTGCTGGCCATCCGCGGCAACAAGCCCAAGGCGCTCCTGCGCGCCGGCTTCGAGCTGGACAAGACGACCGCACTCGACGTCTACCTGCTCGGCGAGGGCGATGATGGTTGGGCCGACTACGGCTGGATCATGAACGCCGCCGACCGGCGCGTGGTCTGGACCGCCCGCAGCCAGTCATGGGAGCCCGCCGGCGGGGCCCGCAAGAATCGCGTAGTCCGGCAGATCGTCCAGTTGCCCGCCGGCCGGTACGTGGCCGGCTTCGTCACTGATGACGCGCATGAACTGGGTCATTGGAACGCCACGCCACCGTTCGATCCCTCGTTTTACGGGCTCACGCTCTGGACCCGTGATGCGGCCGACCGCAAGTCGGTGCGCGCCTTCGAATACGATCCGGTGCCGTCCCGGGGAGTGTTCGTCAGTCTCACGCGCCTCAACAATGACGAGCTGCGCTGGCAGCGCTTCAGCGTGGCGCGTCCCCTCGACGTGCAGATCTTCGCCCTGGGCGAGAGCACGAGCGACGACATGCAGGACTACGGCTGGATCGTGGACGCCAGGGGGCACGCCGCCTGGCGCATGACCTACGACGAGTCGGAGGCCGGTGGTGGCGCGACCAAGAACCGCGTTTACGCCGGGACCCTCCACCTCGAGCCCGGGATCTACACGGCCTACGCCCGCACCGATGGCTCGCATTCGTACGGCGGCGGCTGGAACGCGGGCGAGCCGATGGACGCCGAGTACTGGGGTCTCACCATCGGGGCGGCGGCGGCAAAGGATTCCGTCCTCATCACCCGGCTCACGGACGACGACGACCGGATTCCCGGCGTGCTCGCCCGGGTGACGCGGGTGCGGGGTGGCCGCACGGGCGAGACACGGTTCCACCTGGACCGCCGCACGGGTGTCGCGGTCTACGCCGTCGGCGAGGGGAGCGGTGGCGACATGTACGACTACGGCGTGATCCGCGACAGCCTGGGCCGCGAAGTCTGGCGCATGCAGTACGAGGAGACGGAAGCAGCGGGCGGCGCGTCGAAAAACCGGCGCATCGAGCGCTCGGTCTCGCTCGAACCGGGCAGCTACACGCTCCGCTTTGAGACCGACGGCAGTCACGGGTGGAAGGACTGGAACTCGGATCCGCCGGAGGACCCGCTCTCGTACGGCATCACGCTGTTCCGGGAGAAGTAGACGGCTAGGCGGGTAGGCGGGTAGGCGGGTGGAAATGGGAGCAGTCGAGGCTCCCATTTTTCATTCTGCACTTGCGGGTTCAGATCCGTTGGCCATCTTGCCCTCACTCCTTTTCGCGAGCGGGCGCCGTTGTCTCCGAAGTTCCTCCACAAGTACAAGCTCGACGGGATACGCAACCAGGTCCTGCTCTTCGCGGTTCTCTCGGCGCTCGTCCCCTCGGGACTCACGGCGTGGATCGCGTACAACCAGAACCGTCGGGCGCTCGAGAGCCGACTGGCGCGGGAGCTCATCTCGACCAGCTCGCAGGGTGCGCGGGAGGTCGACCTCTGGATCAAGGAGCGATTTCACGAGCTGCGCACGCTGAGCAGCTCGTACGTCATCACGGAGAACCTCTCGGGGCGCGGCGGGGGTGCGGCTTCCCGCCGCCTGAACGACTACCTGAGCTCGGTGCGGGGCCGCATGGCGGAATACAGCGAGCTCCTGATCCTGGACGGCGCAGGACGGCCGGTGGCCACGACGGCGCGCTCAACGCGTGCCCTGCCGCTGCCCGCTGACTGGACCCGGACGCTGCGCACGGACGGGCGCCTCATCGGGTCGGCCTACTGGGACAGCAGCGCCAGGGAGCCCATCGTGATACTGGCGGTGCCGGTCCTGCGGCTCGACCAGTCGCTCATGGGGGCGTTCGCCGCGCGGGTGAGGGTCGCCGGTGTGAAGGAGCTGCTGCGCCAGCTGGGCGCCCAGACCGAGGCCCGCAGCTACCTCACCCAGGATTCGGTCATCATCGAAGGCGGTGACGGCAACTCTTCCGAGCTGATGTCCTCCCGTCTCGCGCAGGGGGCCATTTCCCGGCTGGTGGGCCGCGAGGCCCAGACCGTGAGCTACGCTGACTGGAGTGGCCGCGACGTCGTCGGTAGCCTGGTCAAGGTACCCCGCACTGCGTTCGCGGTCGTCACGCAGATCCCCGGGGACGCCGCTTACCGCGAATTCCGCAGCTTCCGGAATCTCTCGTTGCTGGTCGTCTTTGGTCTCCTCGTGGTGGTCAGCATCATCGCTTACTGGTTCGGCGTCTTCATCGTGCGGCCACTGGACCGCCTCTCGAAGGCCGCGGTAGCAGTGAGC
>CAMDCH010000026.1:0-16917 GCA_945889655.1 bacterium HR33
GTGTAATCGCGGTGATCGGCGTTGGCGCCATCGTCTACGCCCGTGGCGCCGCGCCGGCCGGCGGCCCTCGCACCGTGCAGGATGTCCCCACGGCTGACCCGAACGACACCACGACCGCGCCCGGCTACGTGCTCGGCAGCGCGACAGCCAAGGTAGAGATTGTCGAGTACGCCGACTTTGAGTGTCCCGCCTGCCAGCATTTCGCCGTGCTGACCATGCCCGATGTCCGCGACCGGTACGTGAATACCGGGATGGTTCGCTGGCGATTCCAGGACTTCCCGCTCCCCATGCATCCGAAGGCCCCCTTCGCCCACCAGGGCGCGGCGTGCGCCGACGAGCAGGGCCGGTTCTGGGAAATGCACGACCAGCTCTACTTCAACCAGAACAAGTGGGTGCCGGCGGGCAACAGCGCCAGGGCGGTCCGGGACCTTGCAAAGGCGGCGGGCGTGGATCTCGCAAAGTACGATGCCTGCATCAAGGCAGGTGGCCACCAGAAGAGGATCGAAGCCAGCATGCGGAGGGGTAACGCGTTGGGCGTCAACTCCACGCCCACCTTCATTATCGGCAATCAGATCATCGAAACCTCAATAAGCTTCGACAGCATGAAGGTCCTCATCGAAAACGCGCTGAAGAAGCCCGCCACGTCGTGACGCACCGGATGGTCGTGGCAGCCCTCTCGCTCGTGGGGCTGCTGCTCTCGGCGTACCTGTGGTTGTGGAAGCTGGGCTTCATGGGACCGATGGTCTGCGGCACCGGCGCCTGCGAGTACGTGCAGACCAGCGCGTATGCCACGATCGCCGGGCTCCCAGTGGCCGCCATCGGCGCCGTCGGATACCTGGGCCTGCTGATCGTGAGCATGGTGGGGTTGCAGCCGAGGTGGGCGAACCGCCGTGAGCCTACGCTGCTGCTCCTGGCCCTGTCGGGCTTCGGTGTCGGGTTTACCGCGTACCTCTCCTACCTCGAAGCCTTCGTGCTGAATGCCTGGTGCCGGTGGTGCCTGGCGTCCGCGGCGATCATAGTCGCGATCTTTGTCGCGTCACTCTCCGGGCTAAGGACGCCTAGACGCCTGGAAGCCTAGACGCCAAAACCTTCGACATTTCTCTGGCGTCGCTGCGTCTAGCCGTCTTCTTTCTCCTCGTACTTGTCTTTAAGCGCCTGCACCACCGACGGATCCGCCAGTGTAGTCACATCGCCGAGCGTCTGGCCTGCCGCGATGTCCTTGAGCAGGCGGCGCATGATCTTTCCGCTGCGCGTCTTTGGCAGATCGGCCGTGAAGATGATGTCGTCCGGCCGAGCGATCGCCCCGATTTTCTTCGACACCCACTCGCGCAGCTGGCCCTTCAGCTCGTCTGACCGCTCGAACCCCGACCGCAGGATCACGAACGCGGCGAGCGCCTGGCCCTTCAGCTCGTGCGGTTTGCCTACCACCGCCGCCTCGGCAATGGACGGGTGCGCGACCAAGGCACTCTCCACCTCCATCGTCCCGATACGGTGCCCCGCGACGTTGAGGACGTCGTCCACGCGTCCCAGGAGCCAGTAGTAGCCGTCCTTGTCGCGCTTGGCGCCGTCACCGGCGAAGTAGATGTTCTTCCACTTGCTCCAGTAGGTCTTCTTGAACCGATCGTCGTCACCGTAGATCGTGCGGAGCATCCCCGGCCAGGGGGCCGTGAGTGCCAGGAACCCGCCGCCGACCTTGATCCGTTTGCCTTCCCCGTCCAGCAGCTCGGCCTCGATTCCGGGGAAGGGCACTGTGGCTGACCCAGGCTTCGTTTTCGTGATGCCGGGCAGGGGGGTGATCATGATTCCCCCCGTCTCGGTCTGCCACCACGTGTCCACGATCGGGCAGCGGTTCCCGCCGATGTGCTGCTGATACCAGATCCATGCTTCCGGATTGATCGGCTCGCCGACCGACCCCAGCAGGCGGAGCGTGGACATGTCGTGCTTCTTCGGGAACTGCGGTCCCCACTTCATGAACGCGCGGATGGCCGTGGGGGCCGTGTAGAAGATCGTGACGCCATAACGCTCGATGATGTCCCAGAAACGGTCCTTCTCCGGCCAGTCGGGCGCGCCCTCGTACATCATGGCCGTGGCGCCGCAGGAAAGCGGGCCGTAAACCAGGTAGCTGTGCCCCGTCACCCACCCGATGTCGGCCGTGCACCAGAAAACGTCGCTGTCCTTGAGGTCGAATACCCAGCGAGTGGTGGTGTTCACGTGCGTGAGATATCCACCCGTCGTATGGACAATGCCCTTGGGTTTGCCCGTCGTGCCGGACGTGTACAGGATGAAGAGCAGGTCTTCCGCGTCCATCACCGCCGGCTTGTTGCTGGCCTTCGCCTTGGCCATCAACTCGTGGTACCAGTGGTCCCGCCCCGGGCGCATGGTGACATCACCGCGCTCTCCGTGCCGGGGGATAACGACCACGTGCTTGATGGAGGGGCAGCCCTCCAGCGCCTCGTCCGCGGCCTTTTTGAGCATCACCTTCTGCCCGCGGCGGTACCCGAAGTCCGCCGTTATGAGTGCGACGGCCTCCGCGTCATTGATCCGGTCACGAAGCGCCTCGGCCGAGAAGCCGCCGAAGACCACCGAGTGGGCGGCGCCGATGCGCGCGCACGCCAGCATTGCGGCCACCGCTTCCGGGATCATCGGCAGGTAGATCGCGACCCGGTCGCCCTTCTTCACGCCAAGACCGAGGAGCACGTTGGCGAAACGGTTCACCTCGCGATACAGCTCCCAGTACGTGATCACGCGGCGGTCTCCCGGCTCGCCTTCCCAGAGGAGCGCCACCTTGTTGCGCTTGTCGCCGCGAACGTGCCGGTCGAGGCAGTTGACGGAGACGTTGAGCTTGCCGCCGATGAACCACTTCGCGTGCGGTGGTTTCCACTGGAGAATCTTCTTCCACGGCTTGAACCACTCGAGATCTGCCGCGCGCTCCGCCCAGAATTTCTCCCGGTTCCGCTGCGCTTTCTTGTAGATCTTGGGTGAGCCGACGTTCGCCTGGTCGCGGAACGCCTTCGCAGGCGTGAACGAACGATTCTCCTTCAGCAGCGTGTCGATACGGTCCGTCATCGGGCCTTCCTGTGCGGATCTGAGAGCGGATTTTGGAAGTTGACGACTTGCAGCGGAGTGCGTAAACGTATGTCCCGCATCATTGGCAAGGTCAAGTGGTTCAAATCGTAGCCACAGATCACGCAGATCAGCAACGGATGTTCGCAGATAGCGCTGGTCATATCTGCGGCAATCCGTTGTCGATCTGCGTGATCTGTGGCTACGAGAATCCGTTGCTGATCTGCGTGATCTGTGGCTACGTTCACCGCAGTGGAATCCGAGAAGCTGATCGTCGCCCCGTCACACCTGGGACTCGAAACCCGGGTGGAATTCCGCCGCGCGTCGGTGGACCTGCTCGATGCGCTGCCCGAGAACAATGGCCGCCTCGTGGTGGACATGAGCCTGACCAGGCTCGTGGATAGCGCCGGCCTTGGCACCCTGATCCTTGTCCAGCAGCATGCCACGGCGCGGCGCCAGTCGGTGCGGCTGCGCGGGGTGAGCGAGGAGCTCCGCATGCTGCTGGTCCTCACCAAGCTGGAAGACATGTTCGAGGTCGAAACCTGATGACTGACGCCGCGCGCCGCGTCCTGTTCGTGGAAGACGAAGAGCCGCTTCGCCGCGCCTACGAGCGTTATTTCGCGCGCCGCTACCAGATGGCTTTTGCCGGCACGGGTGCCCAGGGCTTCGAGCAATTCGAGGCGTTCAATCCCGACATCCTTGTGCTCGACATGCAGCTGCCCGATACCGACGGACTCGCCCTGCTCAAGCGGATGCGCACCCGCCGGCCTGACCTGCCGGTCGTGGTCACCACTGCCTACGCCAGCATGCGTCCCGTGATCGAGGTGCTCGGAACCGGCCACAACGGTTTCCTGACGAAGCCGTTCGAGTTGGAAGAGCTGGGCAAGCTGATCGACGCAATAGGCCACTGACGTCGCTGAAGTCGCGGAAACTGCCGCAGAGTGACCGAAGGAATCTGCGGTCCTGTCTGTGTAGTCAGTGACTTCTGCGGCTCGGGACCCAGGTATCGGCCCACCGCTTCCCCGTTTCCTTCTCCCACAGCGTGCGCGCTTCCGCGGCGGCGCGCGTGTCGCCCGCCGAGACCAGCTCCATCGCGTTGTAGCGCAGCGCGTCGGGGCCCGCGCCCGCGGCAAAAGCCCGCGCATACCGGGCGCCCGCCGTCGCGTGGTCGCCCTCCCGCGAATACAGCTCCCCCGCCGCCATCGCAGCATCCGCCCGCTCTTCGATCACGAGCACGTTTTCGTACGCCACCAGCGCATCGTGCGTCCGGTACGCGTACACGCAGTATTCGCCCAGCAGCATGAGTGCGTCCGGTGAGTCGCCGAACCGCTGCGCCGCGTCGCTGGCCACGGCCATCGCCTTCAGGCGTTCGCCCGTGCGCCGGTAGTGCGCGCAGAGGTCGCGGTGAACGAAGTCGAACCGCGGCGCCACCCGGCACGCGAGCGACAGCCATCGCTCCGCCGCCCGCGGCTTGCGGATCTCCATCCGGGCCGCCCGGCGCGCCGCGAAACGGCACACCTTCAGGCCCATGGTCTCCAGGAAACGCATACCGACAATTGTAGACGGTTTGCGCGCGCCCGGCTGTCCGGATTTTCACGCGGTTCCACGGCTGGCTATCTTCCGTGCGCATGTCACTGGTACGACTCGGATCACGCGGCTCGGCCCTCGCGCTCTGGCAGGCTGAACGGGTGCGATCCCTCCTCGCGGCGCGCGGCATCTCCAGCGAGATCACGGTGATCCGGACGTCGGGCGACGAAGGATCTGCCCGGCCGGCCGCCTACGTCGAGGGAAAAGGGCTCTTCACCCGCGAGCTGGAAGACGCGCTCCTCGATGGCCGGATCGATGCGGCCGTGCACTCGGCCAAGGATCTCGGCGCCCTCGTCCCCGGCGGGCTGGTCCTGGCTGCCTTCCCCGAGCGCGAAGACGCGCGGGACGCGGTCGTGTCACGCGCGGGATCCGGCCTCGCGGGCCTGGGCGCCGGCATGCGTATCGGCACCGCCAGCCTGCGCCGCATCTCGGCGCTGCGGGCGGAACGGCCCGATCTCGCGATCGTGCCGATCCGGGGCAACGTGCCTACGCGACTCGCGCGCATCGAGAAGGGCGAGGTGGACGCCGTGATGCTGGCAATGGCGGGGCTGAAGCGGCTCGACCTGGCCGCCAACGCGGTGCCGCTCGATCCATCGGTGTTTGTCCCGGCGCCGGCGCAGGGCGCGCTCGCCATCGAAACGCGCGAGGACGACGCCGCAACACGCGGCGCCATAGCCCAGCTCGACGACGCGAAGACGCGTATCTCGGTCGAGGCCGAGCGGGCCGCGATGGCCGAGCTGGAAGGTGGATGCCGCGTGCCGCTGGGGATTACGACGCTCGGCGAGCCCGGCGCGCAGTACCTGCTGCTGCGGGTGTACGCGACCGACGGTACCCGGACGCTGACCGCGAAGGCCGAGCTGGATCCTCGTGATCCGCGCGGCAGTGGCCTGAAGGCCGCGCGCGAGCTGCTCGCCAAGGGCGCGCGGGATCTCATCGCTGATCAACGCCTGGAAGCTATGGAGGAGAAGTGAGCGGCTTTCCGACAGTCAGGATGCGCCGGTTGCGGCGCACGCCGGCGCTGCGGCGCCTGGTGGCCGAATCAAGGCTCGATCCGGCCCAGCTCGTCTGGCCGCTGTTCATCAAGACGACGGGCGATCCGACCCCCGTTGCCTCGATGCCCGGCGTGTCCCAGCACCCCGTGAAGGCCGCGGGCGACCTGGCGCGACGCGCCCGCGATGCCGGGCTCGGTGGTGTGCTCCTGTTCGGCATCCCGGATCACAAGGATGATGTCGGGTCCGGCGCGTACGAGGAGCGCGGCGTGGTGCAGGAAGCCGTACGCGCGATGAAGCAGGCCACCCCGGACCTGGTGGTGATCACGGACGTCTGCCTCTGCGAGTACACCTCGCATGGACACTGCGGCGTGGTGAAGGGCGGCGTGGTGGACAACGATCCGTCACTCGAACTGCTCGCCCGCGCCGCCGTTTCGCACGCGGCCGCCGGCGCCGACATCGTGGCGCCGAGCGACATGATGGATGGTCGCGTCGCGGCCATTCGCGCCGCGCTCGACCAGGCTGGTCACACCGACACCCCCATCATGTCGTATGCGGCCAAGTACGCCTCGGCGTTCTACGGGCCGTTCCGGGAAGCAGCCGGCAGCACGCCGCAGTTCGGCGACCGGCGGGCCTACCAGATGGACCCGCCGAACAGTGAAGAGGCGCTACGCGAGATCGCCCTGGACCTGCAGGAAGGCGCCGACATCATCATGGTGAAGCCGGGGCTGCCCTACCTCGACATCATCCGCCGTGCGAAAGACCAGTTCGGCGGCCCGATAGCGGCCTACCAGGTGAGCGGTGAGTACAGCATGATCAAGATGGCAGGCGAGCTCGGCGCCCTGGACGGCGACCGCGCCCTGTGGGAAGCGACGATCTCACTGAAGCGCGCCGGCGCGGACATCATCATTACCTACGCCGCGATCGAGCTGGCGGTCGCTATCTAGAAGAAGTGAGAAGTGAGAAGGGGGCCCCCGGTGAGCGCCCCCTCTGTTTTTCCTTCTTACTTCTCACTTCTTACTTCTCACTTCTGTAGCCTCGGGCGTTACCGGAAGCAGGATCTTTCCCCAGATCAATCCTGCCACGGCAGCTCCGAGTAGTGGCCCAATCCAGTAGGCCGCATGTCCGTGCCAGTCGTTTCCGATGAGTGCCGGACCAAACGCGCGGGCCGGGTTCATCGCCGCGCCGGTGAGCGGTCCACCCACCAGAATGTCGAAAAGCAGGACGATGCCGATCCCGAAGCCACCCACCTTCGGCGCGTGCGCGTGCACGCAGGTGCCGAAGACGGCGCTGAGCAGGAAGAACGTGAGGACCGCCTCGATGAGGATCGCGCGGGTCAGCGTGATGTCGCCCGCGATGCGCGGCACCCCGAAGCCGGTGACTTCACCCGCCATGGATGGCAGCAGCCAGCTGACCGCCAGCGCTGCCACGACGGCGCCCGCAAGCTGCGCCACCACGTACAGTCCCGCCTTGGCGATGTCGATCCGGTTGGTCATCCAGATCGCCAGGGTCACCGCGGGATTGAAATGCGCGCCCGAGATGTTCATGAACGCGCTGACCATCACCGAGAGGACGGCCGCGTGGGCAAAGGCGATGCCTGCGAGACCCAGGGCCCCGCCCTTCGCCGCGTCCACGACGATCGCTCCGCCGCCGATGAACACCAGCGCGAACGTACCGACGAACTCTGCGGTCAGGCGGCGAATCGTGTCGGGGGTCACGTCATGCCCTCTTGAGGACGATGGAGGCGTTGATGCCGCCGAAGCCGAACGAGTTGGAAATCATCAGCTCCGGGTCGGCGGCCCGGCCTTCGTTGGGCAGGTACTGGAGATCACACGCCGCCTCTGCCTTCTGGAGATTGATCGTCGGCGGAAGCCAGCGATGCTTCATCGCGAGCGAGCAGACCGCCGCTTCGATCGCGCCGACCGCCCCCAGCGAGTGCCCATAGTATGGCTTGGTGGCGCTGATCAGCAGCTTGTACGCATGTTCGCCGAACAGGCGCTTGATGGCGCGGGTTTCGGTGCTGTCGTTCAGCGGCGTGGACGATCCGTGCGCGTTCACGTAGGCGATCTCGGTCGGCTGCACGTTCGCGTCGCGAATCGCGAGCTCCATCGCGCGCGCAGCCTCGCGGCCGTCGGGCTTGGGCGCGGTCATGTGGTGCGCATCGTTGGTGACAGCGTAGCCCAGGACCTCGGCGTAGATCTTGGCGCCGCGGGCTTCAGCCCGGCCACGCTCTTCCAGCACCAGCACGGCCGATCCTTCGCCCATCACGAAGCCGTCACGCTTCTCGTCGAACGGCCGGCACGCGGTCGTCGGGTCGTCGTTGCGCGTGGACATCGCGCGGATGATCGAGAACGCGCCGAAACACAACGGCGCCAGCGGAGCTTCCGCGCCTCCCGCGAGCATAACGTCGGCCTGTCCGTTGCGGATCCGGTGGAACGCATCGCCCACCGCGATTGTGCCGGACGCGCACGACATGGCGTTGGTGGAATTCGGACCGGTGAACCCGTGCTCGATCGCGATGTTGCACGAGACGGCACCGCCGAAGACCCCCAGCGCCAGCGAAGGATCCACGCTCCGGATGCCCTCGCTCAGGAAGATCGGGAATTCTGCCTCGGCCTTGGCGATGCCGCCGAGTGCCGATCCCATGCTCACGCCGATGCGGTCGCGGTCCTCCTGCTCGAGCTTGAGACCAGCGTCTTCCACCGCGAGCTTCGCGGCGGTCACGCCCAGCTGCGAATAGCGGTCGAACCGCTTCGCGGACTTGTTGGTGAGATGGTCCTCGGCGCGAAAATCCGGGATTTCGGCGGCGATCCGGGTGCGGTATGGCTCGGGGTCGAAGCGCGTCAGCGTCCGGATCGGAGATTTCTGGGCCCGCAGGCCCGCCCACAGTCCGTCGGCACCCGTGCCCGCCGGCGTGACACACCCGACACCGGTGATCACGATCGACTTCATGGGGCCTCCGCGCGGCGCTTCACGCCGGCCAGCGTGCGGGACGCAATCCCGTGTACGAAGACCGGCCCGATCACCAGGTTGGCCGCCACGGTGCTGATCAGCGGCCAGGCGGGGCCGCTCCATTCATGCACGATCATCACGTTCACGTCGCTGCCGTCCAATCGCATGCTCCACTCCACGTCCATGCCGCGCGTGATGCCCTCGATGTGCCGGTAGAGAACCCGGCGCCCCGCGGCGTCGATCTCCATGCGGGAGACCCAGCGCGTAGGATAATTGAAAAGACCAAACGGTCGCCACGCCGCCATCTCCACCGTGCAGCCGGCGGCGTTCCGTTCCCGTACCCGCACCCAGCGGTAGTGCTTCAGAAAATCGGGCCAGCGCTCCACGTCGGCTGCGACCTGGAACACACGGTCAATCGGGGCGCTGACCGTGATGTGGTCGACAGTCCTCACGCGGCCGCCGCGCGCCAGACACCCACCAGCCGGAACCCCGGCCGGCGATAAACCTGCCCGGCGAGCCCCGCAGCCAACAGTAACTCCGAGAGGCCGCGCGCGGTAAACCCGCGCCGCACCGAGGTGAACCCGTCCCGGCGCGTGACGGGATGGAAACGCAGTGCCAGGCCCGCCACCCAGATGCCCACCGCGGCAAGCCACGATCGCCGCAGGTCGCCGACCACGATGCCCAGCCGGGCCGCCGGGGCCAGGGACCGCAGCAGCGCCGCGCCGGCGTCACGGTGGAAATGATGCAGCAGCTGGCTGATAACGATCACATCCACCGAGCGCGGTCCGAGCGGCAACGCCCACGCATCCGCCACGCACGCCGGGAGACCCCGGCCGCGGCAGAGTACCGCCGCCTCCCGGTGCCGGTCGAAGGCGAGCGGGGTGATCGCAACGCCGCGCTCCGCGCCCCGGCGCGTGATATACCTCGTGATGTCGCCCGCTCCGGCGCCAAGGTCGAGCACGGTCAGCGGGCCCTCATGATCGGTAATGAGTCGGGAAACCCCATACCACACCGCTACACGCCCACCGAAGAGCGTGTTGGACCACGCGATGTCCTGGAGCGTCGCCCGGGCAATCTCCGGCGGACAGTCCGGCTCGTCCAGCACCTCCCGCCCCACCGGCGACATGAGGGTCACGCGAGCGACCCGTATCCCCGGCGGTAATGCAGGAGCGGTTTGCGTTCGAACAGGGCCCCCCCGCTCACCTGGCCGAGGAACAGCGTGTGGTCGCCGCCGGGGAACGCCCCCCATTTCCGGCAGGTGATGTGCGCGAGGGCTCCATCGATCAGCGGGAGTCCGTCCAATCCGATGATGTGACCCACCGAATCGAACCGGTCGGCGCGGTCCTCGGCGAATCGCCTGGACAGGTGCTCCTGGTCGGCAGCAAGGATGCTCAGCGCAAAACACCGGGTTGCATCCAGGATCGGATGGATGTCCGCGGTCCGGTCGATGCAGACCACGATGAGTGGTGGCTCGAGGGAGAGCGACGCGACCGCGCTCGCGGTCATGCCATGCAGCCGGCCGCCTGGGGTGACCGCGGTGACGATCGCTATCCCGCTGGCGAAGCGGGACATGAGATCGCGAAAGAGGGAAGAAGCAGCCACCGGCGCTGAGGGTTTCATATTACCAGTTGAAGAGCGTTCCAGGGACGCAGTAGCCGCGAAACCGGAACAAAGTCGCCCGCCACGCCGATCATCAGGTCGGCAAGATCCGGCCGCCGGGCGAGCCGGCTCGCGATACGGTTGAACAGGCGCTCGTGGGACACCGCTGCCGCCACCGCGCGCTCGAAAAACCACTTGCCGCGAAAGGCCTTTGCCCGCGCACGGTCGTACGGTGCCAGGGACCGGGCGTCCAGGCGCCCGCTGCCGAGGGCCGACTCGGCATGCGCGGCGGCGAGCTCCCCGCCGTGAAGCGCCGCGTAGATCCCCTCGCCCGTGAACGGGTCGTGAAAGTCGGCGGCGTCCCCCACCAGCATCAGGCCGTCCGCCGTGGCCCGCGAGGTCCAGCGCCCGAACGGGCCCACGACCGTGATCGGCGAAACCAGTCGCGCGTTCCGCATGCGCTCGGCCACCTCTGGGAATCCCCCGAGCAGCTCGGCAAACCAGGGCTCCGCCGGGGCCGGCGCGCGCCGGTCGCGGTCTACCACGATCGCGACGTTCGTCACACCGTGCCCGATCGACGCGAGTCCGACGTACCCGAATGACGAAACGTGCATTTCTCCCACGTTCCCCATCCCGGCCACATCCACGGCGTGGGTCACCAGTGCCAGGCGGCGCAACGCCCGCCGTCGCGACAGGCCGAACGTCCTCGCGACGCGGGACTTGAGCCCGTCCGCGCCGATCAGCAGCCGGCCAGCAATCGTGTCCTGACCGCCTCCGTGCCGCACCGTCACCCGCACACCCGACGCCGTCGCTTCCACGCCCGTGGCGGCAGCTCCCTGGAGCAGTGTCGCGCCCCGCTGCTCGGCGGCCTCCGCAACAATGGTGTCGAGGACCTCGCGGGGAAGTGCCAGGCCCTGGTCGCTGTAACCCCTGAAGCCATGACGGCCGGCGAAATGTCCCGTGAATGATGTTCCACCCGGGCTGATGATCCGCATCCCCGAGAGGCGGGCCGGACCCGCCGCGTCGATCCGCTCCAGCAGGCCGAGCCGAGCGAGGATGCGCCCGGCCTCTGGACTGAGGTACTCGGCGCATGGCTTGGGACGCGGGAACGTCGCCCGCTCCACGAGCACCACGTTCACGCCCCGCTCAGCCAGCAGGGCCGCCGTCGTCGATCCGGCGGGCCCCGCGCCAACGATGATCACGTCGTGCGAGGTCAACCGACTCTCGTGAACTGCTGGCCGTCGAGAAACAGGGATCCACCGCTGAAAAGCACGGAGAAGGATACCGGCGTGCCGCCGCTGAACTGCACGGTGACCCGTCCACCGGCCACGCTGAAGCTGCAGGGGGAAACCTGGGTCCGGGGAAAACCCTCGGCGATCAACGTGCTTACCACTGTCCGCTGGCACCCTCCGCCGGGGGAAAAGACCCAAGTGGTTTCTGAAGTGACCATGTCCATCTGCGTCTGCACCAGCAAGGTGCGACGCCACGTTCCACTGATGGATGAGGCCGGCTGCCCCCCACCGGAAACCCCGGTTCCCACCTCCAGCGGCAGCAACGGCGACCGGCGGCCGCAGCCCGCGGCGGTCAACGCCAGAGCGAGAGCAAGGCCCCGGCGGTGCCGCCGGCTCCGGTCGCGAAGAATTTCACCGCGGACGTTCAGTCGGCTTGCGCGCTCGGCTCCTGCCGAAGCTTGTCAAAGATTCGCCGCCGCAACTCGTCGGGCGCGCATTGCCCGCGACATCGCGTCTCGACGAACTTGAGGAAGACCGCCTCGAACTCGAAATGGCCCGAGCAATCCTCGCAGGTCTCCAGGTGTACCCGGACGGCGGCGCGCACCTCCCCGGAGAGCTCCTGGTCGAGGTACAGGTACAGGTGCTCGACTGCCTTGTCGCAGTCTATGTCGCCCGACGCATCCCGGCTCATGGGTCTTTCCGCCCCTCTCTACTCTTGATGTATCCCATTTCCACGGCGTAGTCGTACAGTTTCTTCTGTAGAAGCCGCCGTCCCCGGAACAGCCGGGATTTGACGGTGCCGACCGGCACTCCCGTGACGTCGGCAATCTCCTGGTACGTCATGCTTTCCCGGTCACTCAGCACAACCGTCTCCCGGAACTCGTCGGGAAGCCCGTCGAGGGCCTTCACGACCTCGTCGTCCACGATCTGGTCGAAGAACCGGCCCTCGTGGTCCTCTTCCTGAACCTCTTCGAACAGGGAGAAGGTTTCCGCGGTGTGGATGTCCACCGTCGGGCCCCGCTGTTTCTCCCGCCGGTAGTCATTGATGAAGGTGTTGCGCAGGATCGTCAGTAGCCAGGCGCGGACATTGGTGCCCGGCTCGTACCGGTGCCACGACCGGAAGGCCTTGAGCATCGTGTCCTGGACCAGGTCCTGGGCCCGGGCCGGCTCGCTGGTGAACCGCAGGGCAACTCGGTAGAGGGTGTCGAGGTGCGGGAGGACCTCCCGCTCGAACGCGGTCCGTTGTTCTTCGGCTGTCTGGGGCATCTTCCTCAAGCTTCGCTCGCACGATGGGCCGGGCGCAATGGTCCCGAGCGCGCTATCTTCTCTCCGCAACTTCACATCCATCGCCCTAGAGCGAAGCTTGGCATCAGCCACCCTCACAACGGTTCATGCGGCAGTTCCCCTCACCATCCTCGAGGCGATCCAGCACCTGGACGCCCCGGTCGAAGATGGTCTCGATGAATTCCATACCGAGCTGGCGGGCAAGCGACTCGGGATGAGCGGGACGGTCGCGGCGCAGATCGACCGCTACCGGCGGATCGCCGATCGCGAGAAGCGGGTCGACCTCGAGGAGGTGGCCGCGCTTTTCCGGCTGGTTGGCCGCCGCGGCGACGCCGGCCTCGTGTTTGCCAATGCCGGCCGTAGAGCAGGGCGCCGGGCCGTCAGTGTGTTGCGCAGTCCCTCGGTACTGGCGCTCCGCGGCATTCCTCGCTTCGCCCGGAACGGCGTGGGGTATGCGGTCGCTCGACGGGCCGTGCGGATATTCGATGCGATGGTGGAGCGGGACAGTGCCCGGGCCCGCTTCACGATCCTCGACCCGCCGTCGGCACTGTCCACTCCCGCCGGCGTGGGCTGCGGGTTCTACGGATCGGGGATGGCCGAGATCCTTCGGGCGGTGACCGATTTTGAAGGTGCCCTGTTCCACGTACAGTGCCGCTCGCGCGGGGACGCATTCTGTCTCTGGAGCAATCGCGAATCGTGACGCTTCTTTCGCGCGTGGACCTGGCCGAGGTCGCCGAGGCCCTCCGCGCCCTCCGTCTCGACGGTTGGCTGATCTACGATTTCCAGGGGATCAACCCGGTCGCGAAACGGATTGTCGGTGCGGGGGGGCTCGGCAGCCGACGGCTATTTGTCTGGCTGGCTGCGACCGGCCGGTCCGTGGCGGTCGGACACAAGATCGAGCTGCAACCGCTGCAGGGGTTTCCCGGCGAGGTTCGGCCGTACGCCACCTGGCAGGAGCTCCATGCCGAGCTCGGCAAGCTCGTCCGGGGCCGCCGTATCGCGGTGGAATGGTCGCCCGAAGACCAGGTTCCCTATCTCGATCGCCTTCCCGCCGGCGTCGTGGAGCTTCTCCGGAAACTGGGCGCCGAGATCGTGTCTTCCGAGCCCCTGGTTTCACGGTTCGCGGCGCGGTGGTCCCCTGGAGAGCTGGCGAATCACCGGGTCGCCGCCGAGAAGCTGGCGGAGATTGCCAAGACCTCCCTGGGAGAGGCCGTCCGCCAGGCCGGCCAGGTTACCGAGTTTCAGCTCCAGCAACGCGTCATCGAGAGGATCGCGAAAGCCGGCCTCGCGACCACACACCCGCCCATCGTCGGCTTCGGGGTGAACGCTGCCAACCCGCACTACGAGCCTTCGGCCGAGGGGTCGCCAGTCCTGAGGAAGGATGAGGTGATTCTGCTGGACCTGTGGGGCGGAGTCCAGGCTGACACCGTTTTCGCGGATCAGACCTGGATGGGGTTCTCCGGGACCTCCATTCCCGACCGCGTTCAGAAGGTCTGGGTTGCCGTCCGGGACGCGCGGGATGCCGCGGTGCAGCGGCTTCGGCGAGCCTGGGAATCAGGGGAAACAGTGACCGGCCGGGACCTCGATGCGGCGGCGCGGGCCGTGATAGTTGAGCGCGGCTTTGGGGACGCGTTCGTGCATCGCACCGGCCATTCAATCGATACGGACCTGCACGGGTCCGGCCCGCATCTCGACAGCTACGAAACCGATGACGCGCGCGAGCTCATCGCGGGCGTCGGGTTTTCGGTTGAACCAGGCGTGTACCTGACCGGAGATTTCGGCGTTCGCAGCGAGATCAACGTCGCGCTGCAGGCGAGTGGCCCTGAAGTCACGCCGCGAGAGCCACAGGTTGATTTGATCGTTCGCTCGTAGCGCGAAAGCGGCCGAGTCGGGCGCTTCTTGTTTCTGGAAGTTGACTAACCTTATGCATTACAATAGCATACACAGCTCTGCACCCTCGCCCTCCTCGTCTTCAGGTCCGTAAGGGTTTCACCCGGTTGACACGTGTTTCACCCGGGACCACATTGGCGCGACAATTCGTTACGGTACGGCACGTTCGGTTCCCACTTGGGACGCGAGCGTGTCGCCTGCGCTGCATGCTGAATCGTCGAACTATTCCAGACGTTTGAAGGCCCGATTTCACTTCGGTTGGAGGTAGGACCCATGAGAACCAGATGGGTGCGTGAACTGCTCGCAGCGATGATCTTCTCGCTGGGAGCGAGCGCGCTATTCGCCCAGGGTACGTCCGGCAAGGTTGAGGGCACAGTCCTCGATCCAGCGGGACAGGCGGTGAGCGGCGCCCAAGTCCTGATCGTCGGAACCTCGCTCGGCGCGGTCACCGACGGAAAAGGCTATTACTTCATCAATAACGTGCCCGCCGGAGTCCAGACCGTGCGGGCACAGTTCATTGGTATGCAACCGGCCGAGGTGCGCGGGGTGCGCGTCCTGGCGGGGCAGACCATGACGGTGAAGTTCTCACTGGCGACCGCCGTGACGATCGGAGAAATCTCGGTCGTGGCCGAGGCGACACCGATCGTGCCTCGAGACCAGGTGACCTCCAAGCCCATCGTCACCGGCGAAGTGATCGATGACCTGCCCGTGGACGACATCCGCCGGGTCCTGACCCTCCAGCCGGGTGTCGTAGAATCGGGCCGAGGCCTGGGGCTCTCCATCCGCGGCGGTCGCGCAGGTGAAGCGGCGATCTACATCGACGGCGTGCCGGTCCGGAGCGTTCGCACCGGTGGCGGCCGCCTCGATCTCGGCACCAACGCGGTCGAAGAAGCTTCGGTCACGACCGGTGCGCTCGGCGCCGAGTTCGGCGATGCGCAGTCGGGCATCATTTCTACCGTTACCCGGGCTGGAAACCCCTCCCGGTACCAGGGTTCATTCTCCCTGGCATCGGACGAGCCGTTCGGCAACTCGATCTCGATCGGATACAACCGGGCCGAGTTCTCGATCGGCGGGCCGGTGTTCGGGAACCTTACGTTCTTTGTCGCCGGCACTGCGGAAGGTCAGCAGTCCGACTTCTGGGGTCAGGGCGCAGACAGCGTTCCGTCGTTCGTGCTTGGCGGCGTCGACACCGTCGTCACGATTGCCGACCCGGCGACGTCCGCGCCGCGGCAAGACAGCCTGCGCGTATCGATCCCGAAGTTCGTTCAGTACGGTGGCACGTGCGATGCGGCGAACAACGATGGAATCGAATGCCAGGGGCGGCGCCGGCCGATGAACTGGCAGACTTCGGGCAAGCTCGACGCCAAGCTCCAGTACTCGTTCGGCGGGAGCCGCATTTCCCTCTCGGGCCACATGAACCGCGACCAGGGCCGCGATTTCCTCGGCTCCGGCCTCTTCTATCCGACGGCCTCGACCGCAGGCGCCACGAACTCCAGCGTCTACGTCCTCAACTGGGTCCAGGATGTCATCAAGGGCTCGGACCGCGCGCTGTCCATCGACGCGAACATCTCCTACCAGGCCGACAACAACGTCGCTGGCGCGATGGACGCCGCGTATGAGGTGAACCACCGCGACGCGAAGTTCGGGATGTCGTTCGCCCCGGTCAATTTCCTCGTTGACTTCGACCACTTCTCGGATGACGCCGGCGCCAACGCGGTGACTTCGCTGAATTCGCAGGCCGACTGGGACCGCCTGATCCAGAACATCCGGACCAACCAGGGCACGCGGACCCCGTACCTGAACCGCAACGAACTCAACCTAGCCCAGCCGTATCGGATGAATCCCTGGGGCGTCGCCACCGGCTACCCGACTACCGGTCTCGATCGCGCGGTGTCGCTTGGCCAGGAGCGCCGGATGTACGGCCGGCTCAACATGGATTTCCAGCTGGACCGGTATAACCGCTTCAAGTTCGGCGGGGAAATGACCCGGAGCCGGGTCAACTTCTTCAACAGCAGCCCGCTCCGGCAGACGTTCATGAACGCCTACTCCGAGGACCCCATCAAGTACGGGTTCTACGGCGAGGACCGTATCGATCTCGGCGACGTGGTCGTCGTGCTTGGCCTGCGGTGGGACGCGTTCGACACGCGCTCGATCTTCCCGGTTGTTCCCGGGCGTACGTTCACGAACCCGCTCTATACTGCCGCCGATCCGCTGAATGCCAACGTCTGGCGCCAGGCCAACAGCCACTCGGCCCTGTCGCCCCGTGTCCAGGTGTCGTTCCCGGTGACGGAGCAGACCAACTTCCGTCTCTCCTATTCGCA
>CAMDCH010000027.1:0-16862 GCA_945889655.1 bacterium HR33
AGCGGTTCCTGTCCCAGCCGGTCGCGGTGGCGCAGGCCTTCACCGGGACTCCGGGCAAGTACGTGAAGCTCCAGGATACGATCGAGAGCTTCGAGCGCGTGGTGGCGGGCGAATTCGACCACTTGCCCGAGCAGGCGTTCTACATGGTAGGCGGGATCGGCGACGTCATCGAGAAGGCCAAGAAGCTCGAGACCGCGTGATGCACGTTACGGTCATCTCCCCCGAGCAGGCGGTTTTTGAGGGCGACGCGGAGTCCGTGATCGCGCCGGCCTATGACGGGGAAGTCGGCATCCTGCCCAGCCATGCGCCGCTCATGACGCTGCTCGGGGAAGGGGACCTGAAGGTACGGCAGGCGGGTACCACGCATACGTTCCGCGTCAGGGGAGGGTTCTTGCAGGTCGCGGATGACCAGGTTCGCATCGTGGCGGAGTACGCGGTGGGGAGGGGATGAAATGCGCAACATGTTGTTGGGAGTAGCAGCGATGCTGGTAGTCTTGAGCGCACCAGCCGCGGCCCAGACCACCGGGACACCGTCGTTCAACGCGCCTTACCGGGCGTTCACGCGCAGCGAATTCGGCGGGACACTGAGTTTCCCGAATGGCGGCGGTGTCGGTATCGAAGGCCAGTATCGCTTCGGGTACCAGAAGTTCGACCTGGGATTCCGGGGTGGGCTGATCAACCCGGATGCTGGCGATGCCTACCTGATCCTGGGAGCTGAGGGCCGCTCCCGGATGATCACGCACACGGAAAACTTCCCGCTGGATGGCGCGCTCGTGGTAGGACTGGTGGGCGCATTTCGCTCCGGCGCATCGCAGGCGATCATTTCCACCGGGCTTTCGCTCGGGCGCCGGATCGAGCCGCAGAACTCGCAGGTGAGCATCATCCCCTATGCCGAGCCGGTGCTGTTCATCACGAGCGGCGGCGGCAACACCGAGGTCAATTTTGCGCTCGGGGTCGGCGGCGATTTCCGGCTGAGTCGCGTGTTCGACGTGCGTGCCAGCATCGGTTTCGGTGACATCGAAGGCATCGCGTTCAGCGCTGTCTGGGTTCACTAGACAACACGGGAGCGGATCAAATGAAACTGCGCCTCGCAATGCTGGCGGGTCTGTCGCTGGCGATGGCCACCCCGGCGCGTGCCCAGCTGCAGGGCATGCCGGTCTACTTCTCGCCCAAGGGCGGCACCGGCATCACCATCGATGGTGATTTCGGTCGGGTCTCGTCGTCCAAGTTCGGTACCCTCTCCTCAACCGGCCATCCGACCACCATCGGCGGCCGGGTGTACGCGGGCATGCCGTTTCTGACTGTCGGCGTGGGTGCGGCGTCGTATGACAGCGACGTGACCGGCGCCTCGAACGAAACGCAGTTCATGGGAAGCCTCGCGCTCAAGGTGCTGGGCGGACCGCTCGTGCCGGTAGCCGTGAGCCTCCAGGCGGGGGCCGGCTACCTCAAGTTCGGAACGGGCACCACGGCCACCAAGGTGGTGTCCGTACCCATCGGTGTCGGGGTGGCGCTCAACATCCCCACGCCGGGCGCCTCGCTCGAACCCTGGCTGGCGGGCCGTGTACAAATCAGCGCAACGAGTTCCGGGACGACGTCGTCGACACGCGCCGGCCCGGGTTTCTCGGGCGGCATCAGTCTTGGGCTGCCGATGGGTCTCGGCGCGCACGTCGCCTTCGACTGGGCCAAGCTCAGCGGCAAGGCGTCGAGCCCGGTGATCTCTGACCGAGTCGATTACCAGGCACTGACGATCGGTGTGGGCGTGCACTACATGATCCGCCTCGGCGTCCCGCTGGTCCCGGGTATATAGGGTTCGGGTACCGAATCCCCTGATCCTGCACTAGTTTCCGGGGCGCTTTCCCAAGGGCAAGCGCCCCGTTTCATGACGGACCGCCGTACGGAACTGCACCTGTGAGGTTTTCCATCAGTCGACCAATGGCTGCTGCACTGGCCTGTGTGATCCTGCTCTCGTCCTCCGCGTGCGTCGAGGTCTTCGACGCCACGACGCTGGGGACCCGCACCATGCTGTCGGCCCGCGCGGTGGAGCAACCCAACGGCGAAGCCTTCGCGGTCACGAAGAAGGCGGTGTTCGTGCTGTGGGGCCTCGCCGCGCCCAACAAGATCTCGCTCGACCGGGCCCTCGCCGGCCAGGTCACGGGTGACGCGGAGATTGCCAACCTGCGCGTGGTAACGAAGAGCGGCGTGGGAGACATCATCGTCACGATCATCACGCTCGGGCTCGTCGTCCCGCGAACCGTTACCTACACCGGGGTCATCGTGCAGCCGGCAGCAGCGCCAGCAGGCGCCGCGCCGTAAGCGCCGCCGCACCCTGATGCAATTCGCGCCGGGCCGCCAGCCCGGCGCTTGCTGTTTCCCCCCCGCTCTCGATCCAGCGGGACCAGTGCGCCACCAGCGCGTGGACCGCGCCGCGCCGCGGCAGCACCACCGCTCCACCACCCTCGACCATCCGTGCGGCGTCGGGCGATCCGCGGTAGTCGGGACCGACGATGATCGGCATCCCGTACGCCGCGGGCTCGACCACGGCGTGCAGCGCGCCACGGAACCCTCCACCCACGTAGGCGGCCAGGCCGCCGGCGTACAGGTCTTGCAAAAGCCCCCGCTCGCTCACGACGAGACAGGCTGGCAGGGGCCCGTCATCACGAAAGTCGCCCGTGGTAACACCCGAGTACCGCTTCAGCGTGGTGCGCGCCGGATCGTGCGGCACCATCAACAGCAGGGCTTCCGGGTGTGCGCGGCGCGTGAGGGCGAGGGCCCGCGTGAGCATGAGGCTCTCACCCTCCTCCACGCTTCCTGCCACCAGCACCGGCCGTCCGCCAACCCTCCGGCCCAGCTGCCTGACGATCTCCATGCGGGTGAGCCGCTCGAGCACCTGGTCGTGGCGGGGATCGCCCGTGACAGCGGCCGCCTCGCCGGGAACACCGAGCGCGAGCCAGCGCTCGCGGTCCTTCGCGGACACGGCGCCCACGAAGCGGAGGCCGGCATACAGGCGGGAGAGAAAACCTCGCACGGGCCAGCGCAGCCGCCAGCTCCGGTCGCGGATCACTCCGCCGCTGACGGCAACCGGCACGCCGCGGTCACGCGCCGCCAGCAGCATTTCCGGCCAGAGGTCGGACCGGGAGAAGAGCACGAGGTCCGGTGCCACGGAATCGAACGCGTGGCGGATCGCGGTGGGGGTTTCAGGTGGAACGAAACCGGACGCGGACACGGGGAAGCCCAGCCCCCAGCCTTCCATGGACGGCGAAGACCACGAGCAGATTACGTCGAGGCCTGGAACGGTGACTGCCAGCCGCCGGATGACCGGCTCGGCGGCAAGCGCCTCGCCGACCGACGAAGCGTGAAGCCAGATCCGTGGGCCGCGCGCCGTCGGCACCGCATTCCACCAGGCGGCGGTTGCGCGGCCGCGGAGACTCGCGCCGAGCGTCCCGCCGAACGGCAACCGGCGCAGCGACGCGGCCGCAGCGCGGTACAGCCCGAGCCGGAGGCTCACGCTACCTTCCAGCACATGTCACTCAAGGGATACTGGGAGGCAACCAGGGCTCCACGGTACTCGCTGACGTTCGCGGTGCCGCTGTTCCTCCTGTACGAAGGACTGTCGCTCCTCATCTCGCACTCGGCCGTCACCGGCGTACGGAACGGCGCCGACGTCCTGCTCAAGACGATGTTCATTGCGTTCGGTGGCCGGCGGGGGTTGCTCATTTTCGGCGCCCTGGTCTGCGGCATCAGCCTCTGGCTCATCATCCGCGACCTGCGGCGCCACCCCGGGCCGCTGCGTCCCGCCTTCATCGGTGCCATGCTCGGCGAGAGCATCATCTACGCGCTCCTCTTCGGCCTGGTCGTGTCCACGCTGACCGGGCTGCTGCTGCGCCCGCTGCTCGCAGTGGCCGTGGGCGCGCAACCCGGCATGGGTGGCCTGCCGCTCGGAACGCAGCTGGTGGTGTCACTGGGCGCGGGAATCTACGAAGAGCTCCTCTTTCGCGTCCTGCTGGTCGGTGGGCTCACCGCCCTCGGTGCCGCGCTGGGGTGGCGGCGGACCGTGGCTGTGGGATGGGCCGTGGGGCTGAGCGCGCTCATCTTCAGTGCCTTTCACTACGTCGGGCCGTTCGGCGACCAGTTGAAGCTGTCGTCATTCACGTTCCGCGCGATCGCCGGGGTGGCGTTTTCGGCGCTGTACGTGGCGCGCGGGTTTGGCATTACCGCGTGGACGCATGCGCTGTACGACGTAGCCTTGGCGCTTTTGGCAGGATAGAGGGCAATGCACCGGGCCACCACTCATGCACAGACTCGACTCGGCCCCAGAGCGACCCGAAGCCGGAGCTTCGGCGCGGAGCGTGTAAGAGGCCGAATCGCGCGCCAGACGAAGATTAGCCTCCTCGTGATCTGCTGGCCCCACCGAAGTGACGGAGCACCCGGAGAAAGAAAGCACCGCAGGCGACGCCTGCGGTGCTTTCTTCTGACCAGCTTTAGGCCTTACGGCAGAGTCACGAGGTTATTGGTGCCTAAAGTCACGGCACCATTGCGCGCCAACGCTCTCCCGAGCAATGTCGCGTCGCCCATGAGGGCGATGCTCGTGAGTGCCAGGATATTGCCCTTCATGTCACTGCCCACCCCAATGGTCGCGGAGCTCCCCACCAGCCAGTAAATGTTCTTGGCCTGCGCGCCGTTGAGCAGCGTGACCCGCGCGCCGGCGGTTATGAGCGTGCTCGCGCTCTTGATAACGAAAGTCGCATTGGGATCGCCCAGGGCATCGAAGAACATTTCGCCCGTCAGCCCCTGCGCCAGCGAGCAGAACACCCCCGGCTGTAGCGTCGCTCCAGCGAGATCAGCAGTCAAATTGATACCACACGGCATGCCAGCCAGCTGAAGGTACGCCGCAGTGAGGGCGTCCTGGGCCGCGTGTGCCTGAATGTCAGCGGCATGTCGCTCTCCCGTGAGCTCGCACGTCGGGAAGCCCGTGATCGCGCTACCCGGAAAGAGACCCACGTCACCATTGACCTTGCCCAGGTTGATGCACGTTATCGTGGTACCGGCAAGGATCCCGAACGTCCGTGCCACACCCAGGTCAACGACTGACGGGATCGGGGCGGGCGCTGTGACTACGACCGTGGCGAACCCCGAAAGACTGCCACTGCTCGCCTTGACCGTATTGGCACACGTCCCGACGACCGTGCCTGCCGTGAACTCCCCCGTCGTCGCATTGATCGCACCGCAACCCGCGACGACCGACCAGGTGGGCGTGATCGGGATGGTATTGCCACCCGCATCCGTACCCACGGCGGTGAACACCTGCTTGCCATTGATCGAGAGTGTGACCGGGTTCGGCGTGACGGTTATAGTCGCCAACGGCCCCTTCTTCACCTTGATCGATGCGTAACCCGTGATGCCTCCGCTGGTCGCGACGATCGAGTTGGCCCAGTTCCCCGGCATCGTGCCCGCCGTGAAGAAACCGCCTGCAGTGATGGTACCGGCACCACCTGACGACCAGGTGATCGAGATCGGCACGATGTTGCCGGCCGCGTCCCTGCCGATCGCGGTGAACTGCTGCGTCCCGTTGATGATCAGTGTGTCAGGATTGGGCGTGACCTCTATGGTCGCCAATGTCCCGACAGCCGGGGGAGGCGGGGGAGGCGGCGTGCATCCTTTTACTTTGACCGATGCGTACCCCGTGATGCCCCCGCTGATCGCGAAGATCGAATTGGCCCAGTTCCCCGGCATCGTCCCCGCCGTGAACAGACCGCCGCTCGTGATGGTCCCGGCACCGCCTGACGACCACGTCGGCGAGATCGCCACGATGTTACCACTGGCGTCCATGCCTACGGCCGTGAACTGCTGCGTCCCGTTGATGCACAGCGTGTCGGGGTTGGGAGAGACCAGTATCCTGGCCAGCAATCCCGATCCGACGATTACGCCGCCGCCGCCGGGCAGGGTGATGACGTTATTGGTGCCCAATGTGACCGCGCCATTGCGCGCCAGCGCTCTTCCCAGGAGGGTCGAGTTGTCCACCAGCGTAATGCTGGTGAGTGCCACGAGGTTGCCCTTCATCGCACTGCCGACGCCGATGGTGGCGGAGCTGCCCATCAGCCAGTAGATGTTTTTCGCCTGCGCGCCATTGAGCAGTGTCACCCGCGCGCTCGCGGTGGTGAGCGCGCTGGCGGCCTTGATGACGAGGGTCGCATTGGGGTCGCCGAGCGCGTCGAAAAACATTTCGCCGGTGAGGCCCTGCGACGACAGTGAGCAGTAAACCCCGGGCTGCAGCGTCCGACCGCCGAGATCGGCGGTGAGCGTGGCGCCGCAGGGCAAGGCATCCAGCTGATTGTAGGCTACCGTGAGGGCACTCTGGGCCGCTTGCGCAGGCGCATCGGCCGCGTGGAGCGAGCCGTCAGCCAGGCACGGCCCGAAGCCGGTGATGGCACTGCCTGCCCAGACACCGATGTCGGCATGGACTACTCCAAGGTTGACGCATGTCACGGTCGAGCCGGCGAGGATGCCGAACGTCTCCGCTACACCCAGGGTCACGACGGACGGGCCAGTCGGCGCCGGGGCAATGACGACGGTGGCGAAACCGGACTTGCCATCGATCGTCGCCTTGATCGTGTTGGTGAAGGTCCCGGACACGCTTCCCGCGGTGAATTGGGCGGACGTCTCGATCGCCCCGCCACCGGCCACAACCGACCAGGAGGGCGAGATCGAGACGATGTTGCCGGCGGCGTCCTTGCCCACGGCGGCGTACTGCTGAACGCCATTGGCGGGCAGGGTTTCGGTGTTCGGGCTGACGGTGATGCTCGCCAGTGGCCCGGTACTGACCGTCACGGTCGCCGTGCCCTTGACGCTCCAGCTGCTGGCTTCGATCGTGTTGGGGAATGCACCGGGTCGAGTGCCCGCGGTAAAGAGTCCTGCGCTGCTGATGGTCCCACCACCCGCCGCGACGGACCAGCTGGGAATGAGGGGGACGATGTTGCCCCCGGCGTCCTTGCCGACGGCGACGTACTGCTGCGTGCCGCTGATGGGCAGGGTCAACGTGTCGGTGGTGATGGTGATGGTGGCGAGCGGCCCGACGTTCACCGTGACCGACGCGGTACCGGACACCCCGTTACTGACCGCCTTGATCGTGGCGGTGTACGTCCCCGGGACCGTGCCGGCGGTGAACAGACCAGCGTCATTGATGACACCTCCGCCTGCATCAATGGACCAGGCGGGCGCAATCGCGATTTCCGCACCAGTCAGGTCCTTGCCCACCGCGACGAACTGCTGGGTGGCGTTGATGGCGACAGTGGCATTGGGTGTCACGGTGATGCTGGCGAGCGTCCCGACTCCGGTGGGCGACTGCTTGTCGCACGCGGGAAGAACACCCGCGAGCGCAACCACAACGGCAAGCCGCGCGGTCCGCGGGCCAATCGCTCGTAACAAGAGGTTACTCATCGGGACTTTCATCGCAGACTCCTGAACATCCTTGATGTGAAACAGCATGCGACCATCAGTTCCGGGAGAAAAGGCAAGTTCCATTCTCCCTGTGCCAACCTTGGCCAGCGAGACCCAAGTCGGTGCTGCTTATGACGATCAACGTGCTTGGCTTAGTCCGTCCTGAGTGGCGCGACAGCGGCAGTAACGGTGCAGGCAGGCAGGTAACGGGGCGTTGATGCTTCATCCTTTTGAGGTATACGCGGCCTCCGTTCGACGCTAACGTGTCGCCCGCGACGCCGCTCAGCTTCAAGCGGGGCATCGGCTAGGTGATCACGGGATTCGAGGAAGGCATTCCCGGCATGCGGGTCGGTGGCCGCCGGGTGCTGCTCATACCGCCGTCGCTGGGCTACGGGGCCGAGGCGACTTGATCCCTGGAGAGAACTGTTGATGCAGCGCTGTCGTTACACGCGGCCCTTAGTCCTCTGGTTGATCTTCTCGCCGGCCGCGTAAAATCGAATCGAGGATGGGGCGCCAGATGTCGATGGGTTGCGCCCCGGTCATGATCCCCCCGTTGATCACGAAGGCCGGTGTCCCGCCGATTCCTGCCCGCATCGCGTCCCGCGTCTCCGCCTCGATGACCGGCTGGTGCGGACGGGATGCCAGGCACGCGGCCAGCTTTTGCCGGTCGAGGCGTGCCGAGTCCGCCAGGGCGCGGAATGTCCCGCTGGGATCCACCTCGTGCTCCCAGCGTGCCTGGTACCGGAAGAGGAGGTCGTGCACCGGCCAGAAACGGTCCTGGGCCGCGGCGCACATCGCGAACGTGTGGGCGGCCGGCGCATTGGGATGGAGCTGCGCGATCGGGTAGTTCAGGAACACGATTCGTATCTTGCCGGTCGCAACGTACTCCTTCTCCAGGACCGGCATCGTCTCTTCCCAGAAAAGACGGCAGTAGGGACACTGGAAGTCGCTGAGCTCGTAGACCACCACCGGCGCGGCGGGGCTGCCGTTGGAGCGCTGGGGGATGAGCTGGTCGCCTGGATCGCGGGGCGATGAGGTGGCGGACGCGCGTTCACCGGCTGGCTGCCCCGAGCGAAAGGCGACGAAAGCACCCGTCGCCACCAGCACCGTGGCCCCGAGTCCCAAGGCCAGCGCCCCGCGATTCACTAGTGCATCCACTCCGAGCGACCGTTGGAGCGCATGAGCGGGAGGCCCACGCCGAGGCCTGCCGCTACCCTGACCGGGACGCTCCACCGGAGCTCCTGGAAGGGATTGTCGGGATCCGGGACGCGCGCCATGACCCACCAGTCACCATTCGCCAGTTCAAGCGTGGCGTTGCCCAGCGAGTCGGTCTCGGCCTGCTGCGCCGGTCGGCCCGCCTCTGCGACGCGCGCACCGGCCGCCGACGGGAAGTCACGGTGCGCAACGGACTCCCACGCCCGCAGCGAATCCGACGCGCGGGTGACGGCCGAGGCGAGCTCGCGGTCGCCTGACGCCGACGAGCGCAGCCGGGCTTCGCGCTCCGCCTGGCGTGCCGTGTACCGGCCATAGAGCTGGCGGAATCGCGCGTAGGCTTCGCGGTAGCCGCTTGCCTTGCGGTCCTGGCGCCCGAGGTCGCGCGCCATGCGGGTCACGCTGTCGCGCGTCGCCAGCCACGCGACGTTGGCGCTGGCCTCCGTCGCGCTGGCCGATGGCTCCTCACGGCGGCGGTATTCCCGGATCTGCTGCGCGAGGGCCGGGAACGACGGGCGCGGCGACCCGGTGGCGCGTCCGAGCGAATCCAGCAGGCGGTCGGGATCAAACGGGATCGCGGTGAGCTCCACGTCGGGGAGAGGCACGCCTTCCTGGAGAAAGGCGCGCACGTGCACAGGCGCGTGGTCGGCGCAGCCCTGGAAAACGATGAGGATGGTGAGAAGTGCTACGGAATGGCGGGCGCGAGGCATGAAGAATCCTAGCCTGCTCGCGCCGGCTGCGCTGCTAGTCGACGATGCTCTCCGGCAGGATAAACGTCCGCGGGTCCTGGTGCTTCCCGTTGACGATGATTTCGTAGTGGAGGTGCGGGCCGGTGGCGATGCCGGTGTTTCCTACGAGCGCGATTTCCTGCGCCCGCTGCACCCGCTGTCCCACCTGCACGAGGATCCGCGAGCAATGGGCGTAGCGGGTCACGATCCCGTTGCCGTGATCGATCGCGACCAGCTTGCCGTAACCCGGCTCGTTGTTGTAGACCGCGGTGACGACACCGGCTGCGCTCGCCTGGATCGGGCTGCCCATCGGGGTGGAGATATCGATGCCTTCGTGGGCGCGTGCGCTGTGGAAGATCGGGTGGATGCGCGCCTTGTTGAATCCGCTCGTGATCCAGCCCTGGGTGGGCAGGATGGACGGCGTGCGGCGCATGCGATCCATGCGGAGGCTGGCGCTGTCCACCGCTTCACCGTACGACCGGGCGAGCAGGTTGGCGCGGCGCACCAGGGTCGACACGTCCTCGCGCGATGCCAGCGCTGCCTTGCCGAGGGACCCGGCGGAGTCGAGCTGGGCGCGTTCGGCCCATTCGCCGCTCGGACCGCCGATACCGGCCTGCTGGACGTCGGGGTCGATGGGGGTCAGCCCGGCGACCACGCGGAACTGGCGGTCGCGGCCCGCGATCACCTCGACGGTGTCGGTCAGCTCGGCGATCAGGTCCTGGGTCTGCTGAAGCTCCTGGGCGAGGAGCAGGTTCTGGCGATCCAGCTTGGCGAGGCGGGCGATGTCTACCGACTTGGAAATGGTGGTGTAGCCGAGAACGAGCGCGACCAGCGGCAGCGCCAGCGCCGACCCGAGGATGACCCGCAGGACGGCACGCGACATTTCCACTGACTTCGACTTCCCGGGGCCATGGGGGACGACAAGAAGCGTCCAGCGCGGCTCACTCATACACCGACCTCGCTTCGAAGCCACACCAATGCAGGCGCCGATACGGGCTGGGGTTAGCCCCCGTAGGGCGGGCGCAACAGGCCCATAAACTGCCGCCCGGTCCACCACATGTCAACCACCAAAGCTATGTTTGTAAGTCTTTGCTGGTTAATCGGTTAGATGGGCTGCAAGGGGCTTTGGGAAGAGGGGTGTGAGCTTTGTCACGCTTTTGCCCCCGGTTTCCGGGGACTCCAGGGATGGCCAGCGGGAGTCGGCCGGGGACCCCGCCAGGCCCAGGGCCTGCCAGACCAGGACGGTTTTCCCGGGAATGTAGGGCTGAATCAGCAGTGTGATCTGGGCCAGGGCGCGGGCGAGCGCACCCAGGACGTTTTGCAGGGTCGCCTGGTCCCCGGCCTTGGCCAGGTTCCACGGCGCCGTCTCTTCGACGTACTGGTTGGCCCGGGAGATCAGCCCCCACGTCTCCTGCGCCCCTTCATGGATCAGGTGCTTATCCATGGCGGCGCGATAGGCGGCGATCCGGGTCCTGGCTTCCTGGTCGAGCGGAGTATCGGCACGCGTTTCCGGGGTCTTTCCTTCCAGGTACCGGCCGATCATCGCGATGATGCGGCTGGCCAGGTTTCCGTATCCGTCGGCCAGCTCGTTGGTGTAACGGATATCGAACCGTTCCCAGCTGAAGTTGCCGTCGTTCTCGAACCCGATCTCCCGCAGCAGGAAGTAGCGCAACGCGTCCGGGCCGTGACGATTGATGGCAGTGTCCACGGTGACGGTGGCGCCCGCGGTCTTGCTCATCTTGGCGCCTTCCCATTGGACGTACCCGTGGGCCCACACCGCGCGCGGCAGCTCCACGCCGGCGGCGAGGAGCATCGCCGGCCAGATGATGCAGTGGAACCGTGAGATCCCCTTGCCGATGATGTGGAGGTCGGCCGGCCAGAGGCGGGTGTAGCCGTCGTCGGGAAAGCCGGTGGCCGAGAGGTAGTTGATCAGCGCATCGAACCAGACGTAGACGGTCTGGTCCGGATCGCCGGGGAAGGGAATGCCCCAGGGGAGCTGGACGCGGGAGATGGAGATGTCCTGGAGCCCGTCCTGGAGAAAACGCACCACCTCGTTGCGGCGGATGGCAGGCTCGACGCCGAAGCTGCCATCCCGGATGCGCTTCAGGACTTCGTCACGCCAGGCGCTGAGCCTGAAGAAGTGGTTGCGTTCTTTCGTGGGCACCAGGTCGAGCGTGGGGTGCTCGACGCAGTGTCCGTCCACGATCTGCGCCTCCTGCTTGAACTCCTCGCAGCCGGTGCAGTAGAGCCCTTCGTACTCGGACACGAAGAGGTCGTCCGGGCGGCGCTGCCTGATGCGCTCGAGGAGCGCGGTCACGCCGCGGATGTGCCGGGGCTCGGTGGTCCGGATCCAGTCGTCGTTGCTGCACTCCAGGCGGCGCCAGTAGTCGGCGAAGGTGTTTGCCATCCGCTCGACCCACTGCGCGGGCGAGACGCCGGCCTTGGCCGCGGCCTGCATGACCGACTGGCTGTGCTCGTCCATTCCCATGAGGTAGTGGACCTGGTCGCCGCGCAGGCGGCGGTATCGGGCGATGCAGTCCGCTCCGATTTTTTCGAGGGCGTGGCCGAGATGCGGATCGCCATTCGAGTAATCGATGGCGGTGGTGAGGTAGAACTTATTCGCCACTGGGCGGCCCGGATCCATCGGCCGGCGGCGGCTGGTTCGGGCCGCCCGGATTGTTGCGGCGACGGCGACGCCCGCGCCGCCGTCGCTTCTGGCCCGAGGGGCGAGCGGTCACGGCATCAACCGCGGCTTCCTTGGTAATGGTCGAGTCGCCCTCGTCGAACGTGGTCAGGGCGGACGGCGCGCGCGGCGGCGGCTCGGGCATGAACCCGCCGGTCGCCTGGGTTTCCGTCTTCAGGTCGACCAGCGCGAGCACGCGGGTGGTGCCATCCTCGGCCCGCAGCAGCACGCGCTCGCGGAAGATGTCCACCGAGAGGACTTTCTCGGTGCCGCGCCCAGTGCGGACGTCCTTGCCTTCCTTCGGGAAACGCTTGCGCTGGGTGACGTAGAAATCGTGCTCGTAGCGGAGGCAGCAGAGCAGCCGACCGCACCCGCCCGAGATCTGGGACGGATTGAGCGAGAGCTTCTGGTCCTTGGCGAGGGACAGGCTGACCGGGCGCAGCTCGGGAAGCCAGGAGCTGCAGCAGTACTGGCGGCCGCAGCGGCCCACGCCGTCCAGGCGCTTGGCCTCGTCGCGGGCGCCGATCTGGCGCAGCTCGATGCGAGTGCGGAACATCGTCGCGAGATCGCGAACCAGCGCCCGGAAATCGACCCGGGTTTCAGCGGTGAAGTAGATCGTGAGTTTCTTGCGGTCCCATTGCCACTCGGTGTCCGAGATCTTCATGTCCAGCTTATGCTCGCGGGTTTTCTCGGTCACCTTCTGGCGCACGTCGGTCTCGTGGCGCCGCAGCTCGGTGTTGGCGGTGGTTTCGTCGCTGGAGGCGAGGCGGAGGACCTTGCCCGAGGACTCGCGCGGGGCGGCCGTGAGCGAGCAGCCGTCGCAACCGATGCCGCATTTCTTCGCGGCAGTGTCGCCCACGGCGGAGACGAAACCCAGGTCCACGCCACGCTCGACCTCGACGACCACGGGATCGCCGAGGTGGAGCGGTGTCGTGTTGTCCCAGGTATAGAACGCCTTCCGGTTGCCTTTGAACCGGACTTCGAGCAAGTCGGGCAATCAGCCCTCGGTGAACTGTCCCATCTTGAGGTACTTCTCCGACCGCTGCCGGACGAGTTGCTTCGGCGCGATCGCTTCCAGCTCGCGCAGGTGCTTCACTAGACAACCGCGCAGCGCGCGAGCGGCGCTTTCCGGATCGGCGTGCGCGCCGCCCGCCGGTTCGGGAACGATCTCGTCGATGACGCCCAGGGCATAGTGGTCGCGCGCGGTGAGCTTCAGCGCGAGCGCCGCCCGTTCCTTCTGCGTCGCGTCCTGCCAGAGTATGGCGGCGCACCCCTCAGGAGAGATCACCGAGTACACGGCGTTCTCGAGCATCAGGACGCGGTCGGCGAGTCCGAGGGCCAGCGCGCCGCCCGATCCGCCTTCGCCGATGACGGCGGCGACGATCGGGGTCTTCAGCCCGGCCATCTCCTCGAGATTGCGGGCGATGGCTTCCGCCTGCCCGCGCTCTTCCGCGCCGAGTCCCGCCCAGGCGCCCGGCGTGTCGATCAATGTAACGACCGGCACCTTGAACCGTTCGGCCATGCGCATCAGGCGCAGGGCCTTGCGATATCCCTCGGGGTGCGGCATCCCGAAGTTGCGCCGCAGGTTCTCCTTGGTATCGCGGCCTTTCTGGTGGCCGATGACCACCAGCGCCTTCTCGTCGAGCCGGGCCCACCCGCCGATGATGGCGGGATCGTCGCGGTAGAGGCGGTCGCCCTTCAGCTCGATGAAATCCTCGAACACCATGTCGAGATAGTCGAGCGTATACGGGCGCCGCGGGTGGCGCGCGACCTGGACCCGCTGCATGGGCGTGAGACCGTCATAGATCTCGCGGCGCAGGGTCGCCAGCTTGGTCTCCAGCGGGCCGATCTCGCGCTGCACGTCCAGCTGGCGATCCTGCGCCAGCTCTCGCAGCTGGGCGATCTGGCGCTCCAGCTCGAGCAGGGGCTTCTCGAATTCCAGGTTGAACGCGATGGCCACGCCGGCCTTACCTCGCCTTGACCAGACGAACGTGTTCGGGTCCGAGCACGTCCTTGAGGCCCGTGAGCAAGTCGTCCTCAAGTTCCACCCGGAGCCGCCGCGAGCGCAACCGCGCCTGTGTGCCGTTGCCGTCACTCCACTCGACGAACACGGGCGCGGGGCCCGGGTGCGCGGAGCAGAGCGCCGTGGCCGCCCGCGCGGCATCGGAGTCGGGTCCGCCGCCCGCGGTCCACGACAGCGCGAGGCCCAGCGCCCCGTTCTGCCGGAGCCCGGCCAGCAGCTGCGCGCCCTCGACGATGAACGGCGCGCGGTCTTCACCGCGGTCCCGGAGGCTGTAGCCGCCGGTGAGCAGGAGGACCGCGTCCGGCGTGATCACTTGCGACAGCTTGCTCCACGCCTCGGGGAAGACCAGCGCTTCCGCGGTGCCGTGGAAATCCTCGACCGTCAGGCGCGCGTACTCGGCGCCGCTCTTCTTGCTGATCTGCCGCTTCACCGCGGTGACCACCACGGCGGCCGTGACCTGGTGCTCGCCCCAGACGCCCAGGGTTGCCGTGGTGCGGCTCCCGAAGAGCGACACCTCGTCCCGGAACCGGTCGAGCGGGTGCCCCGAGATGAAGAAGCCGATGACTTCCTTCTCGCGGGTGAGACGCTCGGCCTCGGTCCAGTGTGGTATCTCGGGCAGCGTGTCGGCGGCGGCACGGGTACCGGGGGCTTCGCCGAAGAGGGACTCCTGGCCGGCGTCTTTCTCGGCCTGGCGGAGCTGGGATTCGGCGAAGACGCTCTCGAGCCCGGCGGCGAGCTGGGCCCGGTGCCCGCCAAGCTGGTCCGCGGCGCCCGCCGCGATAAGCGATTCGACGACACGCTTGTTGCAGAGACGGAGGTCCACCCGCTCGCAGAAATCCTGGAGCGAGGTGTAGGGCCCGCCGGTGCGGCGTCCTTCGAGGATGGATTCGAGGGCGCCACGGCCCACGTTCTTCACGGCGCCGAGGCCGAAGCGCATCTCCTTGTCGCCGGTGACGGTGAACTTCCAGCCCGACTCGTTCACCGAGGGCGGGAGGACGTTGATCCCGAGCTCGCGCGCCTCGTTGATGTAGACCACCACCTTGTCCGAGTCACCGATTTCCGAGGAGAGCAGCGCGGCGAGAAACTCGGCGGGGTAATGCGCCTTGAGATACGCGGTCTGGAACGAGAGGACGCTGTACGCCACGGAGTGCGACTTGTTGAACCCATAGCGGCCGAACGTCTCGATCTGGCCGGCGATATCCTCGATCACCCTCTTTTCGTGGCCGCGGGCGATGGCCCGCTCCACGAATTTTCCCATCTCCTTCTGAATCAGCTCCTGGTCCTTCTTGCCCACCGCTTTCCGGAGCACGTCGGCTTCGGAGAGGCTGAAGCCCGCCAGGATGTTCGCGATCCGCATCACCTGTTCCTGGTAGACGATCACGCCGTAGGTGGACGAGAGGACGTCCTTCAGCGCTTCGTGCGGATAGCGGACTTTCTCCTCGCCGCGCTTACGGCGGATGTACACCAGGTGCATGCCCGTGTCGAGCGGACCGGGGCGAAGGAGCGCGTTGCAGGCCACCAGGTCGTCGAAGGAGTCGCACTTGATCTGCCGGAGCGTGTCGGTGGCGAGCGGCGATTCAAACTGGAAGATGCCGGCCGTGCGGCCTGCCCGGAGCGGGGCGTAGGACACGGGGTCGTCGAAGTCGAGCGCGTCGAGATCGATCGAGACTCCGTGCCGCTCGCGGATCATCTTGAGCGTGTCGTGGATCACGGTCAGCGTCTTCAGGCCCAGGAAGTCTATCTTGAGCATGCCGACCTGCTCGAGGCCGACCATGTCGTACTGCGTGATGATGGCTTCCTCGGTCCCGGTGCCGCCGGCCGCCTGGGCCGCGGCGCTGGCGCGCTGCGGGGGCGTGCAGACCGGGACGTAGTCCCACAGCGGGCCGGGGGCGATCACGATACCCGCCGCGTGCACCGACGCGTGGCGCGAGAGCCCCTCGATGCGCTCGGCGAGGGAAACGAGACGGGCCACCACGCGGTCT
The DNA here is from genome assembly GCA_945889655.1 of bacterium HR33. GTDB lineage: Bacteria > Gemmatimonadota > Gemmatimonadetes > Gemmatimonadales > GWC2-71-9 > SHZT01. Next base: position 16,063 of record CAMDCH010000027.1, read on the forward strand.
TCCTTGGCCAGCTCGGCGAGCTCCGGGATCTTCTTCGCCGCTTCCGCGATCGTCAGCGCGTAGGCGGGCCCGGACGGGATCAGCTTTGCGATCTTGTCCGCGTCCGCGGGTGCCACGCGCAACACGCGGGCGATATCGCGCACCGCGGCGCGCGCCTTCAGCGTCCCGAAGGTGATGATCTGTCCCACGCTCTCGCGGCCGTAGCGCTGGCGGACGTAGTCGATGACCTCGCCCCGGCGCTCGAAGCAGAAGTCGACGTCGATGTCCGGCATCGAGATGCGTTCGGGATTCAGGAAGCGCTCGAAGAGCAGGTCGAACTTGAGCGGATCCACGTTCGTGATGCCCAGTCCGTATGCGACGATCGAGCCGGCCGCCGAGCCGCGCCCGGGTCCCACCGGGATCCCGCGTTCGCGCGCGGCGCGGATGAAGTCGTGCACGATCAGGAAGTAGCCCGCGTAGCCGGTCCGCGTGATGACATCAAGCTCGTAGTCGAGCCGCTCCTTCACGTGCGTGGGCAGGGGCGAGCCGTAGCGGCCCTCGACGCCACCCGTTGCCAGCTCCACCAGCAGGGCGTTGTCGCTCGCGTAGGCAGCGGGCCGCGGGAACTCCGGCAGGAAGTAGCGCTTCTCGAAGTCGAACTCGCAGCGATCGGCGACCGTCTGCGTGTTGTCCAGGAGGTCCTGCCGCCCCGGGAACAGCTTCAACATTTCCGCTTCGGACTTCACGTAGCTCTCTTCGCCGGTGAAGCGGAACCGGTTCGGATCGTCGAGGTCCTTCCCCGTGCCGATCGCGAGCAGGAC
>CAMDCH010000028.1:0-16613 GCA_945889655.1 bacterium HR33
TTTCGCTTGTCAGACTTTCGCCTATGGTGGACACACCAAGCCACACCAACATTGATGCGCCCTCCGCGACTGCAGCGCGGTGATCAGTGGCTGCGCCCTTGGTGCATAAACAGTCGAGCGCCCGCGGTCACATTCACTGCGCCCACAAAGGGGGTCCCGATGAGGGTACGCATCGCTGTAGTCCTGCTATCGATTGCCAGTCTCCTCGGCTGTTTTGAGGACACACTCCGACCACCCCGGAACTCTCCTGCCCTGCGGCCGACTCGGCGACTGATCGAGCCGCCTGGGGCGACACCAGCCACCCGCGGATCACCTGGGTGGACGATTGACAATGAGTTCGCATACCTGAACGAGCACGATATACCCGGGTTTGCCGGCTTCTACCTGACCCCGGAGGAAGAACCAGTCGTCCTCTTGCGCGATACCTCTCACCGCTCTGCCGCGCAGGAGTGGGCAAACGAGTTCCGGGCAAAGCTCCGCATGGCCGAGCGTCCCGTGACCGTCCGCACCGCGTCTTACGATTGGGGCCAGCTCACGCAGGTGCGCCGGGCGATGGATTCGCTCCATAGGGAGCTCGAGATCCTCTCTACAGACATTGACGAGTTTCAGAACAAGGTGGTGATCGGGGTTCGGACTCAGAATGCTCGCCTTACGATTGAACAACATCTCCAGGCTCGCGAAATCCCGATCGGCATGGTTGAAGTCGTCGTGGAGAGTTCTCCGGTGGAATTCGGAGACACGCTCTGGTTTTACAAACGTCCTGTGAATGCTGGCCGCCAGATCGCACGCAACAATTCAAACGGCTGCAGCCTGGGATTTAGCGCGATAGCAGGTAATGCCATGGGATTCTTCACTGCCTCGCATTGCTCTGCGCACGACCGATCGCTCAACTTCGCTGACTCCATGTTTCAGCCCAGTGCCTCGAGTCCAAGCAACTTGATTGGACTGGAGATCATGGACCGGCCGGACTACGAATGTGCGGAGGAGAACTCAGACTGCCGCTGGGCCGATGCAGCCTTCTTTGAGTATCAGGGAGGGGTGACGTATTCCTTCGGCTTCATCGCGCGCCCCGTGGATACCGCCAGGACGTCAACCACCGCGGATGGGCCGCTTGGGGTCGCCGGAACTTTTGAGATCGTCGATCAAGCGTGGCAGGGCACTGCATACGGTTTGACCGTGCACAAGGTTGGGACGGCATCGGGGTGGTCCAAGGGGCCGATCACCGCGACCTGCGTCAACATGTACACTGGCCGAGCGGAGGACCTCGCATGCCAGGACGAGGTCGCGCTCCGGAGCAAGAGCGGTGACAGTGGAGCACCAGTCTTTTTCGTAACCGACAGCGCCTCCAGTCCTTGGCGGGTCATGTTGCTCGGCCTGCAATGGGGCGGTGACACAACAAACTTGCCGACATCGATGTATACCGTCTTTGGGAAGCTCGGAAACATTTACAACGATTTCGGTCTCTTCTACTCTTGCATCCAGAATGGGACGTACATCACTTCCAACGACTGCTATGCCATCGGTGAGCTCGTAGCCAGCATCGACGGGCCAGTGAATATCCCGTACGCCACGGGTTGCGAGTGGACGGCCGCCGTCTATGGAGGACTGCCTCCCTACAGCTACAGCTGGTCAGGCACCTTGGGTGGGTCAGGCCCGACCATCTACGGCGAGGCGAACGGGGCCCTGTATCTCGCTGTAAGTTCTGGCGACAGTCAGTATGACGAGGCACAGACATACGTGTCGCAAACCGAAGAAGGCGCCTGTTGGTAGTGGATTGAGAAACAGCCGGCTCGTCCGGCCGAAAGGAGGTACGATGCGAGGGACGCCACTCATATCAGGGATAGGTGTCATGGTCACCCTGGGACTTGGAGGATGCGCGGACCAATTGCCGCCTCTGGACCAGTACAGCCATTCGATTACAGGGCGAGTGTCCCAAGTAGAGCTAGTCGGAATGCCGCGCATCTATATAACGAATGCGCAATGGACGCCGGGCGAGCTCGTGCAAGGGCAGCTCATTCTTCAGGTTGGGGAGGCGAAGATCTTCGTCACGGACGCGAACGGGTCGGTCCACCGACGCGACGCGAAGGACATTCCGGTTGGCGCTTTGCTTACGGCTTATACGAACAGCACCATCGTGGCCTTGAGTAACCCTCCGGAGCACAGGCCGGAAGTCGTCAGCGTTACCCAATAGACGGTCAGGGGCTGCGGAGCGCGAATGGCACAGGGGGCAGGATCTGAGGATCCTGCCCTTTTGTTTGCTCACCGCCTGGCTTCCCCGCTTTTGTGGCTGCTTCGCTCGCGAGTGGTTTGGGAGTATCCGGCCGCGGCTGTCCGACGTGCATGGCAGGACCCGGCGTCAAGCCGCTCGCTGCCCCGTCACCATCTCACGAACCCGCTGGGCCGTTCCCGGACTGATCAGCTTGAGCACGAGATAGAACCCAAAGCCGATAGCCGCCAGCCAGAGCAGGTTGATGGCGATCGAGAAGGCCACCCCAAGCAGCCCGAAGGCGAGCCTGAGAACGAAGAATCCGATAATCGCCAGCACCGCATAACCGAGAATCGTCCGCATCGCTTCCTCCAGGGTCGTCCTGCCACTACCGCCGTACGAACGTATGTTTCACCGGGTTTCACCACAAGCTGAGAGACCATGAGTCACCCGGACGTGGTAGTCGTCGGCGGAGGAGTCGTCGGTGTCGCATGCGCGCGGGCCCTCGCCATCAGCGGGGCGTCCGTCGAGCTGCTGGACGACGGTACCCGGCCAGGCGCCGCCACCGCCGCATCCGCCGGCATCCTCGCCCCCTTTGCCGATGCCAAGCACGACGATCCGGTCCTCACGCTCAAGATCCGCGGCCGGGACATCTACCGTGATCTCGTCCCCGAACTGAAAGAAGAAACCGGGATCGATTGCCACCTCTGGACCGGTGGCATCCTCCACGTCGCCTTCACGCAGAAGGACGTCGAGGAAGCGCGCGCCACCATCGCCTGGCAGCGCCAGCAGAGCCTCATGACCGACTGGCTCGACCAGGCCGACGTGCGGCAACGCGCCCCCGGTCTCTCCCGCAAGGCGCTCGGCGCCCTGCTGGGTGCGGAAGACGGATCGCTGGACCCCAACGCGCTGCTCGAAGCCCTGCGCGCCAGTGCCCAGAAACTCGGCGTCCGCGTAATCCAGGGGCAACGGGTCCAGTCACTCGTCCGCAACGACGACCGCGTCGCCGGTGTCCTCACCACGTCGGGCTCGCGACCCGCGGGCGCAGTCGTGATCGCGGCCGGTTGCTGGTCGGGCAAGATCGGCGGGCTGCCCCGCCCCCTCACCGTGGAGCCGATCCGCGGCCAGATGATCGCGCTCGACTGGCCCGCCGGTGAACCCACCACCATCGTCTTCAGTCACCACGGTTACGTGGTCCGCCGGGGATCCGAAGCGCTCGTCGGCGCCACCATGGAATACGCGGGCTTCGAACCATCGGTCACACCCGATGGGCTCGCGCGCCTCCAGGACCTCGCCGGCCAACTCTACCCCGCCCTCGACGGCAAGCCGGTTCGCCGGAAATGGGCCGGCCTGCGCCCCGGCAGCCCCGACCGCAATCCCATCGTCGGTCCTGATCCCGAAGTCGAAGGTCTCTGGTACGCCACCGGCCACGGGCGGAACGGAATCCTCCTCGCTGCGATTACCGCCGAGCTCATTGCCTCCCGATACGCGGGCGAGCTGATGGAACAGGACCTGAGCGGCGTAGACCCAGCGAGGTTCTGGACTTACTAGCCTATTCAACCATCTGGTTGAATTTGTCCTGTCGCGCTTTCCCCTGAGCGAATAGCTTTGCAGCAATGGACTTCGTACCGCTCACCCGCGCTCCCCAAGCCGCCCCCGTACAGCGAAAGCCCGCCTGGCTCAAGGTGAAGGCTCCGGGGGGACCGAACTACGCCGAGATCAAGCGCATGATGCGCGATCTCGATCTCCATACCGTCTGCGAAGAAGCACACTGCCCCAACATCGGCGAATGCTGGGAACACCGCGCGGCCACCTTCATGATCCTCGGCGATGTCTGCACCCGGAACTGCGCCTACTGCGCGGTTTCTCATGGGACGCCGACGGAGTTCGACCCGGTCGAGCCGGCTCGGCTCGCCGAGGCGGTCGAACGAATGAACCTGCGACACGTCGTCATCACATCCGTTGACCGGGACGACCTGCCCAACGGCGGCGCGGAAAGCTTCGCCGGCTGCGTGACGGAGATCAGGCGACGCCTGCCCGACACGTCCGTCGAGCTGCTGATTCCCGATTTCAAGGGATCGGCCGCGGCGCTCCGGATCGTGGTCGAGGCGCGGCCCGACATCCTCAATCACAACACCGAGACGGTCGAGCGCCTCTACCGCATCGCCCGCCCCGGCGGCCGGTATCCGCGCGCGCTCGAGCTGCTCCGCCGCGCGAAAGAAATGGCCCCCGATCTCATGACCAAGTCGGGGATCATGGTCGGGCTGGGCGAAGAGTGGGACGAGCTGCTCGTGGCGATCCGCGACGTGCGCGAGCAAGGCGTGGACATCCTCACCCTCGGCCAGTATCTCCGGCCGTCATATGACCACCTGCCCGTCGTGCGTTACTACACCCCGGCCGAGTTCGACGAGCTGCGCGCCTTCGGGGTTTCCCTGGGCTACGGCCATGTAGAAGCAGGCCCGCTCGTGCGGTCGTCATTCCACGCCTGGGAACAGGTACAAAAAGCCGCCATCCCGAGCGCAGCGAGGGACGCCAGCTGAGCGCGAAACCATGACAGCCACCGCTTCTCCCCCCGCTCCCCCCCCGCTCGATAAGAGCCGAACCGACTTCTATCGCGGCTTGCTGCGACAGATGATCCTGATCCGCCGCTTCGAGGAGAAGGCCGGCGAGGCATACGCGCTAGGCAAGATCGGCGGGTTCTGCCACCTGTACATCGGACAGGAGGCGGTCGCGGTCGGCTCCATCGCCGCGCTCCGGGAAGACGACTACATCATGTGCAGCTACCGCGAGCACGGGCACGCGCTCGCGCGCGGTCTCTCCGCTCGCTCCGTGATGGCGGAGCTGTTCGGCAAGGCGACGGGCTGCTCTGGCGGCAAGGGCGGGTCGATGCATCTCTTCGACGCGTCCAAGGGTTTCCTCGGCGGGCACGCGATCGTCGCCGCCCACATCCCGCTCTCGACCGGCGCCGCCTTCGCCATCAAGTACCGCAACACCGACCAGGTCTCCATGTGCTATTACGGGGAAGCCGCCGTGAACAACGGCGCCTTCCACGAGGCGCTGAACATGGCCGCGCTCTGGAAGCTCCCCGCCATCTACCTGTGCGAGAACAACCGCTACGGGATGGGCACGGCGCTCGAGCGCGCCTCCGCGATCTACGATATCTCCGAGCGCGCCTGCTCCTACGACATGCACGCCGAGACCGTGAATGGCATGGACGTGATCGCGGTCTACGAGGCGACCGAGCGGGCGGTGCGGCGGGCGCGCGACGAGAAGCTCCCGACCCTGCTCGAGGTGCGGACCTACCGTTTCATGGGTCACTCGATGTCGGACCCCATTCACGGCCACTACCGCACGCGGGAAGAGGTCGAAGGCCAGAAGAAGCTCGACCCGATTCCCGGCCTCTTCCAGCGTCTCAAGACCGCCGGCCTGATGGACGACAAGGAGTACGCGGCCCTCGACGCGGAGGTGGTGGCCGAAGTCGAGGACTCCATGACCTTCGCCGACGAGAGCCCCGAGCCGGACATGGACCAGCTCTACAAGGACGTGTACCGCGAATGAGCCCCGTCCTCACGTACCGCGACGCGCTGAACCAGGCGCTCCGGGAAGAAATGCAACGCGACGAGCGCGTCTTCCTCATGGGCGAGGAAGTCGGGATCTACCAGGGCGCCTACAAGGTGAGCCGTGGCCTGCTGGAAGCCTTCGGCGAGAAGCGCGTGGTGGATACGCCCATCACCGAGCTGGGCTTCGCGGGCGTCGGTGTCGGCGCGGCAATGGTGGGCCTCCGCCCGGTGGTCGAGTTCATGACGTTCAACTTCGCGCTGCTGGCGGTGGACCAGATCGTCAACTCCGCGGCGAAGATGCTGTACATGTCAGGGGGCCAGGTCCCCTGCCCCATCGTCTTCCGGGGCCCGGGCGGGGCGGCCCTCCAGCTGGGTTCTCAGCATTCGCAGGCGTTCGAATCGTGGTTCGCCCACATCCCGGGACTGAAGGTCGTCGCTCCCGCCACGCCGGCCGACGCCAAGGGCCTCCTCAAGGCGTCCATCCGCGACGACAACCCGGTGATCTTCCTCGAAGGCGAAATGCTCTACAACATGAAGGGCGAGATCCCCGAGGGTGAGCATGTCATCCCGCTCGGCAAGGCCTTGATTCGCCGCGCCGGGGACGACGTCACGATCATCTGCCACTCGAAGACCGTGGCCATCGCCGACAAGGCGGCCGCGATCCTCGCCGAGGACGGCCAGATCTCCGCCGAGGTCATCGACCTTCGCACCATCCGGCCGCTCGACCTGGAAACAATTCTTGCGTCGGTGACCAAGACCAACCGGGTCGTGGTGGTCGAGGAAGGGTGGCCGTTCGCGGGCGTCGGCGCGCAGGTGGTGGACGACATCCAGCGCGAAGCCTTTGACCATCTCGACGCCCCGATCCTCCGGGTGACCGGCGCCGACATCCCGATGCCCTACAACAAGTACCTCGAACGCGCCACCAAGCCGACACCCGACAGGGTGATCGAGGCGGTGCGCGCGGTTACCTACAAGGACTGAGGTCATGGCCACCAAGGTCCTGATGGAAGCGCTTTCCCCCACGATGACCGAAGGCAAGGTCATCAAGTGGCTCAAGAACGAAGGCGACGCGGTAAAGAACGGCGAGACGCTGGCCGAGGTCGAGACCGACAAGGCCGTGATGGAGCTGACCGCGCGCGGCGACGGCGTGCTGCGGAAGGTCCTCGCCGCCGCTGGCGCAACGGTCGAGGTCGGCAAGCTGGTAGCGGTGGTCGCCGCGGCGGATGAGGACATCGCCGGCATCGTGGGTGGTGGCGGTAGCGCTCCAAAACCGGCCGCGAAGCCCTCACCAGCGGCGCCGAAGCCTGCGCCCACTGCCCAGGCCGCTCCTTCCCCTGCTCCCAAAGCACCAGAGCCTGGCGAGCGTGTGAAGGCCTCGCCCCTCGCGCGCCGTGTCGCCGCGGAGAAGGGCGTGGACCTCAGCGAGCTGTCAGGTACCGGCCCCGGCGGCCGGATCGTGCGTCGCGACCTCGAGGGTGCAGCGGCACATCGCACCTCGCACCTCGCACCTCGCACCGCAGTTCCCGGCGAAGAATTCCACGACGAACCGCTCTCCCAGATCCGTAAGACGATCGCGAGGCGCCTGGTCCAGTCGCTGGCCCCGATCCCCCATTTCTTCCTCACGTCCGAGATAGACATGGAGCGCGCCTGGGATGCCCGGGAGGCGCTCAACAACGTTCCGGGCGACCTGCGCGTTTCCTTCAATGACATCATCGTGAAGGTTGTCGGGCTCGCGCTGGTGCAGCACCCCGACTGCAATGCCTGGTGGCAGGACGATCACATCCGGTATTTCAATACCGTGCACCTGGGCATGGCGGTGGCCATCGATGAGGGCCTCATCACCCCGGTCATCCGGGATGTGCAGGCCAAGTCACTGCGGGAAATCGCCGCCGAGTCGAAGGACCTGGTGGAGCGGGCACGGAACCGGAAGCTCAAGACCGAGGAGTACACGGGCAGCACGTTCTCGGTTTCGAATCTCGGGATGCTGGACATCGACCAGTTCACGGCGGTGATCAACCCGCCCGAGGCCGGCATCCTCGCCATCGGTGCCATCACGCAGCAGGCGGTTGGTCACAATGGCCAGGTCACCCTGCGGCGGCGGATGCGGGTGACGATGAGCTGCGACCACCGGGTGATCGACGGCGCCACCGGCGCCAAGTTCTTGCAGACGGTCAAGAGAATGCTGGAGAATCCGTTGAGTATGGTGTGGTAGTGAGAAGTAAGAAGTAAGAAGTAAGAAGTGAGAAGGGGCTGGACGATAGATTGACGCTTGAGGGTGGGCGGGAGAGTGGGAGCAGCAGTCTTCTCACTTCTCACTTCTCATTCTCACTTTCCAAGGAATCCTCATGGCTAGTTTCGATGTGATTGTGTTGGGCGGCGGCCCCGCGGGCTACATCTGCGCCATCCGCGCGGCCCAGCTCGGCCTTTCCATCGCGGTCGTCGAGCGCGACAAGCTCGGCGGCGTCTGCGTGAACATCGGCTGCATTCCCAGCAAGGCGCTGCTCCACAGCGCGTACGTGGCCAATCTCGTCCAGCGCGACGCCAAGGACTTCGGCATCGAAATCGGCGCGTACAACCTGAACTTTGCTACGGCCATCAAGCACTCCCGCCAGGTGAGCGAGCAGAACTCCAAGGGCGTGGAATTCCTGATGAAGAAGCACAAGATCACGGTCATCCGGGGCGAGGGCACGCTCGAGGCAGGACGGAAGGTCAAGGTCGGGAGCGAGACCCATGTCGCCACCAAGGGGCTCGTGGTCGCCACCGGGACCCGCGTGAAGGGCATCCCGCAGATCGGTCTCGAGATCAACAAGACGACCGTCATCTCCTCCGACGAGGCGCTCTTTCTCGAGACCCCGCCCAAGACGCTCGCGATCGTGGGCGCCGGCGCGGTGGGAACCGAGTTCGCGGATATCTTCAGCGCCTTCGGCACCAAGGTGACGCTCATCGAGGCCCTGCCGAAGATGCTTCCGCTCGAGGACGCCGATTCCTCCGCGGCGATCGCCCGCGTGTTCAAGAAGCACGGCATCGAGGTCCTGGCCGGCGCCAAGGTGAAATCCGCCACGGTGGGCAAGGCGGGTGTCACACTCGAGGTCGAGAGCGGCGACAAGACCCAGAAGATCGAGGTCGAGAAGGTGCTGATGGCCGCCGGGCGGGCGCTGAACACCGAGGGGATGGGGTTCGAGGCGGCCGGCATCAAGCTGGACGAGCGCGGCTTCGTGAAGGTGGACAAGAACCTGAAGACCACCGCGGACGGCGTGTACTGCATCGGCGATGTGGCCGGACCGCCGATGCTGGCGCACAAGGGAAGCCGGGAAGGGACCTTTGTGGCGGAAACCATCGCGGGCCAGGACCCGCACCCGATCCGGTATGACAACATCCCGAGCGTGACGTACTGTCATCCCGAAGTCGCGAGCATCGGGTTGACCGAAGACCAGTGCAAGGAGAAGAAGCTGGACTATGCGGTGGGCCGCTTCAACATGAGCGCCAACGGCCGCGCGCGCGCCGCCAACGAGACCGACGGCTTCGTGAAAATCATCCGCGACAAGAAGTACGGAGAAATCCTGGGCGCCCACATCGTGGCCTCGCACGCCAGCGAGATGATCCACGAGCTGGCGGTCGCCCGGGAAAACGAGTATACGGTGGAGGAGCTCGAGCTCGCCGTGCACGCGCATCCGACGCTTTCCGAGGCTGTGGCGGAAGCCGCCCTCGACTCCATGGGCCGCGTCCTCAACGCGTAGCCCTGCACTATTCGAACCCCCTGCTTGAGGATTCGATGAGCCAGCCGAATCGTGTCATGATTGCGTTGACCAGCATTCTCGCCGGTGCTGCCACCGGCGGCGCCGTCGCCGCCACCGGCGTCTGGGCCGCATGGAAGAATTTCCAGTTCCTCAACTTCCTCGGCTCCGACCCGCAGAACAACACGGTTTTCCTGGGATGGGGCCTCGGGCTCGTCGTGGCCGCCGTCGTAAGCTGGAGAACCTCGGGCCACATCGTTGAGACGTGGCGGCGCGCGGCGATGGGCTTCACGGCCGGCATGGGCGCGGTGGGCTGCGGTGCTGCCGCTCAGGGCGTGGCTACCTTTTCGATGATGAGCATGAACAGCACTTCCGAGTACTGGTCGGGGGCCTTCGTCTGGCTGCTCGCCGGCATCGCGGCAGGCCTGTCGGTCATGTCCCGCAAGTACCGGTCGGCCCCAGCGGAGTGAGCGCCGACCTCGGCATCATCGGCCTGGAGCGGATGCCGTATGCCGAGGCCTGGCAGTTGCAGCGCGCGCTCGCGCAAGCGCGCATCGAGGGAACCATCAGGCGGGATCTCCTCCTGCTGGTCGAGCACCCCCCGGTCATCACCCTCGGCCGGGGGTTCCAGGAAGGCAGCCTGTCTACGTCGCGGGAACTCCTGGCTCAGCGCGGCATCGAGGTCCACGAAATCGACCGGGGTGGCGACATCACCTTCCACGGTCCCGGCCAGCTCGTCGGCTACCCGATCTTCGACCTGAAGGACCACCGCGAGGACCTTCACTGGTTCCTTCGCGGCCTCGAGCAGGCGCTTATCACAGGTCTCGGGGACATGGGGATCGCGGGCGAGCGGCGGGAGAAATACACCGGAGTGTGGACCGGCGGTCGCAAGATCGCGAGCATCGGGATTCACGTGAAGCAGTGGGTGACGTGGCACGGGTTCGCGCTCAACGTCACTACCGATCTATCCTACTTCGACCTGATTGTGCCGTGCGGGATTCCGGACGTGACGATGACCAGTGTCCAGAAGGAGCTGGGCGAACGGGCCCCGCGTGACCCTTGGGGGCGGTCGCTGGAATCAGTGGTGCTTGGGTTCGCCGAAGTTTTTGGCCAGCGCCCACAACCCACCACGTTGGACGCGATGCTGCCCGGATGGCGTTCGGCAGCTTAACTGACGTCCGGATCCTTCAGTTGCGACGTTGCTCCCCTCCGACCTTGCTCCGTGTATCCAAGCTCCGCAAAAACGCGATTACGGCTCCGCGATCGGCCGAATCCGCCACGAAGAACGGGTGCGGCGCCATGGCGCGGCGGCTGGGATCAAGCAACGCATCGAGGGAGGGCACCGAGTTGTCATGCAGGAACACCGGCTTGCGCGCGAGGTCGAGCAACAACGGGAGCGCGATGCCACGCTGGCCACCTCGAATGCTTGCGTTCACTACCGCCATCTTGTCGTCGAACGTATTCCCGGGTGTGTCCTGGACCGGATTCAGCGGAGGTTCACGGGTCGCAAGCACCGTCGGGTGATCGCCGGGGAAAATGGTCTTCATGGCGATGATGTCGGCGCGCACGGGTTTGCCCTGCTCCGTGTTGTGGCAGTCGGTACAACCCAGGCTTGCGAAGAGACGCCCCCCGCGCCTTTTGGCGACCTCGTTCCCCTTCTCCCCGTCCGGGGCGGCCAGGTTCTCTACGAACGAGTTGAGGTCCCTGAGCTTGCCCTCGTCTACCCGGAGACCCACCGGAGCTTCCTCACTGCCGGGAATTTCACCTGGCAGGGCTTTCACGAACGGGTAGCCCGTCACCCCCGTCGCGGCGAGAACCTTGACGTACTCGTCCGCGATTTCATCGCCTGCCGGACCGCCCAGCTTGTGCAGGAACGCCCGGCCACCTGGAGTGGTGAGCACGGTGAGATCGAGGAGCCCGGTGTAGACGAGGTTATTGAAGTTCTCCAGCCTGGCGATCGCACCCTCGCTACCGAAGGGAGCGGCCAGGTCCTGACGGAAGAACGGCGTGATATGCATGGGGTCGCCGTTGCCGTCGAAACTGTCGTCAAACGTTCCAACGGGATAGGCCTGCGGATCGGAGAGATAGGCGTCGACTGCGGCCTCGGTCGATGAAGCGGTGAGCCCCTTCGACGCCCGGCCCAGCGTCGTGCCGCCGTTGGCCCTGAGCGCGAGCTGGAGAACGGGAAACAAGGCGCGAGAGTTAGCTCCCGTCGCGAGGATGGCGCCCACGTTGAGGTTGTGATTGGTACGGCCATCCTGCCGGTGCCCGATCGAGCCGCCAGCGGGGAGCGAAAAGCCGGAGCCGTCCGTGATCGTATGGCAGAGGGCGCAGGTGACCCCAACCTTGTCGCCGCGCGTCACGTCCATGGTTCCGTCTCGATTGGCGTCCTTGACCGGCATCCCGATGATGGCATTCGCATTGAGGAGCTTCGTAGTCGTCGCGGGATCGTTCAGCAGGGCGGACGTCTTCCCGCTCGGATCGGCTTTCAGCTGGGCCTGCAGGGTCTCACGAGTCTCGTTGTCGAGCGCGTCAACATCCACGCTGATTCCCAGCGCCATCGCTCTCATGGGCGTGACGCCCGCGGCGACCATGCCCGCGACCACGCGGACCGCATCGGTCCAGAATCCCTCGTTCCCGAAGGTTTCGAATCGGAAGACCTCCTGCCCCGCGGCGGCGGCGCGAACCGAGCGACTGGTGGACGGAATGCGATCGACGACCTGTTGTTCACTCTGGGACTGATTCCCTCGCACATCGCGTCGCCCAGCACATGCCCCGGCGACAAGGCCGAGGGCCAGCAACACCTGCATACGGCTTTTCATATGTCCTCCAGCCCTGAACGGGCGTGATTGAGACCATCGGGCGTCGTAACGGCAGAACGAACAGCCGTTCTGATTGCGATCGCAGGTGATCAGGTCAACGCACGCCCGATGCCACCAGGCGCCGCGGCACGAGACATCCGGGCCTCACGGGCGGAAGCGCTTGTTCCTCCTGGCGTTGCGGGGCCGGCCAACCTGTGGTGCGTCTTGCCGGATGCGATACACACCCGAATCCACCACTCGACTTGCGTCGGAGTCACGCTGCGAATCCGCTTGTCTCGAAAGCTGGACGCTTATCGTCATTTCCTCGCCGCGGTTGGCTAGGTGTGGTGCGATGTGCTGGATGGAAGGCACACCTTCGCGGTGGGCGGCGGCGAAAGCGATCGGATGCCTCCACGGGCACGCGCATTGCCCAGATCCCCCCACAGGCGTCTCCTCCGACCCGGTTGCTCGTGCCTATCGGCGCACACGCAGACCGCTGCCGCTGGAACCAGTTCACAGGGAAGGACTCGATGAGCCGGATTCTTCGGCTCTCGTGAAATCCATGCACGATGTATCCGCGAGGGCGAATTCATGCCGTTCAACCTGGGATTCTCCGAAATTGTTGTGATCCTCCTTATAGTCCTGCTCCTTTTCGGCGCGAAGCGACTGCCGGAGATCGGAGGGGCGATGGCCAAGAGCATCCGTGAGTTCAAGCACGGACTCAAGGACATGCAGAATGACATCGAAGGCTCCTCCCGCTCCGAGCGCCAGCAGACCAGTCCCAGGCGGCTGGCCCAGCGAGACGAATCCTCGAGCCTCGAGGGCAGGGCGTCGGTAGAAGAACACCGCACGCCCCTCGAATCGACACAGGGTTGAAACTGATGGGCGCATCGTCCGCACCTTCCGTCGGCTCGATCGCTCTCCCCGGCGAGATGCCGTTCCTCGATCATGTCGAGGAACTGCGCTGGCGTATCCTGTGGAGCGGGCTCACGCTCTTACTCGCGACCGGCACCGGCTTCTGGGTGGTGCAGCACTTCGACGTGATCGGGCTGCTCAAGCAGCCCATTGCCCCGTTTCTCCCCGAGTCGGGTCGGCTGTTCTACACGCACCCCACCGACGCCTTCGTGGTCTCGCTCCAGCTTGCGCTGCTCATGGGGGGAGTCCTCGCATCGCCGGTCATCGGGTGGCAGGCGTGGGCCTTCCTTGCTCCCGCGCTCCATGCGCGCGAGAAGCGCTACATCTTGCCGGTTCTTTCCGCCGGGACGTTGCTGTTCCTGGCGGGCGTGGCAATGGCCTACCACTGGGTACTGCCCGCGGCGTTCCGTATTCTGCTCGGCTACCAGCAGGCCAACTTCGAGCCGATCATCACGCTGGACAACTACTTCGGTTTTTCGCTCCAGCTGGTGCTCGCCTTCGGCATCTGCTTCGAGCTCCCCCTCGTCATCACCATGCTTTCCTGGTTCGGCGTGGTCACGCCCAGGAGCCTCTCCCGGTGGCGCCGGTACTGGATTGTGATCGCCGCCATCATCGCCGCCGTCCTCACACCGACGCCCGACGCGTTGAGCATGCTCGTCATGCTCGTCCCTCTGGTGCTTCTCTACGAAGTCGGGCTCGTCATGGCGCGGATCACGGCCCGGAGGAAGGATGTCGGCGAGGGCCGCTAGCCCAGGCCGGCGGCCGACCACACCCCGGGGTCCACTTCACAATTCTGGCGCGGTACGACTGCTCGCGCCGGAGGGCAGCACTCGACGCAGTCCCTGCCGACAGGAATGTCGGACTACCGATAGCTGGCCTCACGGCCGAGCAGTCTTGGAGGAAGCAATGGAAGAGAACAAAACGCTCTGGATCGCCGACACGGCGAAGCTGAGCGATCCGCGCACCCGTCGGCACTTTCTCAAGCTGATGGGCCTGGGGGGAGCGATCGTATTCCTGCCCGCCGTCATGACCGCCTGCAAGGATGACGTAGTCGTAAATCCGCCGACCGGGGGTGGAAACACGCTGACGCCCGGGGCGGGTCCCGCGGTCACTATCGACTTCGCAAACGGTGATATCGCCGTGCTCCAGTTTGCCTTTGCGCTCGAACAGCTCGAGGCGGACTTCTACACCCGCGCGGTGGCGGGCGCCGGGAGCGCCGGGTACTCGACCGCGGAGATGCAGGTACTGGAAGATGTGAAGGGCCACGAAATCACCCATCGCGACTTTCTGAAATCGACCCTCGGCGGGAACGGTCAATTCACCCTGACGCCGACCTATCCCGGAGTGGACTTCGGTAACCGGATGTCCGTGCTCACGACCGCCAAGACATTCGAGGACCTCGGTGTCGCCGCGTACAACGGCGCGGCGCAGTACCTGAAGGACGTGAACTACCTGCTCGTCGCTGGGAAGATCGTCTCGGTCGAAGCGCGACACGCGTCAGCAATACGTGACCTGCTCGCACCGAAGACCGGTGACTTCGCCCCGCAGTCATTCGATGACGCCTTCAGTCCGGGCAAGGTGGCTACGGCGGCGCAGGGATTCATTTACGACAAGGTGGTCCTCGGCAATGCGCCGACGACTTTTGTCCAGGGCCCCAACGGGAACGGCTGAGGAGAGACCCATGGAAAACTCAACATTGATGGATAGCGTGGATCCCGAGATCCTCGACCGTGTCGCAACCCGGCACGAAGAGATCAAGCAGGGTGCGTCGATGAACGGCAAGCTCGCCGCGGCGCTCGCGCTCGGATCGATACCAATCGCCCTCGGCGCGCTGGCGCGTGACGCGTACGGCCAGGCACCATCCGACGTGCTCGACGTGCTGCAATTCGCGCTCCTGCTCGAGTACCTCGAGGCGGAGTTCTACACCCGGGGAATGGCGGCCACCGGCCTCATACCCGCAGCCGATCGAACCATTTTTCAGACCATCATGACGCATGAAAACGCCCACGTCGCGGCGTTGACGGCGTTGATCACAGCCAAGGGTGGGACACCCGGCGCGAAACCCGCGTTCGATTTCACGGCCAAGGGCAACGTGGCGGGATTCAATTTCGGGGCCGGCCAATACGAAACCTTCAAGGTGCTGGCGCATGCCTTCGAGGACACCGGCGTCCGGGCGTACAAGGGTCAGGCCGGCCGGTTGATCAACGACAAGGCGGTACTCACGGCCGCGCTCACCATTCACTCGGTGGAAGCGCGTCACGCCTCGGAAGTCCGCCGCCTGCGGGGGAAGAAAGGCTGGATCACGGGCAACTCCCGTGACGACCTGCCGGCCTTCACGCAGGGCATTTATGACGGCGAGGACAACTCGGTGCACGGCGTGGTGGATGTCCTCCGGTTGCCGGCCGCCTCGGAATCGTTCGACGAACCGCTGACGAAAGCGCAAGTCACCGCGATCGTCACGCCGTTCCTGGCGTAGGACCGGTCCTGTACCACCCGATCGCCCGGGCCCGCACGGCCGGGCGATCGTGGCGGGATCAACGCGCGGGAGGATGGATGCCCTCCGCGCGGCGCCGGCTCAGGCGCCAGACCCACCACACCAGGACGCCTTGAAAGGGAAGCCGCAGCCACAGGAGGAGCCCCTTCCACCACGCTCCCGCGACTGCCCGATACTGCTGAAGCATTTCGACATTCGCGGGGAACACCGCGAAGAGCAGAATGATCAGCCCCACCCCGGCCAGCCGCCGCCACCGCTGGACCAGCAACCCTGCCCCACCAGCGATCTCTGCGGCCCCGCTCACCGCGACCAGCAATTCTGGAAATGGGAGATAGGACGGCATGATCGCCCGGTAGCCGGCCGGTGCGATGAAATGCCATGCTCCGGCCGCCACGAACGAGAGTGACAGAACCGTCCGGGCCACCTCGATCCGTCTCACAAGCCCACCAGGTCGTGGTTCCATCCGCAACATGGCGCTCTCAAGTGGGCCACCACGCGCGAACTCGTTGCATGTTTCGGGCGAGAGATCAATGTTCTCCAACGTCGCAGATTCGGCACCGTGCCAACCTCGCTCGCAAGATCTCTGCCGATGTGAAGCGATGAGGAAGGGATGGACAGCAAGCCTTGAGGCGGCCATCGTGGTCGGAGCTGATTCGTGCGCGTCGCTTTCGATCAAACGGGGACACCAATCAGCCTCCTTGCGCCGCGTCAGCCCGCGCTCACACCTTAAACACACTCCGTGAGGCCGCAGGCAACCGATCCATCTCTGGCGGAGCGGCGTAG
This sequence comes from bacterium HR33, assembly GCA_945889655.1. Classification (GTDB taxonomy): domain Bacteria; phylum Gemmatimonadota; class Gemmatimonadetes; order Gemmatimonadales; family GWC2-71-9; genus SHZT01. The sequence continues at coordinate 16,494 of CAMDCH010000028.1, forward strand.
CTCCAACATCCGACCGTGACACACTGATCATTCAGCGACCTCAAGGGAGCCACGCGTGCCCGACTCCAGTCCTGCCACCAATCTGGTCGACATCGATGCCTCCTTCCTTCCAGTTGGCAA
>CAMDCH010000029.1:0-16420 GCA_945889655.1 bacterium HR33
GAGCTGGAAAACGCGCTGGAGCATGCCGCCATTCTTTCGCGCGATGACGAGATCCTCCTGGCCGCGCTCCCCGAGCGGATCACCCAGCGGAAGAGCCAGCCCCTCGTGAGTGACCGGATAACGGAGAACCCGACGATGGACGTCATCGAGCGGGCCTACATCATGTGGGTGTTGCAGGCCGAAGGCGGCAACAAGACCCGGGCCGCCGAGGTGCTGGGGATCGATCCGTCCACGCTCTACCGGAAACTGTCGCGCGACGAGGCCCCGGCCGAGCGCCCCGCCGACTCATGACGGTCCCGCCCGGAGGCCCGTCCCTCCCCGGGAAATGGAACGACGTCGTGATCACCGCGGTCATGCCCGCGATGAACGAGGAAGCGACGATCGAGCGTTCCATCACCCGCTTCCAGGATGTCCCGCTGAAAGTCGAGATCGTCGCCATCAATGACGGATCCACCGACAGAACCGGTGAGATCCTGGACCGGCTGCACCGCGATGGCCTGGTGCATCGGGTGATCCACCAGCCGGCCAACCGCGGCAAGGGCGCGGCCGTGCGCGCGGGCATCGCCGCCGCCACCGGCAACGTGATCGTCATCCAGGACGCCGATCTCGAGTACGATCCCCGCGAGTTTCCCGTGCTGCTCAAGCCGATCCTGGAGGGAAAGGCCGACGCGGTGTTCGGCTCGCGATTCCAGTCCGGCCCGCGGCGCGTGCTCTACTTCTGGCACTCGGTAGGGAACCAGGTCCTGACGCTGCTCTCGAACATGCTGACCGACCTGAACCTCACGGACATGGAGACCTGCTACAAGATGGTCCGGGCGGACATCATGAAGTCGCTCCCGCTCGTGTCCGACCGGTTCGGGATCGAAGTCGAGCTCACCGCGCGCCTGGCCAAGGCCGGCGCGCGGATCTGGGAAGTTCCTATCAGCTATGACGGCCGCACCTACGCCGAAGGCAAGAAGATCAACTGGCGCGACGGGGTCGCGGCCCTCTGGCACATCTTCCGGTTCAATCTCTTCCCGCCGCGCGGCCGGTAACCCCCCCGCCGGCGCCGGCGCCGTGGCTCCGCGGACTGGTCGCGGGCGCCGCGGTGCTGCTCGCCGCCTGGTCACTCGCCCCCGTCGGGCTCTGGTGGGCCGGTGGAGATCCCGCGCTGTATGCCGGGGCCTGGCAGACCTGGATGTGGGGGATGCTCGTCGCCGGCCTGCTCGCGGCCGTTGCGTGGATTCTCTCGAAGGGGCGCGCGGCACCCCGCCTGTTTGCGGCGTGGCGCGTAGTCGTTTCCTGGCCAGCCCGGGGCTATCTCGCGGCGCTCGCAGCCCTGCTGGTTCTCCTGACGGTCCTGGTCTGCGCCGTCGTTTTTTCCGGCAATCCCCGCAACGTGGACGGTTTTGCCTATCTGTTCCAGGCGCGGATGATCCTCGCTGGGCGCGCCTGGCTTCCTCCGCCCGCCGAGCTCGCCAATTTCGGCATCCTTCAGATGATCCTCGGTCCGGATCGCTGGTATGCCCAGTATCCGCCGGGACAGTCGGTGGTGCTGGCTGCCGGTCTCGCTCTCGGTACATGGTGGCTGCTCAACCCCCTGATAGCTGTCGGGTTCGCACTCGCCACCTACCGCGTTGCCTGCTGGTGCGCCGGCGAGTCTGTCGCCCGTCTCGCCGCGCTGCTCGCCGTGGTCTCGCCGTTCGTGCTGGCGATGGCGGGAAGCGAGATGAGCCACCTTGCCGCGGCGACGCTGGGAATCGCGAGCGCTGCTGCCGCGGTGATGAGCGCGGAGCGCGACCCGCACGGCTGGGCCTGGGCAGCGGCGGCCGGAGTGGGGCTCGGGCTGATGACCGCATTCCGCCCGCTCGACGCCGTCGCGGCCGCCGTACCCGTCGCTATCATCACGATGCTCGGCCGGACCCGGAGGGCGGAATCCCTCGCGGTGATGGCGGCGGCGGGGGGGATGGCGACCGTTCCCACGCTCGCGTGGAACGCGGCCACCACGGGGAGCTGGACAACATTCGGCTACGTGGCCCTCTGGGGCAGGGACCATTCGCTGGGATTCCACCAGGTGCCGTGGGGCGTGCCGCTGAATTTCACGCGCGCGGTGGGCCTAACCGGCCTGGATCTCCTTCACCTCAACACGTACACCTTCGACCTTCCCGTCCCGATCCTGCTCGTGATCGCGACCGGCATGATGGTGGGCTGGCGCAGCCTGGGTTCGCGGGACGTCGTTCCCGTCGCTGGAGCGCTCGTCCTCTCGGGGCTCCTGTTCTTCTTCTGGCACCGGGACGTGTTCTACGGTCCGCGCTTCCTGTTCTCAGCCGTGCCGTGGTACCTCGTGCTCACCGCGCGCTCGCTCGTGCTCCTGCGACGCTCGGGCAGTCCCGGGGCGGCCGGAGCGTTCGGGGTCGTCGTTGCGTTCGTGACCGGTCTCGTCATGATCGCGCCCGGCCGCTTTCGAGCCTTCCGCGAAGGGGCGCCGGCCTTGGCACTGCACCCGGATCGCGATGCCAGGCAGGCCGGCCTCGCCCACGCGCTGGTGGTCATTCCGGATGGATGGGGCACGCGCCTCATCGCGCGGATGTGGGAAGCCGGAGTGCCGGTCAGCCGCTCGAGCCGTCTCTACTCGGCCATCGACGCGTGCACGCTGGAGCGCGTCCTGGACACGGAACGTTCCGGCCCGCCCCTCGTTGCGACGCTCGACACGCTCGCCGCGCGTGCGCGTCCTGGCGTGGCGGTGAGCGTCACGGATGACCCCAATCTTCGCCTCTTGCCCGGCGACACCCTGCCGGTGGCCTGCATCGACGAAATCAATTTCGACCGCCGACACGGTATTCTCGCCTTCGCGCCGTTCCTGTATCTGAATAGCGCCGGGCTGGACGGCAGCATCGTCTGGGCCCGTGATCTCGGCGCGCGCAATGGTGCGCTCTTCGCGCGGTATCCCGACCGACCCGTGTTCCGCTATGTCATCGAGGGTGGCACGCCCCATTTCTCGGCCATCGCACGGCCGTGAACCTGCGCCGGGACGCGAAGAACCTCGCGCAGGCGGTTGCCGCTGACTGGCCGGTGATCTTCGGAGTCCTCGTCTTCGCGCTCGGGCTCTGGGCCCAACCCGCCGCCCTCGTGGGTGCGTTCTACGACGACGGCATCTACGCCGTGCTCGCCAAGTCTCTCGCCGAAGGCCGCGGCTTCCATTACATCCACCTCCCCGGCGCTCCGGCAGCGGTTCACTATCCCGTGCTTTACCCCGCCGCCCTGAGCGTCCTCTGGCGGATCTGGCCATCGTTTCCCTCGAACGTGGCCCTGTTCCAGGTTTTCGACTGCGCCGTGCTTAGCCTCGCCGCCTGCCTTCTTGCCATTCATGCGCGGCGCTGGAAAGCGCCGTCGCTCGTCCAGTACGTGATGCTTCCAGCGGGATTCGTCGCCTTCCCCCTGCTGACAATCGTGGGTGTCCGTTTCTCGGAGCCGATGTTTCTCGCGCTCGCGGCCGGTGCCATGCTCGCCACGGATGCTTCCGGGCCGGCGCTCCGGCTCGCGGCGGTTGCCGGCCTGCTGGCGGGTCTCGCCACCCTCACTCGCAGCATCGGCGTCACGATCATCGGTGGCGTGGTCCTCGGCTTGTGGATCCGCCACGGGTGGCGAGCCGCGGCCGTCGGCATGGGAGTGGCGGCGCTCCTGGTCGTGCCGTGGTTTGCGTGGGTCGCGGGACACGCGGGCGAGGTCGATCCACGACTATCCGCGAACTACGGGTCGTACGCCACCGAGGCGAGCCAGGCGGGGATCGGCGCTTTCCTGGCCGGTCTCGACCTCCGCGCCCTCGGCCCGCCGGCGCGCCTCGTCATCGCGGGTAATAGCGCGTGGCTCCGTCTGCCGTTCGAGCTACTCCTGCTGGGCGCGCTCGTCCGCGGAGGCGTGCTGGCCTTTCCGCGCGCACCCGGCCTGGTCGCGGGCCTGTCGGCGTACGTCCTCATGGTCACCGTGTGGCCGTACGCCCCCGACCGGTTCATGTGGATCGTGCTTCCGTGGCTTGGCTGCCTGGCAGGCCTGGCCCTGCATGACGCCTGGTACCGTGGGCGCGCATGGCGTGTGGTGGCCGGCGGCCTGGCCGCGGTGCTGTGTGTGGGCTTCGTCCCACGGGAGGCGACCTCGCTCGCATCGCGCTCCTTTGCGGCCACGGCCGAAGGAATCAGCCAGCCCAGCCGGCTCCTCGTTCCCGCGATCCAGTCGGGCACCCCGGAAGACGCCGTGATTGCCGCGGAAGGTGAAGCGCTGATCTACCTGTACACGGGGCGCGTCGCGGTGCCGAACGCGCTCTTCCGATGGAAGGGCAGGACCACCGAGGCGTACCCAGCTGACTCGGTCCGGGCGTTTCTCTGCGAATCCGGCGTGACACACGTCGCGCTATCCGGTCCGGCCTCGGATGGAGCGGGCACCGTCGAATGGCTGCTCGCGCAAGCCCCGGCGCAGGCCGCACCGCTCTTCAGCGTTGATCGGGGTCCCTCCCTGTACCGCCTGGCATGCCGTCGCTGACCTCCCGCCGCGCAACGGCCATCGCGGCACTCGTCGCCGCCCTCGTCTTTGCCAATGCGCTCCTCAACGGGTGGGCCGGCGACGACGTGCTCATCCTCCGCGACAACGCGCGCGTGCATTCGCTCGCGGCCGCATTCGCCGCGCGGTTTCTCCCATACTGGCCCCCTCCCTGGGATTCAGCCGGGCTCTACCGCCCGCTCGCGATCTTCTCGTACGCGGTGGATTGGGCTCTTGGCGGCGGTGGCGCAGCCGCTGGATACGGTCTCTGGATATTTCACACGGGCAATGTCGCCCTTCACGTGCTCGCGGTCATTCTCGTCGTGCGCGTAGCGCTCGCCTGGCTGTCGCCCCTGGCCGCGCTGGTCGCGGGCCTCGTCTTCGCCGTTCACCCGGTCCACGTGGAGGCGGTGGCAAACATCGTGGGTCGCGCGGAGCTGCTCGCAGCATGCGGTGTCCTGGGTGCGGTACTCCTGGCGCGGCGCTACCGGGATGCGGCGCGGGATGGCGCTGCGGCGGCGTGGCTCGGAGCCACGGTGCTGGTCGTCGTCCTCGCGATGCTGTGCAAGGAGCATGCGATCATCGCGACCGCGGTGATCGCGGTAGATCACTGGCTCGACCGGTCTCCCGCCGCGCGTCGCATGTTCCCGCTGTACGCGGGGCTGGCGGCAGTGACGCTGGGATGGCTGCACGTCTGGGGTTCGATCGCCGGACCGTACGTCGCCACCGGCGCGACGACGGCCTTTCACGGACTCACCCGATTCCAGCAGGTTGCCACGATGCTGCCCGTGCAGCTGGACGTTCTGCGGCTGCTCGCATGGCCCCTCGATCTGGCATCCGATTATTCGCCACAAACCACGGCCCTGCAGGCCGGTCTTACGGTGGGCGGAGTGGTGGGGCTGGTTGCCATGGCAGCGCTCGTTGCCCTCGGGCTGCTGGCCCGCCGGCCCGCGCCGGTGGTGGCCTTTGGAATCCTGGTTGCTGCGGGAAGCTACGCTCCCACCTCGAACATCTTTTTCACCTCGGGCGTCGTGCTCGCGGAGCGCGCTCTCTACCTGGCGGTCCTGGCTCCCGCCCTGGTGCTTGGATGGCTCTCGGAATCACAGCGAGGCACGAGCCATCACCGGCTCATGATGGCCGCGATGGGCGTGCTGCTGGTGGTGTTCTCGGGGCGAACCTGGACGCGTACTCCGTACTGGGAGACACCGCAGACGGAGATCATCGAGAACGCGGGCGACCACCCGGAGAACTACCGGGCCCGCATCCACCTCGGCGATCTGCTGGCGTCAAAGGGCGACACCGCCCGCGCGCTCGCCGAGTATCTCGCCGCCGAAGCCTTGTCGGTGAGCGATCCGTTCAACATCCTCTACGTCATCAACAGCGGCGTCGCGCTGGGCTGGCACAACCTGGCAATAGCCTATGCGTGGAAGTCCAATCGCCTTGCCCCCGGGGACCACCGTCCGTCCCGTTGGCTGGTGCAGGCACTCCTGGCCGCGGGACTTCCTGACAGCGCCGTGGCCGTGGCACGAGCGGCGGCAATGGAGCACCAGCGGTCCGCACCTCATCTGGATACGTACGTGCTGGCGCTGGATCAGGCCGGGGCCCGTCGGCAGGCTCGGCTGATCGGGGTCGCTTCGCTCGACTGGTTGACCGGTGATATCGTCGGGGCTTCCGCCACGCTCGATTCACTTGGAGCCAGGCCGGACTGCCCGGACCTCGAGATTGGCCGGCTGGTGGTTCTGGCGCTGAGACCGATATGGGCTCAGATGTGCAGTTTCTCTTACCCCTGAGTACGTAACTCTTTGTCAGGGAAGCAGTAAGAAACCATTCCCGTTCGTCTTGCGAGTTTCCCCAGCACTTGCAAAATGACGGGACCTATCTTCACCAGAATGGCCTGCCCACGGCGTCGCCCAACCACTCTAATGCCAAGTGGTTTTTAGAGTTAACTTACAGACCCCTGCGTAGGGCATAGACCTTGCTCAACCAGCCGTCGAAACCGTCGCCCCTTTCGTCCCCTCGGTAACGGAGGGACAGTTCGTTCAAACCAGGTCGTCTCGGAAGGAAGGCTTAGCATGAATCGCAAGGGCTTCACGCTGATCGAACTCTTGATCGTGGTGGTCATCATCGGCATTCTCGCCGCCATCGCGATCCCGAAGTTCGCCAACACGAAAGAAAAGGCGTATCTGGCGACGATGAAGTCGGATCTTCGTAACCTGATCACGGCGGAAGAGGCGTATTTCGGTGACAACACCGCGTACACCACTGCGCTGCCGGCTGCTCAGTATGCGACCTCCACTGGTGTGACTGGCCCGACCATCACGGTTGCCGGCTCTCGCGTGACCGCCTACGTCGCGCACACCCAGACCACCCGTACCTGCGCGATCTACATCGGCACCACCACGCTGGCCCCGGCCACGAAGGAAGGCGAGCCGAAGTGCACTTGATCTAGCCTCACTGCTTGACGGTGGCATCTGCGGCATGAGTCAACGATGGCTCATGCCGCTTTTGCTCCCGGCAATGCGAGTAACGAATAAGACCATTACCTGGAGCCGTATGCGCCCGCAGCATGGTTTCACGCTGATCGAATTGCTCGTCGTCGTATTGATTGTCGGCCTGCTGGCTGCTATTGGAGTTCCAAAGTTCGCCTCATCGAAGGAGCGGGCTTTCATCGCCACGATGAAGGCGGACCTGCGCAACCTGGCCAGCGCTGAAGAGTCGTACCTGTACGACAAGGGCGCATATTTCAGTGGCGCGATTCCGGATCCGGCTATCCAATTTGAGCCTTCGACGGCCGTTAGCATCACTTTGTCGGGTGTCACGACCAGCGGCTGGCAGGCGATCGCGCAGCATTCGCAAACCGCGAAGACGTGCGCGGTTTTCTACGGTACCGCTTCTCCAATCGGTGGAGCCGTCGAGGAGGGCATAGCGGCCTGTAGTTGAGCCAGCGGACCGGTGGTGAGTCCGGTCACCGCGCAGACGAGCTGCAGACGGTAGATTGTTCGTAGTCGTAAGTGATTGATTTTACAAGTACTTAGTCCTGCACGCGCCCTGCAGTGTGAAACGCAAGATGTTTGGCCGATCGCGAGCCTGCCGCCCTGGAATCTGGATCACGTTTGGCTGTCGAGCGTCTCTTCTCAAGCGGTTCATGGATAAAGAGTTAAGCGTCGTAGCCGAACTCCGTGAGAGGTCGGGCATTGAAGTTGCCTTTTCAGGTTCCAAGTGGGTCTGGTGCGTTGGGGCAAAGTGCCTAATGATTTGAGGCTGCCCAAACCGACCCCAAGAGAGAGCGATGCATATGTCGAATGCCTGGAAGCGCGGCGTAACACTGATTGAGATGTTGTTCGTGCTATCGATGATCGGTGTGCTCACGACCATCGTGATGCCGAGAATCGATCTCGCTCGGTACCAGGTTGAAGGAACCATGCAGTCGGTGGGAACGCTGATGCTGGCGGCCCAGCGACTCGCGGTGACCAGGCAGCACGACGTAGTGGCCCGGTTCGATGAAGCCAACCAGACGATCCGGCTGCTCCAGGACAAGAATAACGACGGTGTGATTGCGACCACCGAGCACGTCCAGACGGTGTTCCTGGGTGAGAAGGTGATCTTGGGTCGCGGGTTCGCGACCATCCGCCCGATGGGCAATGGCCCAGTGACATTCACCCAGCTCGTCGGCGGACAGAAGTCGGTGACGTTTCACCGCAACGGCAGCGCCAGCGAAGAGGGCGGTTTCTACCTGACGTCCCAGCGCGCCGCTTCGGGATACAATGCCGGGATGAATGACACGCGCGCGGTAGAAATCGAGCGCGGTACTGGCCGGGTGAGATGGTTCCGGTACATCAACAGCGTCTGGAAACAGGGGTTCTAACCATGAGAAAACGCAGGGGTTTCACGCTGGTCGAGGTGCTCGTCGCGGTGGTGATTCTTGGCGTGGTCGTCATGGCCATCGCCTCGGCACTCGCCAAGTTCATGCACATCGTGGCGACGAGCGACATCGATTCCGCGGCGCTCGAGCTGGTCGAAGACCGGCTCCAGCAGATCCAGATGGACCCGAACTACAATGGGATGGACACGCTGTACCAGACGACCGAGACCAATTTCCCGACGCTGACCGGGTACACGCGCCAGACGACGATCACGCGCGTCGGGGGTGTGAACCAGGCCAACGACTACAAGAAGGTGATGGTGACCGTCGCCGGTCCAGGACTGCCCACGCCACTCAAACGTTCCGTAACCATAGCGGCCCCATAACTATGACAAACTCGACGCAGCTCCGGGCAGGACGGCAGCGCGGTATGACACTGCTGGAAATGATGATGGCCCTGACGGTCTTCACGCTGGTGATGACCAGTGCGATGGCGTTCGTCCGCGCCCAGACCAAGGGCTTCATCATCGGTACCGAGCGCATGGCGGTCGTGCAAAACATGCGCTACGCGGCCGACGTGTGGGGCAAGGATCTCCGCACGGTCGGCTCGCACGTGCCGGACGGACAGCCTTTCCTCATCTACGCGGGATCGTCGGCGGTCGCGTTCAATTCCGACTTCACGACGAACATCGACGACGATCCGTTCGCCGTGTACTACGACAACGACGCGCCTAGCGCCGTCGTAACCGCGCTCGAGAAGGTGGATCGTTCGGTGCTGCCTGGCGGCACGGGGATGTACTACCCGGATACCACCTACCGGGACGGCCTGAACATCGCCAACAGCCCGGCCGAAACCATCACCTTCTTCTTCGGTGCCGATACGTCTACCGCGCGGAGCGACGACTACGTCCTCTATCGCCAGGTGAACTACGCGGCCGCGGCGGTGGTTGCCCGTAATCTCCTTCAGACGCCCGGCAAGCCATTCTTCCAATACTACAAGCTCGTGGTGCCGGCGAATGCGCCCAAGAAAATCGACACGATACCGAATACGTCACTGCCTCTGAAGCACACGATCGCGATCCACCTGGCGCCCGCCGATACCGGTGCGGTGTCGCGCATCGACAGCGTTCGCGGCGCGCGCCTCAGTTTCACCGCGACCAATGGCTTCACTGGCGCCCAGGAGCGCAAGCGCGCGATCACGCGACTCGTATGGATGCCCAACGCCGGCCTCCCGAGTCGCAAGACCTGTGGTGACGAGCCCATCTTCGGCAGCGGGACGTATAACGTGGCGGCCGTTGTCGTGGGCGGTATTCGCGGGACCAGGATCACCTTCGCCGCCGCGACTGACGAAGCGTCTGGCGAGAAGGACGTGGCGCGCTACGTCATCTGGCGCAAGGTCGCTGGTGGCGCCGACTGGGGCGATCCGTACGAGAGCATCCCCGCCGGCCTCACGAGCTACACCTACAATGACATGGACGTGGATTCACTAGTTTCGTACCAGTACGGCCTGGCGGCGCAGGACTGCACACCCAAGCTGTCTTCCCTGAGGGTGTCGTCCGCCATTACGCCGTGGCCTTAACAGGAGCTGCACGCATGAACACGCTGAAGCAACGGGCAGGCAGCGAGCGGGGCATCGCGCTGATCACGGTGCTCATGATCGCCATGGTGGTCGCGGTGATTTCCATCAGCGCCGCCCTGGTGAGCTCGAACGCGAAGCTGATCAACTCCTACGGCGACCGCCAGAGCAAGCTCGAAGCGGCGGCCGATGCCGGCATCGACCAGGTGCGTTCCGCAATTAATGGGAACACATCCCTGTATCCGACGTCCGGCTACGCCACGATGGAGAACGGATCGGCGGTCTATGACGCAGCGGGTGCCGTAGTCCCGAACGTATCCCGCTGGCTGTACGTGGGCCCCACGGGCATCACGTCCGGCCAGTACGGCGTGTTCGGCAGCATCGTGAGCATCGCAACCGACAATACCGGTAACAAGGTCGTCCGGCGCGGAGAGATCGTGCAGGAGAGCTTCGCCAAGTACGCCTATTTCACCAATACGGAAGGTTCGATCGTCTTCGGCGGTGGCGACCAGATCTGGGGCCCCGTGCATTCCAACGACCAGATCCAGATCAACAACAGCACGCCCACGCCGCAGGTGATCTTCCACGGTCCGGTGGTGACCGGTGAAACGATTACCAACAAGACCAAGGGCCAGTTCGACCAGGGCTACACCGAAAACGGCCCGATCATCCCGATGCCCACCACGGCAGACCTGGACAAGCTCCGTACCCAGGCGCAAACGGGCGGTACCGCGTTCGTCAGCACTCTCAATGGCGGCATCGGCGAGGCCACCATGCGCGTCGAGTTCGTCGCGGTCGACCTGAACGGGGACGGCCTGAAGAACGGCCCCGACGAAGGGTTCATCAAGGTGTACTCCTCCACCGATTTCCGGTGGGTGGTGGCGGCGCGCCCGAGCAACTACACCTCGGGCCCCAACTACCTGAGGGATTCCAAGAATTGCGGGCACATCCCCACGGGCAACTGGCACGCTAACCGTTTCATGAGCGCGGCCCAACACCCGGCCGCGGCCGGCGCCGAGACCGGTGTCGTCAGCACCGGCAAGTGGGACGGCATTTGGGGTACCGCCGCCCAGAACCGCTGCTTCCTCGGCGGCAACGACACCGTGGCGGGCAAGGTCACGGCGCCCTACATGCAGTTCATGGCCGTTGACGTCATCGGCCCCGGTAGCTGGGTTGCCCGGCCCGGCGCGGCGTTCACGCAGGCTGCGTTGAATCCGCCGAACCGGTACGACCAGCAGTACCTGTTCCCGATCAGCCGCTCGCTGAATGCGAACTTCAAGGGCGTGGTGTTCTTCGATGGCAAGGTCGCGGTCAGTGGCCTGGTGCGGGGCAAGGTCACGCTGGCCGCAACGAGCGATATCATCATCGCGGACGACATCAAGTACGTTACGGCGCCCGGAACCTGCGCCGACATGCTCGGCATCTTCAGCGGCGCCGACGTGCTCGTCGCCGATAACCTCATGAACACACCGACGAAGCCCTACGATACGTACGCCGGCGGGGCCGGCGGCAACTTCACCTTCGACGATACCCGGGACGAGTACATTCACGGTGTCGTCCTGGCACTCGACAATTTCACCGTCCAGAACTACAACTCGGGCCCGGATAATGGCGGCAACGGCGAGCCGTGCAGCACCACTGCCTGGGGCCGTGGCTGCCTGTACCTCAGCGGTGGCATAATCCAGAAGAACCGCGGCGCCGTGGGCACCACGGGCGGCACGGGGTACTTGAAGCGGTATTCATATGACGTGTGCGGCGCGGACGATCCGCCGCCGTACTTCCCCACCACGGGCCGGTTTGCCCGCGGGCACTACAACGAAGTGGATCCGACGAACTTCAACGTCGCGAACTACTACAACATGCTGACGCCTAACTGACCGGTACACTTTCACGTGCAAGGGGCCGCCTTCGGGCGGCCCCTTTTTTTTGCGCCTCGAGCGCGACGTTTTGGTTACGCCGGCAGCCCTGGCACCCCGTAGCATCGGTCCATGCATCCGCGGCGCGGTTTCACCCTGCTGGAGCTTGTCGTGGCACTCACACTGCTTGCCGTGGGCCTGCTCGCGGTGGCAGCCGGCCTCGGCGCCTCCGCACGACTCGTGACCGACGGGCGTTCCGCCACGGGGGCGGCCAGCCTCCTCCAGCGCCGAGTGGCACGCATGCGCGCGGAAGGATGTGGACCGGCGGGCTCGGAGCAGGAGGGTGCGGTCCGTGTCTCGTGGGGTTTCCATCCGGCCGCCGGCGGCCGCCTCGCGCTTGTGGTCGCCGAACGGCCGGTGCCCCGGGGCATCCGGGTGGATTCCCTCACGTTTTTTCAGCGCTGCCCGTGACGCGCGACTCCGGGTTCAGCCTGATCGAGCTCATCGTCACGCTCGCGCTCACAGGGATCCTGGCGGCCGCGACCGGCGGGCTTGTCCGGCATGGGCTCCGGGTGCAACGCGGACAGCTCCACGTCATCGAAGCGGAACAGGCGGTGCGGATGGCCGTCTCGTTTCTCCCGCTGGAACTCGCGGATGTCAGCGCCGATCGCGCGGACAGCGATCTCAAGGCCATCTCCCGGTCATCAGTGACGTACCGGTCTGCCGTCAACGTGTACTTCATCTGTGCCGGTGCTGGACCTACAGCGTCCGCCGTGATCGTCAACCTCTCCCCGTGGTTTGGGACGGACGCACTGGACACGGAAACCCAGGAATTCCTGGTGCTCGCGGGAGTGGACACCCTGGATTGGGCTCGTCTGGATGTCCGGACGGCGTCCCTCTCGGAATGTGACGGCGGACAGCCAGGCATTCGCATCGTCCTCGGCACGCCGCTCGGAATGACCATCCCCGTGGGGGCGCCGGTGCGGGGCTACCGGCAATCCGAGCTGCGACTCTACCGGGATGGAGGCGGTACCTGGTGGCTGGGCCAGCGGACAGCTGATCGCACGGGTCGCTGGAATACGATCCAGCCCCTGCTCGGACCGCTGGCTGCGGGCGGCTTCGAGCTTGATTGGCTCGATCGGTCCGGTGCCACGGGCGCGCCACTGGCCGAAGTGCACCGGGTCTCGATCCGGGTGGACGGAGCCTCGGTCTTCCGGGTTCCGGGTGAGGCCCCGGTGGTGGGGAAGGCCGAGATCTGGCTGAGGAACAACGCACGATGACTCGGCGGCGGGGTGCGGTGCTTGCCGGGGTACTCTTTGCCCTGATGCTCATCGGCGGACTTGTGGCCGTCGCGTTCATCCCCGCTTTCGAGGAGAGTCGCGCCGGCCGGAGTACGCTGCGACTCGTCCAGGCCACCGCCGCTGCCGAGAGCGGGCCCGACGAAATCCTCGGCGCCTGGTTCACATCTGGTTTTGACACGATGGGCATCGGTGACACGGCACGCCTGGAGTCCGCCTCACTGGCATCGCGGACTGGCTGGTTCCGCGCCGAGCTGCTGAGGCCGTCTGAGGGGTTCTACTTCGCGCGGGTCGAGGGATACAGCCGTGACAGCCTCGCGCGCCGATCGCTGGGAGCCATGATCCGGCTCGAGCCACTGCCTCTGGACCTCCCTGGGGTCCTCAACTCCGATGCAGTGCCGGTGGTTTCGGGATCGGTACTCGGAATCGACTCGGCGGGGAGCCGGCGGGGCTGCACTTCCACGGCAGTGTCACGAGAGAGCAAGCCAGGCGCTGCCACGGCGACGGCCCTCGTGACCGAAGCACGTTCTCGCATCCGCGGACGAAGCCACCTGGTGATAGGACCGGGCGCGCACCGTGACCTGGTCGACTCCAGCTCTCTCCTTATAGAAGTGACCGGGCCGGCGCGGCTTCTGGAGGGAGACGTTTCCGGGACCATTGTGGCCACGGGACCCCTGGTGCTCGGGCCCAACCTCGCCTTCAGGGGTGTGGTCCTGGTGGATGGCGACCTGACTATTGTAGGGAGCTCGATTTACGGTGGGATCGTGGTCTCGGGAAGTGGCTCCCGGGTGAAGGTGACCCAGGCTACACTGAAATTCGCAACCTGTTCAATTGCAAGGAGTTCCGCTGATCTGGGTGATCCACGTCTCCTATGGCAAAGAGGGTTCATACAGCTGTCCTGAGCATCGTAAGTTGCTGTCTATTAGGAACTTGTTACCGGTGGGTTAAAGTAGGTTGGAGCTTGACACAAAAGCTGGAGACCTATAGCGTAATGGCCCGCTGAACCCCTTATGTCGTTAACCTGTGTGGAGATATGGCCCTTTTCGGGCTCGGTAAGAAGGGGAAAACGGTCGGACTGGATATCGGCAGCGGCCAGATCAAGGTCGTTGTCGTTGACCACGGCGGCTCGGAACCCGAGCTGTCGACTGTCGCGATCGCTCCCGTTCTGCCGGATGCAATCGTCGAAGGCGAGATTATGGACCCCGGCGTCGTTGCCGAGTCCATCAAGAGCCTTTTCGAGACGAACGGCATCAAGCAAAGGCGCGTGGCCGTCCACGTAGGCGGGCGTGACGTCATCGTCAAGAAGATCCAGGTGGACCGGATGGACGCCAACGAGGCGTACCAGGTGGTCCGCTGGGAAGCGCAGCAGTACGTCCCGTTTGACATCGAAGGCGTGGAGCTGGACTTCCAGATCCTGGACCCGGAAGGCGATGGTGTCCAGATGGAAGTGCTGCTCGTTGCCGCCAAGCGCGAGGTCGTGGAAACCAAGATCCACCTCCTCGCGGAAGCCGGCCTGGAAGCGGCCGTGGTCGACGTGGACGCGTTCGCTCTCCACAACGCCTTCGAGGTGAACTACCCGGAGGCCATGCAGGGGATCACCGCGCTGGTGAACATCGGTCACGAAGTGACCAATGTGAACCTGCTGCAGGACGGCATCCCCCTCCTCAACCGGGACCTCAGCGTGGGGACGCAGAAGTTCCGCGAGGATCTCCAGCGCGAAGGCGGGATGAGCGCGGACGACGCGGACGCCATGATCCGCGGCATGGAACGGGCACCGGCACTGGAGGCTTTCCTCACGAGCCGTGGCGAGGAAATCGCCGTGGGTGTGGAGCGTGCATCGGCGTTTCTCCAGTCCGCGTCACGGGATGCGGGTGGTGTCCAGCGGATCTATTGCTCCGGCGGCGGTTCGCGAATTCCCGGGCTGACGCAGGTGCTGGCGGATCGTCTCCGCCTTCCGGTCGAGGCGGCGAACCCGCTCCAGCGGTTGCGGGTGAAGGAAGGCGTCTTCGATACGCTGAACGTTGATGAAGTGGCTCCGCTCCTGATGCTGTCGGTCGGCCTCGGGCTGAGAAAGGCCGGCTGAGCCATGATTGAAATCAATCTTCTCCCGGGGCCGAAGAAGAAGAGAAGCGCCAATGCCGGGCTTTCCATGTCCATGGCCGATCTCAAGGAGATGCTGGCCAGGATCAGGGACCCGCTCCTCATCGGTACGGTGGGGGCATGGGTCGTAGCGCTGGGCGTGGTCGGATTCCTTTTCTTCAGCGACAACAGTGCGGCGGCCGTGGCGCAGGCGGACCTGGACCGTGTCGAGGCCGAGTCTCGCCGTTTCTCCGCCCTGATCGCCCAGAAGCGCAAGGCGGAGCAGCTGCGTGACTCGCTGGTCACCGAGCTGAACGTGATCCGGGGAATCGATTCGGATCGCTACGTCTGGCCGCACCTGCTGGAGGAAGTGACCCGCGCCCTGCCCGACTACACCTGGCTGGTGGGCGTGGAAGTCCTGGGTTCAAATGCGCGCGGCGGCGCCCCGCAGCCCGAGGCGGATTCCGCCAGCGCGGTCCCGCAGGACGTGCGCTTCACGGTGGAAGGCCGCACGTCCGACATCCAGGCCTACACCCGCTTCCTCCGCCAGCTCGCGGCGTCGCCGTGGATCTCGAACATCGTTCCCGGCGCCACGACCACGGCGATCGAGGAGAACCGGCCGGTCACCGCCTTCAGCCTCACGGCGACGTTCCAGCGCGCGGACTCCTCGTTCATCCGGACCGCGCCCGTGCTGCAGACGCTGCGTTAGGGGACCGCGACTATGGCGATGAGTGAACGCGACAGGAAGATGGTCCGCTACGCGGCGGCGGCCGCCCCGGTGCTCGGCGCCGTGGCGTTCTGGATGTACGTCCACCAGCCCAAGGTCGACCAGATCGGGGCGCAGCGGCAGCGGATCGATTCGCTGGGCGCGCGCGTGGACTCCGCCCGTCGTGACCTGGCCCGCGGGAGCGTGGAAGCCCTGCGGCAGCGTGCGGCCGAGTACGAGCGCGCGGTGCTGCTGATGCGCCGCCTCGTCCCGGCCAGCGGCGAGGTGGAGAACCTGATCGACGACGTCTCGTCCCGCGCCAAGGCGCGGGGCGTGGAGATCTCCAACTGGACGCCGATGGGCGCGGAGGACGGCGTCCCGTTCCAGACCCAGCGGTATCGCTACACCGTGGTCGGCCACTACGACCAGATCGGGGAGTTCCTGTCCGACGTGGCATCGCTCTCCCGGATCATGGTGCCGTACGATGTGACGATCGCGCCGGTGCAGAGCTCCGGCGCGCGGACTTCCCAG
>CAMDCH010000030.1:0-16297 GCA_945889655.1 bacterium HR33
TGCTGAAGTTGGTAGCAAACGTGGCGCTCAGCTCGAAGCCGAAATTCGTGCCATCGAGAATCTTGCCGGTGGCGCCGATTTCCAGGCCGCGGTTCTTGAACTTGCCGACGTTCTCCAGCTGGTTGCTCCAGCTGCCGGTGGACGGCGGCCGGGCGATAGCCAGCAGCGCGTCCGATGTCACACGGTCATACCAGCTCGCGTCCACCGCCAGGCGGTCGCTGAGCGTGGACAGGTCGAACCCGACCTCCACTTCGCGCGAACGTTCGGGCGCGAGATTGGGGTTACCGAAGTTGCGCGGGATCAGCGCGGTACCGCCGCCGCCCGCGAACAACTGCGGGGTCCAGGTGCGGTTCGCATCGAACGCGCCCGGCGCACGGCCGGCCCAGCCGTATGCGGCACGCAGCTTCAGCGTACCGACCGACTGCGGCCAGAATGATTCGTCGGAGACGACGTACGACGCGCTGGCCTTGGGATATGCCTGGAGGCCCAGGTTCTCGCCGAAGGCGCTGTTACCGTCGACGCGCACACCGGCCGTCAGGAAGTAGCGGTCCCTGAACGCGAACATGTTCTGGAACAGGAAGCCGCCGGTCGTGACGTTCGATTCGGTCACCGTGGGGGCCAGCTGTGTACTCGCCGAGGCAACCGTGTGCTCACCGGGACCGGCGAGACCCGTGCCTTGCAGGTCGGTGTTGTCGTCATGCCGCTGGACCAGCTGGGCGCCCGCCGAGATGGTGAACTTGAGCGCCGAGCTGATCGGGACCTGCTGGCTCAGCACGTAGTCGGTCGACAGCGACTGGCTGCCGGACTTCTGCAGGCCGATGCGACCGGCGCGGTCGACGAGGAAGTTGTACGGATACAGGAACTTCTCCTGTGACCGTGCATCGTCGTATCCGAGCGTGACCTTGTGGGTCATGCCGGTGAGCGGCGTCCAGGTGGCGGTCGCACCGAGGATCATGCGGTCGTTGCGGACGTCGTTCTCCTGTGCCAGCAGGCTGTCGATGATCGCATAGTTGAAGGTGGACGGGCCGTTGAGCGGCCGGCGCACCACCTGGAAGTACAGGCTTTCGACCGCGTTGTTGGAGCCGGTGAACGAATACTGGTAGCGGCTGTACGCGGTGGACACGTCGACGTTCAGCTTTGACGTGGGGTGGAAACTCACATTGCTCCGGAACTGGTAGCGGCGATCGTGGTCATTCGGGAGGATACCGTCGCCGCCCTCGCTGGAGCCCGACGTGAAGTACCGCACCGCGTCGGTCCCGCCGGCCACTGACAGCGTGTAACGCTGGCGCCAGGGCTTGTTGAGGTACGGGTCCATGTCGTGATAGGGGCGATGGCAGCCTGAAGCCGCCAGTCCAGTCGCCCGGCCCGCGTCGATGCCCGCCTGGTCGGCGAGATCGATGCACGCCACGGTCGGGGTGCCCGCCGCGATCGGGGCATAGGCAGTGGGCGTGACCGCTCCCAGTCCCGCCAGGCGACCCTGGGTGGCCAGGTATTCCCCGGCAGGGGAACCCCACGGACGCACGAAGCGCTGGCCCTGGTCGGTCTGGAAGGTCCACACGGTCCGTCCGGGTGCACCCCGCTTGGTGAAGATCTGGATGACGCCCGCTGCGGCCTCCGTGCCGTACAGCGCGGTGGCCGCGGGACCCTTCACGATTTCGACGCGGTCAATGGAAGACGGGTCAATATCGGCGAGCATGGATGACTGGCCGCCGTTGCGGACGTTCGAATAGCCTTCGCCCGTCTGCCGGATGCCGTCGATATAGATCAGTGGATAGCTGGTGAGCGAAAGGCTCGCATTGCCGCGGAGACGGATGGGCGAGCCTGCGCCCATGTCCGAGCGGCCGGTCGGAAGGATCATGCCCGCCGAGCGACCCTGGAGCATGGTTTCGAGGCTCTTTACCGGCTCCTTGACATCGGCCGCTGAGACCGACGCGATCGAGTTACCGACCTCGCGCTTGCGGGCGGTGCCCACCGTGCCGGTCACCACGATCTCGTCGAGCGCCATCGCGGCCTCGACCAGCTTGACCTCGGCGACGGCGGTCTGTCCGGCCTGGACAGTGACGTCCACGTCCGTGGCCCGATAGCCAATACGGATCACGTGCAGCTGGTGGGTACCGGCGCGCACACCGGCGAGCGTGAACGAACCATCCCCACCGGTCAGCGCGCTGACCTTCAGTGCGGGAATGCTCACCTGGACGGCCGGAATGCCAGCGCCGGTCGTTGCGTGCAGCACGTGCCCGGAGACGGTGCCGGTCTGCGCGGCAGCCATGCCGGGCAGCGCGAGCAGCGCCAGGGTGAGCACGAGCTGACTCAGCCTGTTTCGAACGAAGAGATTCATCTGGTCCTCCGCGGTTGGACATTCGTGAAAACGAACCGCCACACGCTCCGGAGGGCGCGCGCGACGGGACCACAACGAAACTGGATCAGACTGTTAGGCGGGTTGCCGCACGCGATGCGTGCAGCCGAATTACCCTGCCCTGACTACCGCAAGTATACGTCTTTGATACGGTTCAGCAATACTACAGGGTACCGGAGTGCTACGCTCCTGCAACCGCCGTCCAGATAGCGACGACCCCGCAGGCGCCCATTCCGAAGATCGGGGGCACGGTACCGGGTCCGGAGTAGACCTCGATGCCCACGATCCACTCGACCGGGATCGAATCGAGGTCAAAGGGACTGCGCACGCCGTCCACCCAGATCTCCATACGGCAGCGCCCCGCCCCGAAGGTGACCGTCTCGTCCTCGATATTCGCGCTGTCACGGCGTCCCTGCATCAGACGGGTTTCACGCGCCCGCCGGCTGGTGGCAATGCACTGGGACCCCATGGCTTTGCCGCACTCGATCTCCAGCTTGTGCGACTTGCGCAGCAGGTCGCTGGTCCGGGGAGAGGCCGAGCGCTCGACGAAATCCCGGGTCATGAAATGCCCCAGGCCGGAGAGGTTCGCCTTCCGCTGATAGAACCCGTCCAGGACCGGGTAGCGGCGGACCTCCTCCACCTCGACCGCGATGCGATCGAGCTCGGTCGCGACGGGCCGGAGGTAGACCGCGCCGATATCCATGGTCGCGAGGATGGGAGCGAGGGGCGAGACGATGATGGTTCGCGGAACGTAGCCGATCCGGCGCACGACCACGACGCTATCGTTGATGGACGCGGCGGTCAGGCGAAACCGTCCCTCGGAATCCGTCCGGTTCTGACTTGGCATGGCCGTCGTGAAGTAGGCTTCGACGCCGACGAGCGGTTTTCCCGACACCGAATCGAGCACGACGCCGCCCACCCAGCGGTGCTGGGCCGCGACCGAGCCAGCTCCCGCCAGGAGTAATCCGAGCCAAGCCACCACGACGACGGACTTCATCATCGGCCCCCGCGCCCTGACTGCCCGCACTGCGATCCGGCCCTAGTTGACCCCGACCTGCCCCTTCACATCTGCAAGAAGACGGGCGGGGTCATAGCCGACACCGTTCTTGAATACTACAGAGACTTTCTCCACATCACCGATCGTCTGCGCAGGATTGCCATCGATGACCACGATGTCGGCAACCTTGCCGGCGGCGATCGTGCCGAGGCTGTCCTGCTGGCCCATGAACTTGGCACCGTTGTAGGTGACGACCTTGATGGCTTCAACGGGCGTGAAGCCCGCTTCCACCAGCAGCTGGACGTTACGCTGGTCCCCGAATCCGAAGAGCGAGCAGCCGCTGCCGGTGGGATCGAGACCCGCCATCAGGTGGCCCCCGGCCTTCACGAATGCGCGCTCGAACTCCATGGACTTCTGGAAGGCTTTCTTCGCGCGCTCCACCCGGGCTGCGGGGGTTGGCCCACGTCCGGATGAAAGACCTTTCTCAGCGGAATCCGCCACCGCCTTGTTGCGCTCCCACGCCGTCACGCGCGTTTCGCGCGTGATGGGTGACAGCGATTCCACGAACGCCGGCCGCAGTGGGGGACGCCCCGGAACCGAGCACTCGAACACCGCAAGCGTTGACGTGAGCGCCACATTGTGCGCGACCATGTCACGAATAACCGCCTGGACCGGCTCGCTGCTGATGTCCAGCGACGAATAGTCGGCGCCCTGCTGACCGGGGGAGCGGCATTCGTCGGGCTGCTTGCCGGTATCCCAGTCAGTCGCGACCTGGTAGCCATGCTCGATGTTGTCGATGCCCATGGCCGCCGCTTCGCGGAAGGTCACGGAGCAGATGTGCCCGGTGAGCTTCACGCCGCGCTTGTGCGCCTCGTCGATGGCGGCCTTGAGCTCATCGCGGCGGACGTTGGTGTACGCCTTGAAGCCCACGGCCCCTTCATCCACCCAGTAGTTCACCAGGCGCCTGGCGTCGTCCACGCTGTTCACGCGACCACGATTCTCGTCGACGTAGGCACCGAGGGCGTTGATCCGCGGTCCGGGCGTCCGGCCATTCCGGACATCTTCCATCAGGTTGAGGTCGTTGTACGGCTCGTAGGTCCCCGCCGTGCGAATGCTGGTTACGCCCGCGGCGAGGTACATGCGCGGCGCGCTATAGAGATGGTGGTTGCGCTGTCCACCCCGGCCACCGGCGGGATAGAAGGTGTGATCGTGCATGCCGAAGATCCCGGGCATGACCGACTTCCCGGTGAGGTCCATGACCTGTGCACCGGCGGGCACCTGCGTGGAAGCGGCGGGGCCCAGCGCGCGGATTTTTCCGTTGTCGATAATGACCGTCTGGTCGTCGCGGGCGGCGGCGCCGGTACCGTCGATCACCCGGACATGGGTGAGGGCCACGAGCGGGGCGCGTACACTGACGTAGTTGCGAACGAGATTGGAATCGAGCTGCGCCAGGGTCTGCGCGGACAGCGGGGACGCGAGGAACAGCAGGCAACCGAACAGGGACTTGCGGGACACGCCGGACCTCCGGGGGTAGTACTGCGCAGGTGGCACGAACGACAATGACAAGCTTGTAATCAAACCCAAGCCCGTCAAGCGGCTAGGATGGTTGACCCGCGCCACCGCCATGTGCAGTATTCCCGTGCGGCCCTGCACGTTCGGGAGCCGTATTCCGACCAATACCTGGGAGCGATTCGACATGTCCTGGCGCGCTCACACTTCGCTACTTGCCCTCGGCGGTTTCCTCGCCGCACCCGCATTCACCGTGGATCCCGAAGCGCGGCGTATCCCCGTCCGCTCGGCGGCCTCCTGCCCGGCCGTGGGTTCCGAGATCGTGGACCTCGCGCCAACCGGCGCGGTCCCCATGGCAGGCGGCAGCATCGAGCTCAAGCCGCTCATGTCGCCCTTCGGCGTTTCCGTCACGGTTGACGGCCGCTACCAGTACGACGCGAGTGCAACTGTGAAAAACCTGCCCGCGCCCTCGACCCTGGGCGACGGCTACACGACGTGGGTACTCTGGGTGGCCACACCGAGCCTCGACAAGATCCGCAATCTCGGCGCCATCAAGAATGGCCAGCCGATCACGGCGCGGGTCGACTTCACCAAGATGATGTACATGGTCTCGGCCGAGAAAACGGCGAGCTCGGAGAAGTTCAACGCGCTCGTCCTCGTGGGACGTTCCGCCAGCGCGCGGGTCATGAACCTCGCGGGGTGCGACATCTACGACGAGCAGTCGCGGATGGGTGGCTGAGGCCGGTGCGTTCGTTTCCTTCTGCTGATCAACGGAAAGCACACACTACTCCCATGAAAAAACTGTTTCAGGTTGCACTCGCCGGGCTGACGCTGATCGCGTCACCCCGGCTTTCTCTTGCCCAGGAACCGCCGGACGCCTCGATGAACATGGGCGGGATGACCATGGATCACAGCCCGGGCACGGCCCCGAGCGCCATGATGATCATCCCGATGATGAAGAACCCCATGCTTCCGGGCATGGCGGGAATGCGCCCGAAGACGACGCCGTGGTTGCCGGGGGCGGGCATCGATCCGTCCAAGCTGCCCGAGGCCACCCCGCGAGAAGAGCTGACGCCCAAGGACGGCGACACGCTGGACATCAAGGCTGTCCTGGTGCGCCGCACGCTGAAGGAAAAGCCGCACGTGATGTACGCGTTCAACGGGCAGTATCCCGGCCCGACGCTGCGCGTCAAGCAGAACTCCACGGTCTATGTGCGGTTTACCAACACCATCGACATGCCCACGAGCGTCCACTGGCACGGCATCCGCCTCGAGAACAAGTCCGACGGCGTTCCGAACAAGGGGACGATGAAAGGCACCCAGGACGAAGTGCCACCGAATGGCACGTTCGTCTACAAGCTCACGTTCCCGGATCCCGGCCCGTTCTGGTATCACCCCCACGTCCGTGAGGACATCCAGCAGGACCTGGGCCTCTACGGCAACATCATCGTGGAGCCCTCCGATCCCGCCTACTACTCGGCGGTGAACTCGGAAGAAATCATCATGCTGGACGACATCCTGATGGATGGCGATTCGCTCGTGCCGTTCGGCAAGGAAGGCGCGGACTTCGCGCCGATGGGGCGGTTCGGCACGATGCTCCTGGTCAACGGCCAGGCGCAGTATCACAAGCCGGCCAGCGCCGGTGACGTGATCCGTTTCGTCATCACCAACGTCGCCAACACCCGGACGTTCAACCTGAACTTCGGCGTGCCCGTGAAGCTCGTAGCCGGCGACCAGAGCCGCTACGAGAAGGAAACGATGTTGGACAACATTATCATCGCACCGGCCCAGCGGCTGGTGGTCGAGGCGCGTTATCCGAAGGCAGGGGATTACCTCATCACCAACAGCGTGGTGGCGCTCGACCACATCATGGGCGAGTTCTTCTCGGCCACCGACACGGTCGGCATGATCATGGCCCAGGCCGGGGCGGCGAAGCCGGACCATGCCAAGGAATTCGCGACGCTGCGGACGAACGCGACCGTGAAGACGGAGATGGACAAGCTCAGGGCCGAGTTCGCGCGCGCGCCCGACCACGAGGTGCTGACGGCGGTCGAAATGAAGGACCTGCCGATCATCATGCTGCTGTTCATCAGCATCGACACGATCTACCGCGCGCCGGTGGAGTTCACCGATGCGATGTCGGACATGAACTGGATCGGGACGAGCCGCGAAGTGCGCTGGATCATCAAGGACAAGACGAGCGGCAAGGAAAACATGGCGGTGGACTGGGCACCCGCGAAGCAGGGTACCTACACCAAGATCCGCCTGATCAACGACATCAAGGCATTCCACCCAATGAACCACCCGATCCACATGCACGGGCAGCGGTTCGTGGTGATCTCGCGGGATGGGCACCAGGTGGAGAACCTGGTCTGGTCGGACACGGTGCTGCTGCCCGTCGGCCAAACGGTGGATATCCTCGTAGAGAACTCGAATCCCGGAACGTGGATGTTCCATTGTCATATCTCGGAGCATCTCGAATCGGGAATGATGATGAACTACACGGTCGCGCCGTAGCAGGGCGGTTAGACGGTTAGACGGTTAGACGGTTAGACGGTTAGACGGTTAGACGGTTAGACGGTTAGACGGTTAGACGGTCCGAAGAAAAAGAAAGCCCGGGTGAATGCCCGGGCTTTCTCGTTGTACGGAGCAAGCTCGCCTATCAGGCGCGCATGAGCACTCGTTCGCGGTCGACTTCCATCTCCGGCGTGAGCGCGACTTGCCGCAGCGCCTGCACGGCCTCGGTAGCGAAGACGCGGCCGATTCCCTTCTCGATTTCTTCCAGGGCGGTCCAGGGTGCAAACGACTGCCGGTTGGGCGTGGGCAGCAGCAGCGTCTCGAACGCGTCGGCAACGGCGAGGATCTTCACCGGATGCGAGAACGCGAGCGCATCTACCGGCCACACGTCGCCCACGACTTCGTAGTAGTGCGAGTACTGGTAGAGAATGTCGCTGGCGCCGCGCATGGCCATGGCGGTGGTCAGCTCGGCGACCTCTCCAGGGGCGCGCGACAGCAGCTTGAGCAGCCGAGGGTCGTGGTATCCCACCTCGTGAAAAAGTGCGGCGATCCGGAGGTTCTCGAGATCGTCGTCCGACAGCTTCATGGCCCGGCCCACCTCCGTCGCGAGCTTGGCGACGCGATGGCTGTGGCCCTGCTGCTGCCGGTCCGTGGCTTCGAGATAAAAGGTCAGGACTTCAAGGATGGAGAGATAGGCGTTCTTGAGGTCGTTGATGCGCGCCTGTCGTTGCTCGGATAGCAGCCCGATGACCCACCCGGTGACGATCAGGAAGCCACCCCAGGGGACCAGGGTGAGCAGCATATACGAGCTGAGGCCGGCCGGAACACCCAGTCCCTCGACGGCCTGGAAGAACAGCACCAGGCTGACCACCAGCACCGCGGCCAGGACGGCGGTCGCCCGGCCGGAAAAGAACCCGGCAACGATGATTGGCAGGTAGTAGAAGCTGAGGAAGGCCAGCTTGTCGTCGATGAGCCAGTGAATGGCGAGAACCGACGCCATTAGCAGGATCACCAGCGCGCGCTCGAAGTTCCTGACCAGAAACCACTTGGCGCGGTCGAGTTGGGAAGTCACTGGTA
The DNA here is from genome assembly GCA_945889655.1 of bacterium HR33. Taxonomy (GTDB): domain Bacteria; phylum Gemmatimonadota; class Gemmatimonadetes; order Gemmatimonadales; family GWC2-71-9; genus SHZT01. The sequence goes on from CAMDCH010000030.1 coordinate 8,457, forward strand.
CTCCTGAAAAGGCGCCTGCAACGGCAGGCCCGGGGGGCGCTCCCCATTCTTGCCCCCGGAACGGCTCAGGTCAACCCTTCAGGTGGGAATCCGCCGGAAGTTGTTGCGCCTCGCGGTGTTGCGTGAGGAGGCGCTCGGCGTAGTCCAGGCGGGATTCGAGCTCGGCCACGCGTGTTTCCAGGAGGTCTATCTGCGCGTCCCGCTGGCGGTTAGGTACTTCGCGATCCCCTGTTTCCGTATCACGACCCCGTCGGGAGCGTCCCATGTCCCATTTTCCCCACCGCCTGCGCCGACGGCTGAACATGAAGAGGATAATTGCGGGGAAGATGAACCACGTGATTTCCATCGAGGCGCCCCTTGGCTCTGGAGATTTCTCAAGATATTACGTCCGATATGTCTTACGCAATGCGGTAGGAAGTGGTTTCTGCGGGGGAATGCCGGGGCCGGGATTCGAACCCGGATGGGGTTGCCCCCAGGGGATTTTAAGTCCCCTGCGTCTACCGATTTCGCCACCCCGGCAATGAGGCCAAGATACAACCGGTCGTCGTGAGTCGGCACGATCGAAGCTGTCGGAAATCCTTATAGCGATGTACCTTGGGAAGGTAGTCGTTGTCGTTCTCACTTCAGGGTTCGTCAGGTCTGGCAGCCTCAGACCGTAATCGTTTTTCCCCAAACACCAAGACCAGACATGGCCCACGAAATTGGCGATTTTCAGCACTCCAATATTGCAGAACCCCACCGTGGCCGGACCAAGGAGATCCTCAAGAAGCATCCGGAAATCCGGACGCTGATTGGCCCGGACTCGTCGACTATCTGGTATGCGCTGGGGCTCGTCTCCATCCAGTTCGTCCTCGCCTACGCGGTCAAGGACGCGTCGTGGTGGGTGGTGTTCGCCGTCGCCTACTGCCTGGGTGCCTTTGCGAACCACGCGCTGTTCGTGGTGGTACACGAGTGTGCCCACAGGCTGGTCTTCCGCCCGAAGTTTCCGAACTTCCTGGCCGGCGTCTGGTCCAACCTGCCGCTGTTCTTCCCCAGCGCGGTCTCGTTCCAGAAATACCACCTGAAGCACCATGCCTTCCAGGGCGTCTACGAGCTCGACGCGGACGTGCCGAGTGTGTGGGAAGCCAAGGTCATCGGCCACTCGGCGTTCGGAAAAGCGATCTGGCTGCTGCTCTATCCGTTCTTCCAGCTCACCCGTCCGTGGCGCCTGCGGGAGATCGCGGTGCTCGACCGCTGGACCATGGCCAACTTCGTCATCCAGGTGTCGTTCAACGTCGCCGTGTACATGGTTCTCGGCCCGAAGTCGTTCTGGTACTTCTTCCTGTCGCTGTTCTTCTCGATCGGCCTGCACCCGCTGGGCGCGCGCTGGATCCAGCGGCACTACACGACCGGCGAGGGGGACCACGGCGACCAGGAGACGTTCTCGTACTACGGTCCCCTGAACAAGATCGCGTTCAACGTGGGCTACCATAACGAGCACCACGATTTCCCCTCGGTGCCGTGGACCAGGCTCCCACAGATCCGCGCGATTGCACCGGAGTACTACAACAACCTCGAGTACCACATGTCGTGGACTCGGCTGCTGTTCAAGTTCCTCTTTGACCGCGAGCTGTCGCTGTTCTCGCGCGTGGTACGCACCGAGCGGAATCGGGTGCAGCTGGACGACGAGGTCAAGCCGGACGTGGAGCTGGTTCGCGCCGGGACCTGAATCGCGGGGCCGCGTGGCCGCGTTAGTTGCAGCCCTGCTCGTTCTGCTCTGCATCCTGCCCGCACGGGCGGCGGGCCAGGTCATCGATGCGCGGCTCATCCCCCCTGGCGCGCTCAGGATCTCGTTCGCTCCCGACTACCAGAGCTGGAACCGGGTCTTTGACGAGAACGGGACACGCCAGCCGCTCGGGCGATATCTCTCGAGCAGCAATTCCGCCGATCTCTTCCCGTCCCTGCTGTCCGCCCAGTCGTCGGTGCGGGCCATCAGCGGCAACGCGACCTACCAGATCAGCGCCGGCGCGATAGCGACGACGGTGGACGCGGACGTGAGGCACTTTCCACTCGACTTCTCGCTCGGCCTGGCGCGGCGACTGACGCTCAACGCCACGCTCCCGATCACCGTCACGCGCACCCGCGCGGTCATCGGGGTGGACAGCACCACGGCGAACGCGGGCTGGAACCAAGCTGCTCTCGAGTCTGGCAGCGCGACGGGCGTGACCCAGATAGCGTCCATCCTCACCCAGCTTCAGCGCGCCGCGAGCGACCTCAACGGGCAAATTGCGTCCGGCTCGTACGGGTGCCCGGGAAGTGTGATGTGCGCGGAAGCACAGGCACTCAGAGGTGATCTGCAAGTGTTCCGGGACAGACTGATCACGCTGAGCGGGGTGACGTCCGGCGGCCCCACGCCCCCGCTCGCGCCCCTCGCCGCGTCCGGCGAAGGGATCGCGATCACGGGACGGCTGAGCGCGCTGAACGCAGAACTCGGCACGTTCGGCGTCGCGATCGTTCCCGGGACCTTCCCGCTCCCTGCCGGCCGGGTCTCGTCAGAGGACATCGGCGATATCCTGACCAGCACGTCATTCGGATACCAGGCAACGCTGCCCGCATACACCAAGCGCGCACGGATCGGCGATGTGGAGGTCGGTGCGCGCTTCGGACTGGTCCAGTCGGGGCCGCTGCGGATGGTACTGACGGCGTCGGCCCGCCTTCCCACCGGCAATCGCGACTTCGCCGATCACCTCTCGGATATCGGAACGGGAGACCGGCAGCTGGATCTCACCGGAGGCGTGGAGATCGCCGCTGAGGGACGTACGCTCTCGCTGACGGCGGGGGGCTGGTACACACTCCAAACCGCGGGACCGTTCACCAGGCGGCTCACGCCGCCCACCCAACCGATCGCGCTTGCCACGACTACGGTGAACGTGAATCGCGACCTCGGCGAAGTCCTGATCCTGACGGCATCGCCGGCGCTGCAACTCACCGAAGGATTCAGGGTGCACGGATTGTTCAGCTACTTCAACAAAGCGGCGGACCATTTCACGGATCTTGGCGCGACGCCGCCGGGACTGACGCCAAGCGTGCTCGATTCGCTCACGGCGATGAAGTCCCTGACGGTGGGAGGGGGACTTACCTATACCCTGAGCGGTGGGCGGAACGGTCTGCCGATGGATGCGGGGATGAACTACGCGCGGACGGTGTCGGGTTCGGGAGGGTTCGTTCCGGCCGTCACGACGGTTTCGATGTACTTGAGGGCGTACTACAAGCTCTGGTAGCCGTCCGCGGCTTCAAGCCGCGGCTCGGCTATCTGTCGCTTAAAGCGACCTCTCCCACGCTACCGCTGGAGCAATTCCTCTGCGTGTCTTCGCAGGCTTGGGTCCTGCGGGTCGCCGAGCAGGCGGGCGACTTCTTCGGTGCGCTGACTCAGCTCCAGCACGTCCACTTCTGCCGTAGCGACCCCATCACGAACACGCTTCATGACCTTCAGGTGATGCGTGGCGTGCGCGGCGATCTGGGCGAGATGGGTAATCACGAGCACCTGTCTTGTACGCCCCACCTGTCCCAGCGCATCCGCCACCTTCGAACCGACCTCGGCGCCAATACCCTGGTCGATTTCGTCGAAGACCAACGTCGGAATCGCGTCGTGCGCCGCGAGAATCACCTTGAGCGAGAGCATGAGCCTGGCGAGCTCACCGCCGCTGGCCACCTGGGCGAGCGGCCGCGGCTCAAGACCGGCATTGAGCTGAACGACAAAGGCGACCTGGTCCGCTCCGCTCGCTGTGGGTGAGTCGAGCGGCTTCAGGTCCACCAGCAGCCTGCCTCCCGGCAGGCCGAGTCCCGGCAGCAGCTTGTCCACGGCCTTCCCGAGGCGGCCGGCGGCTGTCTTCCGCTTCGCCGAGAGCGCCGCGCACGCACCGGCCAGCAGCTTCTCCTGCTCCGCACGACGCTCGGCCAACACGGCCAGGTCTCCATCGGCGGTCTCGACGGTATCGAGCTCCTTGCGGGCGTCCTCGCCTGTGCGGAGCACGTCAGCAACCGTCGGGCCGTACTTCTGGGCCAGCTTGAAGAGCAGGTCCCGGCGTTTCTCGACTTCGGCCAGGCGCGCGGGGTCGAGATCGATTCCCGACGAATACTCCTGGACGCTGCGGGCGAGCTCATCCAGCGACGCTTCGGCTGCGTTGACCAGCTCGTTCCATTTCCCGGTGTCAGGATCTATCCGCTCGAGCTGACTCAGCGCCTTGGCGATGGACCGGATGACGTCGAGCGCACCGCTTTCGTCGGCCTCGATCAACCCGCTGAGGCGCTCGGCGAGCCGCGTGAGGTCTTCCACGTGCGACAGCCGGCGGGACTCCGACTCGAGAGCCTCGTCTTCACCGACCTTGGGGCTGGCGTCCGCGACCTCGCGGGCAACGTGCTGCAGGTAATCCGACCGCTTCCGAATTTCGTGCGAGCGGCGCCGCAGGTCTTCCTCGGCATCCCGGAGCTGCGCCACGGTTTCGAAGGCCTCGCGGACTCTTCCCCGTTCGCCGAGCGCATCGCCGAAGGCGTCGAGGATGTCGCGCTGGGCTGAGGGCTTGAGGAGGGACTGCGCTTCGTGCTGGCCGTGGAGATCAACAAGGAGCGCACCAAGGCGGGCGAGCGCGGAAATCGTGGTGGGGCTGCCGTTGGCCCAGGCTCTGCTCCGCCCTTCGGCCGTGATCTCGCGGCGGACCACCAGCCCTTCGTCCCCGATGTCGACACCGAGCTCGTCGGCGATGCGTGCGAGCTCGGAATCCTTCCCCGGCTCGAAGACGGCCTCGACGACCGCCCGCTGCGCGCCTGGCCGGACGAGATCACCACTGGCCCGCTCCCCGAGGAGGAGAGCGAGGGCGTCCACGAGCATGGATTTGCCGGCACCGGTTTCGCCGGTGAGCACGTTGAGGCCGGGCCTGAGGGGAATGCTGACGTCGGCGATGACGGCGAGATCGCGAACACGCAGGGAGACTAGCATGCGTTCATAGTCCTGGGCTCTACCCCCTCGCTACGCTCGGGGTGACGTGCGGTCGCTGAGATCGCCCCATTGTACCGACATATCAAGCACGTTGCCGATCGCTCAAATCACCCCATTGTAACTTGCGCTGCAAGCGAGCGAAGAACCCTTCTTTGCCGAGACGTATCAAACGAACGAGGGTCGGGGCCTTCCGGACATGGACCCGGTCGTGGGACTGGAGGGTGGTGCCCACCTGGCCGTCGTAGGAGACGAGGACCTGGTCGGTCCACGGGGGCACGACCTCGATGATCACGTGCGCGGCCGAGGGTGCCACGATGGGGCGCACCGCGAGGGTGTGGGGGCAGATGGCGGTGATGACGATGGCGTCCACGCCCGGGACGACGACCGGCCCACCGGCCGACAGCGAGTAGGCGGTTGAGCCCGTCTGCGTGGCGACGATGATACCATCGGCGCTGTACTGCCCGACCGGCTCCTCGTCGATCGTGACGCGCAGGTGGATGACGCGCGCGACGCCGGACTTGTGCACCACCACGTCATTGAGCGCGACGGACGCGGGGCGGCCGGCGCCGTCCGCGCCTTCAATGACACACTCGAGCGCGCGGCGGTCCTCGAGGACGTATTCGCGCCGGGCCACCGCGCCCAGCGCCTGTTCCATGTTGTCGGGGGAGGCGCTCGCGAGGAAGCCGACGCGCCCGATGTTGATACCCAGGATGGGGACTTCCTGAGCCGAGGTGAGCCGCGCGCCCTTGAGGAGGGTTCCGTCACCCCCGAAGGTGAGCAGCAGGTCGAGCTTCTGGTCGTCGATAACCGGGAGTGGCGTGGGCCAGAGGTCCGCGAGGCGGGACTCCGTGGAGAGATTGAATCCGTGCTTCGGCGCCAGCGCGACCAGCCGCGCCAGAAGCCCCGGGAGATCCTTGTAGCGCGGGTTGCCGACCACCCCGACGTTCATCGAGCGACCGGGCTCTCCTCGGCGGCCGCCACCCGGACGCGTCCCACGATCCCCTCGGCGTTCAGCCCGCACTCGGCGAGCTGGGCAGGCCGGGATGCGTGCTCGAATGTCCGATCGTCAGCGCCCATGATCACCACGCGCGCCTCCGGCGCGATCTCTTCCGCGATCGACGCGAGGTACGCGCCGAACCCGTTCACCCTCGTGCCATCCTCCACCGTCACCAGGATCCGGTGGGTTTTCAGAAGGCTTTCCAGCATCTGCCGGTCGAGCGGCTTGATGAAGCGGCAGTTGACCACGCTGACATCAAGACCATCCGCGGCGAGCGTCTTCGCGGCCTCCATGGCCGGCGGGCACATTACGCCGACCGCGAGAATCGCGCAGTCCTTGCCCGACCGCAGCATTTCCCACGTTCCGTACGGGACCGCGGCGACCTCGGCGGCGGGCGGCGCGGCGGTCGGCGCATTGTCGCGCGGGTAGCGAATACTGAACGGACCGGTGGTGTGATCCATCGCGCACCGCAGGAGGCCGACCAGCTCGGTGGCGTCGCGCGGCTGCGTGACCGTCATGTTGGGCACCGCGAGCATGTACGCGATGTCGTACAGGCCCATGTGGGTCTGCCCGTCGGCGCCGACCATGCCGGCGCGGTCCATGCAAAACGTGACCGGCAACGACTGGATGGCGACATCGTGAATGACGTTGTCGTATGCCCGCTGGAGGAACGTCGAATAGATGGCCACAATGGGCCGAATGCCGTGGGCAGCAAGGCCCGCGGCAAAGGTGGTGGCGTGCCCCTCCGCGATTCCCACGTCGAAGAAGCGTTCGGGCCACTTCTTCTTGAAGATGTCGGTGCCCGTGCCCGACGGCATCGCCGCCGTGATGGCGACCAGGTCGGCGTGCTCGGCGGCCAGCTCGGTGATCGCGGTGCCGAAGACCTTGGTCCACGACGGCGGTCCGCTGCTGGACGGTTTCAGGACACCGGTGACCGGGTCGTACGGGTTGCGGGCGTGGTATTTCTCCAGGTCCGGTTCGTCGAGGGGAAATCCCTTCCCCTTCTGGGTGATCACGTGGACCACCTGCGGACCCTTCTGGCCCTTCACGAGCTCGAACGTGCGCAGCATCGCTTCGATGTCGTGGCCGTCGATCGGGCCGAAGTACCGGAACCCCAGCTCCTCGAAGAGCATGCCCGGCGACCAGAGATTCTTGATGCTTTCTTCGACCGTCTTGGCAAACTCGATCAGGGCCGGACCGCCCACCACGTGGGACGCCTTCTCGAGGAAATGCTTTGCCCGCTCGCGGAGCCGGTTGGTGGCCGGGCTGGCGATGATGGAGCCGAGGTACTTGTTGATCGCGCCGACGTTGGGCGCGATGGACATGCCGTTGTCGTTGAGGACCAGGATGACATCGCGGTCGGAGTGGCCCGCATTGTTGACGGCCTCGTATGACAGGCCGGACGTAAACGCCCCGTCGCCCACGACCGCGACCACGTGGAAGGACTCCTTCTTCAGGTCCCGCGCAGCGGCAAAACCGAGCGCCGCGGACATCGCGGTCCCGGCGTGTCCCGCACCAAACACATCATGCACGCTCTCGCTGCGGCGCAGGAACCCGTTGAGGCCGCCGGCCTGGCGGAGCGTGGGCAGGCGCGAGTCGCGCCCGGTCAGGATTTTCCACGGATACGCCTGGTGGCCGACATCCCAGACAATCTTGTCGCCCGGTGAATCGAAGCTGGCCAGTAGCGCCACGGTGAGCTCCACCACGCCAAGCCCGGCGCCGATGTGACCGCCGGTCTGCGACACCACGTCGATCAGCCGCTGCCGCACCTCGGCCGCCAGCTGCGGTAGCTGCTCGCGCGGGAGGCGGCGGACATCTTCAGGTCCACGAATATTCTTGAGCAGCGTCATAGTCTCCGTCTCAGGAACG
>CAMDCH010000031.1:0-16243 GCA_945889655.1 bacterium HR33
GGCGGGGAAGAGCCCGAGAAGTGCGGCACCTGCAACGGCGTTGGAGAGGTGCGTCGCGCCGCCCAGTCCTTCTTCGGCCAGTTCGTGACCGTGCAGCCCTGTCCCACCTGCGGGGGCGACGGCACGGTCATCCGCAAGCCGTGCACCGAGTGTCACGGCGAAGGCCTGGTGCGCGCGGACCGGACGGTCGACGTGGAAGTCCCCGCCGGCATTGCCGCCAACAACTACATGACGCTGCGGGGAAAAGGGGCCGCGGGACCGCGCGGTGGACCGGCGGGCGACCTTCTCGTCGGGATCGAGATCGAGGAGGACGAGCGTTTCGAGCGCAACGGCGACGACGTGATCTTCGACCTCCTGGTCTCCTTCAGCCAGGCGGCCCTCGGCGGCCAGTTCACCGTGCCCACGCCAGAAGGTGGTGCGGCCACGGTGGAGATCCGGGCGGGCGCGCAATCAGGGACCGTGATCACGCTCCGTGGGAAAGGCCTGCCCAACGTCAGCAACGGGCGTCGCGCTGACCTGCACGTTCGCGTGCACGTCTGGACGCCCACCGATCTCACGCCCGAGCAGCAGGAGCTCTTCCGGCGCCTCGCCGGGATGGAAGGGAAGCCGCCGACCCTGGGATCGAAGGGATTGTGGGATCGCATGAAGGAGGCACTGGGGACCTGATGGCCGACTGCCTCTTCTGCAAGATCGCGAGCGGCGCGATTCCCTCGCAGGCGGTCCAGCAGGACGACCACTACTACGCGTTTCGCGACATCAACCCGCAGGCGCCGGTCCACGTGCTCGCGATTCCGCGGGAACACATCGCTACGCTGAACGATGCGAAGAGCGCGGAAGTCATGGGCGGTCTCATGCTGTTCGCCCGCGATGTTGCCCGGGCGGAAGGGCTCGCGGACCGGGGCTACCGGGTGGTGGTCAACACCAACGGTGATGGCGGCCAGACCGTCTTCCACGTGCATGCCCATATCCTCGGCGGTCGGCACCTGGAATGGCCCCCCGGCTAGGCCCGTCCGGCAGTCCCCTCTGGTTGAGTTTTCTTTATACGCCATCTATCTTTACGCCCTCGGCTAGTCGATCGAAACCAGGGGAGCCCAGCGAACACATGCCGGAAGTAATCATCCACGTCGACGAGAGCTTCGAGCGGGCGCTGAAACGCTTCAAGAAGAAGTGTGAGAAGGCAGGAATCCTGTCCGATCTTCGCAGACACCGCCACTACGAAAAGCCCAGCGAGCGCCGCAAGCGCAAAGTCGATGCGGCCCGCCGCAAAACTCGCCGGGACAACTACTAGACGTGACCCCGGTTGAAGTCTGCTTCAAGGATGTGATTTGACGCGTGATACGCGAGGCCCTCGGGGCCAGGCAGAAGGGGTGCGGGTGACGAAAGTCACCGGCACCCCTTTCTCTTTCCGGGGTGTAGCCACCGTGCAAACATTGGCGCAGCTCGAGCTCGCGCCCGCGCTCGACTGCGTCGCCGAATACGCTGTTGGCCCTGCGGGCGCGGAGCGGGTGCGGTCGCGTCGCCCGGTGGCCGACATCGACTGGATCCGCACCGAGCTTGGCCGTGTTCGTGAGCTGGCCGAGCTGCTCGGCCGCGGTGATGGATTTCAGCCGGAGCCGGTGACATCGGTCGAGCGCGTCCTCGCCGCGCTGTCGGCAGAGGGAGGCGTGCTCGAGGGCGTGGACCTCGCGGGATTCCGCGTGATCCTGGAGGCGATGCATCGCGTCGCTTCCGAGCTGCGTCGGATCCAGAAGGACGCGCCGCTCGTCGCGGCGCTCGACGCCCCACTTCCTCCGCGAGAGCTGATCGGGTTGCTGGAGATGTCGCTCGAGCCGGATGGCGCGGTGAAGGACGGCGCGTCACCGCAGGTCGCGCGCGCGCGCCGCTCGGTGCGCGACCTCCGTGCCCGGCTCGTGGCGCAGCTCGAATCCATCCTGCGGGGCCTGGGCCCCCACGCTCCGCCCGAGGCCACCGTCACCATCCGCGGCGGTCGCTACGTCATCCCGGTCCTGCGTGAAGCGCGCGGGCGCATGGGCGGGATCGTGCACGGGGAGTCCGGCTCGGGGGCCACGCTATTCGTCGAGCCGTCGCCCGCAGTCGAGACCGGCAACGATCTCGCCGAGGCCGAGGCGGCCGAGGCGCGCGCAGTTCACGCGGTCCTGCGGAATCTCACCGCCACGCTCCGGCCGCACGCCCCGCAGATCGAATCGGGCTGGGAGATGTGCGTGGCGGCGGATGATGTCTACGCGCGCGCCCGGTACGCCGGCGCCACGCACGGACATGTCCCCGAGATACGCGCGGCCCCTTCGCCCTTCGTCATCCGCCGCTGCCGCCACCCGCTCCTGCTGGCGGAGCTGGGGTCGGCCGTGCCGTTCGACCTCGACCTCAGCGCCACCGAGTACGCGGTCATCATCAGTGGCCCGAACACCGGTGGGAAAACCGTCCTGCTCAAGGCCATTGGTCTTGTCGCGGCGCTTACCCAGTCGGGAGTCGTGCCGCCGGTGGGGCAGGGGACCGTCGTCCCCGTCTTCACCGCGATGTTCGCCGACATCGGTGACCGGCAGTCGATTGCGGAAAGCCTGTCCACGTTCAGCGCGCACCTTGCCACGCTCCGTTCCGTGCTCGAGGCCGCGGACCAAGGGAGCCTGGTCCTGCTCGACGAGCTCGGAAGCGGGACGGACCCGTTCGAGGGCGGCGCGCTCGCCGCGGCGGTGATCCTCAATCTTGTCGCGCGGAAGAGCGTCACGGTCGCCACCACCCACCTGAACCAGCTCAAGGAGCTGGCGACCTCCACGCCCGGCGTGGTGAACGCGTCGATGCGCTTCGACGGCGAGGACATGCGGCCCACGTACGAGCTGGTGAAGGGCGTCCCGGGCCGTTCGTACGCCCTCGCCATCGCGCGCCGGCTGGGCTTGCCCGAGAGCGTGCTGCGCGAGGCGGAGTCCCGCCGCCCCACACAGGAGCGTTCGCTGGACGAATTGCTCGCGCAGGTCGAGAGCACCAGCGCGTCGCTGGCCGAGCGCGAACAGGAAGCGCTGGAGCGTGAGGCGAGTGTGCGCGAAGCGCGCGCGGATCTCGAATCGCTGCGCGCGGAGCTGGAGCAGAGAGCCACCGAGTTGCGGGAGAAGGAACGCGAGATCGAGCGGCAGGGCCGCGAACAGGCGCGCCAGTTCCTTCTCGAAGCGCGCAAGCGGGTCGAGGAAGCGCTGGGTGTCGCCCGCGCCGCCGTGAGCGAAGCCTCCGCGAAGGAAGCGCGCCGACTGGTCGAGGAAGGCGTGAAGTCCGAGAGCGACGCGGTCCAGAAGCTCAAGGACGCGGCGGAGAAGAAGGGCTGGACGATCAAGGGCAAGGACCGGACACCGGACACCGGGCACCGGACACCGTTCTCGCACCGCGAGTCCACTCCGCACCCCGCACCCCGCACCTCGAACCTCAAGGAAGTTGCTGCACCGTCAGAGATCGACCTGAGGGGCATGACCGGTGACGAAGCGGAAGCTGCCGTGCTCCGTGCTATCGACGACGCGGTCATGTCGGAGCTCCCGGCGGTCAGGATCATTCACGGCAAGGGAACGGGTGCGTTGCGCGAGAGGGTCGGGCAGGTCCTCAAGCGTGACAAGCGCGTGAGTGGTTTTCAGCTGGCCCCGGCGCCGCAGGGCGGCTCCGGTGTCACCATCGCCGAGCTGAAGTCGTGAGCATGATCCCGGAAGAACTCATCGAACGCGTGCGCGATGCCGCCGATCTCGTGTCGGTGGTGGGCGAGTTCGTTCCGCTGAAGCGGACCGGCACTGACTATCGCGGTCCTTGTCCCTTCCATGGCGGCACCAACCGCAACTTCGCCGTCATCCCCAAGAAGGGGATGTACTACTGCTTCGTGTGCCACGAGGGCGGCGACGTCTTCACGTTCTTCATGAAGAAGTTCGGGATGGAGTATCCCACCGCGGTGCGGGAGGTGGCCCGGAAGGTCGGGATCGAGATTCCCGATCGCCCCACCGGCGGGCCCGATCGCCGCGAGCCGCTCTTCTCGGCCGTGGGCGTAGCGGCGGAGTGGTATGCCGCCAGGCTGCGCGAGGCGGACGATGCCGCCGACGCGCGGAAATACGCCGTGAGCCGGGGGTTCAGCCTCGAATTACTCCAGCCGCTCGGCCTCGGGTTCGCGCCGAAGGGCGATGCCTTTCTCACCGCGATGCGCACGCTCGGCCTCAAGGAAGACGTGTTGTTCGAGGCAGGCCTGGTCGTGAAGCGGGAAGACGGCTCGCTCCGGCCCCGGTTCTGGGGCCGCCTGCTGTTTCCCATTCACGATCTGCGCGGCCGGGTGGTCGGATTCGGGGGGCGCGTCATCGGCGAAGGCGAGCCGAAGTATCTGAACTCGCCCGACTCGGAGCTGTTCCACAAGGGCAAGATGCTCTACAACCTCCACCATGCGAAAAACGCGATCCGGAAGGTGGAACGCGCGGTCGTGGTCGAGGGATACTTCGACGTCCTGCGCCTGGTCGAAGCCGGCATCGAGCACGTAGTGGCGGGGCTCGGGACCGCCTTCACCGCCGAGCAGGCCCAGCTCATCAAGCGCTACACCAGCGACGTGACGCTCCTGTATGACAGCGACGCCGCGGGCCTGCGCGCCACGTTCCGCACCGGGGACCAGCTGCTCGCTGCGTCGCTGCGCGTCAGCGTCGCCACGATGCCCGAGGGCGAGGACCCGGATACGCTCGCTGCCAAGGGCGGCGCCAAGGCGGTCAATGACGTGCTGGACGACGCGATCGACATCCTGGAGCGGAAGCTCCAGCTCCTCGACCGCAAGGGATGGCTCTCGTCGCTCGGTGGCAAACGAAAGGCGCTGGACAGGCTCCTCCCCACGTTGCGCGCCGCTGCCGACCCGGTGACCCGTGATCTCTATGTCAGCCGAGTGTCGGAAGTGCTCGGCATTTCGCTCGCGTCGATCACGCGGGAAATGCAGCTCGCGTCCGGTGTCGTCGTAGTCCGGGCGTCAACGCCGGCGGGGAAGGCGGACCGGCCAGCAGCACCACCGCCGCGGCGGGGCCGCCCGACCTCCGAGCGTAACCTTTTGCGCGTGATGGTGCATCATCCCGAATGGCGCGCGAGAATCGTGGAAGGGCTCAAGGACTTCAGTTGGGCTGGGGAGCCGGAGCGCGAGCTGCTTGAGATTCTGGGCGGGACCCCTGAATCCGTGCCGGCCACGGATGTTCTCGGCTCCGTGCAGGGAGGTGCCCAGGTGTTGCTGCATGAGTTGTTAGGTGAGGACTGGGCGGGGATGGCCGTTGACCAAACCGTAGAGGCCGAGATCAACAGCGTACAGGCCCGTGCAGTGGAGGTACGGCAGAAGGAAATCGCCAGTCAGCTGCCACTGGCGAAGGGTCAGGAGCAGGAAGTGATGGCTGGTCAGGAACGAGAGTTGGCGGCCGAGAAACGCAGGAAGAGGCCCGGACGCTGGAACGTCATTCGATAGGAGGATGAGCTTGGAATCAGATCTCGTCGCATTGCTGGCGCTGCAGGAGCAGGACCAGGCCGTCACGGCCATCGAGGCCGAGGTGAAGGCCCTCGATCCGGAGCTGGCGGAGCTGGACGCTCAACTGGCGAAGTTCGAGGGTGACCTGGCCGGCGCGAAGAAGGGAGTCGACGAGGCCGGCACGCGTCGCAACGAGCTGGAGGAGAAGATCGAAGGCTATCGCGTGATGCAGGAACGCCGCCGCCAGCGCCTCGAGTTCGTCCGCGGCGCCAAGGAAGCGGCCACGCTCATGGCCGAGCTGGACCTTGCCCGCTCCGTGCTTGCGAAAGAGGAAGCGGAGTGGATGCGTTCCGCCGACAAGGTCGACGAGGCGGTGAAGCGGGTGGCGGAAGTCGAGAAGGCCGTGGAAGAGGCGCGCACCGCGCAGCTCCCACGGCGCGAACAGCTCGACGCCCAGCGCGCCGAGCTGATGGAGAAGCTCAATGCCGCCCGCGGCGAACGGGACGGCGTGGCGAAAGGCGTGAGCAAACCGTTGCTCACCCGGTACGAGCGGATCAGGAAGGGCAACACTCCGTTCGCCATGTACCCGCTCAAGGGTGCGGCCTGCGGGCACTGCTATACCGCCATGCCGATTCATCGCCGGCAGGAGATCCAGGGCGGCCGCGGCACGGCCAGCTGTGAGGGCTGCGGCGTACTGATCTACGACTCCGGGGCGGTGTGATCGCGCTGGCGTCCCGCTGGCGCGTCGCCCGCGAGCCGTCAGCCGATGACGTCGCGGCGCTCGCCGCCACCCTCCACATCCCGCCGCTCCTGGCCCGGCTGCTGATCCAGCGGGGCCATGGAGAGGTGGAGACGGCCAAGCAATTCCTGCGGCCGCGGCTGGAAGCCCTGATTGACCCGTACGCGCTGCCGGACATGGCGGTCGCCGTCGAAATCATCATCGAAGCCGTCCGCGCCGGCCAGGTGATCCTCGTCCACGGCGACTATGACGTGGACGGGCAGTGCGGGACTACGCTGCTGACCCGGCTTCTCAGGGCCGGCGGCGCGAACGTGGTGCCCTTCGTTCCTCACCGCACGCGGGACGGTTACGACTTCGGGCCCGCCGGTATCGCCGCGGCGCAGGAAGCCGGCGCCTCGCTCATCGTGACCTGCGATTGCGGCACCACCGCACTCCAGTCGGTCGCGCGCGCGAAGGAGCTGGGCATGCGGGTGATCGTCAGCGATCACCATCTGCCCGGCGAGCTGCCTCCCGCGGACGCGGTCATCAATCCGCAGCGAGCCGATCACGCGGGAGCGGGCCGCGAGCTGTGCGGCACCGGGGTCGCCTTCAAGCTGGCCCAGGCGCTCGCGCCCAGGCTCGGTCTCTCGGAAAACTTTCCCCTGCACCTGCTCGACCTGGTCGCCCTGGCCACCGTGGCCGATATCGTCCCGCTGGTCGGCGAGAACCGTATCCTCACCAAATACGGGCTCCGCCTGCTGAACGAGTCCCGCTGGCCGGGCGTGCAGGCCCTCGTGCGCGTCGCGGGCCTGGAAGGGAAGACCGTCCGCGCGGGCCATGTCGGGTACGTTCTCGGGCCCCGTCTCAATGCCACGGGACGGGTCGCGGAAGCGATGGACGGCGTCCGGCTGCTGCTGACTGATGACGAGGACGAAGCCAACGCGCTCGCGATCAAGCTCGAAGCGCTCAACGAGCGCCGGCAGGCGATGGACCAGGCAATCCTGGAGCAGGCGGTCGAATCGGTAGAAGCGTCGCTCGATCTCGAGCGCGATTACGCGCTCGTACTCGCACGGGAGGGTTGGCACCCGGGGGTCATCGGCATCGTGGCGTCACGGGTGGTGGAGCGGTACGGGCGGCCCGCCATCCTGCTGGCCGTGGAAGGCGACGAGGCCAAGGGGTCCGGCCGCAGCATCTCGCGATTCAACCTCCACGACGCACTGACGAAATGCGCTGAGCACCTCACGCGGTACGGCGGTCACCGCATGGCGGCGGGCCTCACCCTGCGCGCCGATCGGGTGGACCAGTTCCGGGAGGCGTTCAACGCCTGCGCCCGGGAGTGCCTGACCCCCGAGGACCTCGTCCCCACGCAGCACGTGGACGCGGTCGTGTCCCTGAAGGACCTGGATTACGATCTCGAGAAACTGCTCCGGCACCTGGAGCCGTGCGGGATGGGGAATCCCATGCCCGTTTTCGGCGTTGCCGGCGCCCGCGCCCGCGACCCGCGCACCGTGGGCGCGAATCATCTCAAGTTCACCATCGACGATGCGACCGGCCGGCTGGACGCCATCGGCTTCGACTGGGCGGATCGCGTCGGTGACGGATGGCTGAAGGACCGGCTCGACGTGGCGTTCCGCCTGGAGCTGAACGATTTCGGTCGCTCACCCGATCTCCAGGGCCGGGTCATGCAGCTCAAGCCCGCCGACTGATGCGCATCATCGCGGGCGAGTTCCGCGGGCGCAGCCTCAAGCCGCCCAGCGACCGCCGCGTACGCCCAACGGCCGACCGCGTGCGGGAAGCCTGGTTCAGCATCCTCGCCGCCGAAATCCCGGGCGCCAATGTCCTCGACCTGTTTGCGGGATCGGGCGCCTTGGGGCTCGAGGCCCTCTCGCGGGGTGCCCAGCACGCGGATTTCGTGGAAATGTCCAAGCCGTCGCTGGACGTCCTTCGCGCCAACGTGTCGGTCCTCGACGCGGAAGAACGCGTGAAGATCCATCGCGGCGACGCGCTGCGTTTCGTCTCCACGCTGGGACCCCGCGCCTACGACGTGGCCTTCGCGGATCCTCCCTACAGCACCGACCAGGCAGAGCGGCTTGTGAAGGTCTTTCGCGAACGCTCGTTCGCCCGCGTCCTCGGCGTGGAGCATGCCGCCCGCGTTGCGCTGGCCGGGGATGACACCCGCCGCTACGGTGACATCGCGCTAACCTTCTGCTACGCCCCGTGACCCGTATCGCGATTTATCCCGGTTCGTTCGACCCCGTCACCCGGGGGCACGAGGATCTCGTGCGCCGGAGCCTCCAGTTCGTGGATCGCGTCATCGTCGCCGTCGCCGTCAATTCCACCAAGACACCCATGTTCCCGCTCCCGGAACGGCTCGACCTGCTCCGGGCTGTGTTCAAGGACGAGTCCCGGGTCGACGTGCAATCGTTCGACGGACTGCTGGCGGAGTTCGCCCGTCGGTCGAAGGCGAGCCTGGTCCTGCGCGGCCTGCGCGCGGTGAGCGATTTCGAGTACGAGTTCCAGATGGCATTGATGAATCGCGAGCTTCACGGGGAGCTGGAAACCATCTTCATGGTGCCCGCGGTCCATCTCACCTATCTCTCGTCCAGCCTGGTGCGCGAGGTCGCGCGCCTCGGCGGCGACGTCAGCCCCTTTGTCCATCCGGAAGTTCTGAAGGCATTCAAGGCCAAGCTCGGCCGGTGAGCTTTCGCGACACGCTGCACCGGCGTGCCGCCGCGCTGGGCAAGACCGTGGTGCTCGCGGAAGGGTGGGACGACCGGGTCCGCGAGGCCGGACGGATCATCGAAGGGCAGGGGATGGCCCGCGTGATCCTGCTGGAAAAGACGGTGCGGGATCCACGGGTCGGCCGAGTGGCGGAATTGCTCAGGGACCGCAAGCCGGAAAAGGCGGGCTCGATGGATGATGCGCGCAGGCTCGCGAGTGACCCGGTGCGGTTCGCGGCAGGCATGGTGGCGCTCGGAATGGCTGATGCGGCGGTGGCGGGATGCACCTGTCCCACCGCCGACGTGATCCGCGCCGGGTTGTGGGCGATCGGGACGGCGCCAAAGATCAACACGGTCAGCAGCGCTTTCTACATGGTTGTCGGTCCGGGCGTGTACACGTTTACTGATTGCGCCGTGGTGCCTGATCCGACTGCGCACCAGCTGGCCGAGATCGGGGTGACTGCCGCGCGGGATCGCGCAACGGTCGTGGGTGACGAGCCTGTGGTGGCCTTTCTCTCATATAGCACCAGGGGAAGCGCGGCGGGACCGCGGGTGGACAAGGTCCGCAACGCGGTCGAGCATTTCCGGCGGCTGGCGCCCGCCATCGCGTGCGACGGCGAGCTCCAGGGAGACGCAGCGCTCGTGCCACAGGTCGCCGAACGGAAGGCCCCGGGGTCCTCGGTGGCTGGCCGGGCGAACGTTTTGGTCTTTCCCGACCTTGACAGCGGCAACATCGGATACAAACTGGTACAGCGGCTGGCCGGCGCGGATGCGATCGGCCCCATCATTCAGGGCCTGGCCCGTCCCATGGCGGATCTCTCGCGCGGCGCGAGCGCCCAGGACGTGGTCGACGTGGCGGCCGTCACACTGCTTCAATCAGCGGGAGTAACCGAATGAGCTTTTCGGTCAAGAAAGACCCGAAGGGCGTGATGATCATCGGGGTCGACGGGCAGCTGATCGTGGGGAACCGGCGGGAGCTCAAGCAGAAGATCACCGAGGCACTGGAAACTGGTGATCGCAAGTTCCTGATCGATTTCACCAATACCGGCTACATCGATTCGTCGGGCCTCGGCGTCCTCGTGTCGCTCTCCCGCACCATCCGGGAAGCGGAGGGCGAGCTCCGCCTCGCCGGTCTCAATGAAGACCTGCGCACCCTTTTCGAGCTCACCAAGCTCGATTCCCTGTTTAATATTGCCGACTCCGCCGCTACCGCTCTCGCAGGATTCTGAACCGTCCGGGTTCAACCCGGATGCGTTCGCGCCGCTGCGTCTCTGCGTGCGGCGCGGGAGCGACGCGGCGATTTCCCTGCGGGTGCCCACCGACCTCCAGGTGGTAGAAGAGGTGGTCGATGTCATCGCGCGCCATTGCCTGGCGTCGGGACTCGGTGCAAGAGCCGCGCGCTTCAACCTCCGGGTGGCGTTGAGCGAAGCGTTGTCGAACGCCATCGTGTACGGCAACTGCCTCGATCCGGCCAAGTCCGTGGACGTCCGCGTCCAGGTGGACGGCGCGGGCATCGCGGTGCACGTGTGTGACGAAGGTGATGGTTTCGATCCCGGCAGCATCCCCAATCCCACCGGGCCCGACCGCCTGGAGCGTTCCGACGGCCGCGGGCTCTTTCTCATCAGGCAGCTGGTCGACGACGTTTCGTTCAACGACCGAGGAAACTCCATCTGCATGATTCTGCGCCGCGCCTAGACAGGCTCGACGCACTTCTCCAGTCCCTCGGTTCGCTGGTTGGTTCGCAGGTGCGCCTCTGGCGCTATGCCCGCGGACGCCTGCGGCCGGTGGCCGGCTGTGAAGGTGCGGTGCCCCCCAGGGTGAAGGTCGGCGCGCTCGGTCTCGAGCGTGCTCCCGAAGAACACCGCTGGATTGCCCCCCTCCTGGGTCTCGACGGGTACTGGTACGAGGTCGTTGCGGACGGCGAACGGGCCCCCGCGGCCGGTGAGCAACTCGCACCCATCCTCTCCCAGCTCCTCTCCGCCGAAGTCGACACGCTGCGGCTGGCCGAGGACCTGGCCGACCGCCTCGAGGAAATCGAGCTCCTGTACTCGATCACGGAGGTCCTCGGCCATACGATCCGGCTGGAGGAAGCCGCCCAGCGGATCGTCCGCGAGGTCAGCGATGTCGTCGGCGCGCGGCGGTCGTCCATCATGGTGATCGACGAGGCGGGACGGCTCCTGCGGCCCGTCGCGGGATTCGGCGTGGACCTGACCAAGGTGACCGCGGTCGAGGTGGACGACCCCTCGTCCATCGCGGCGCGCGTCTTTCGCGAGCGCCGCATGATCGGCTTCGATCCCGACGACCGGCAGTGGAGTACGCCGGGCCGCGGTCTCGATCCCTCGTACCGCGGGCACGCCTTCCTCAGCGTGCCCATCATGTATCCCTCGCCCGAGGGATCGCCCCGCCCCGTGGGCGTGATCAACCTGACCGACCGGCTCGGCGCGGATGCCTTTACCCATGGTGAGCGCCGGCTCGTCTCCGCGATCGCGGGGCAGATTGCCGCCGCGATCGAGAACGCCCGCCTGGTGGATCGCGACCGACAGCAGATGCGGGTGCGGCGCGAGCTCGAGCTGGCGCATGATCTCCAGCTCCGCTTGCTACCAAGGCCCGCCGCCGTGGGACTCGAGACCGCGGTCGGCGCGCGATGCGAGCCCGCCGAGAGCGTCGGTGGGGATTTCTACGAGTTTGTCCGGCTCTCGCCCGAACGCACGGGGATCATGCTGGGCGATGTGTCCTCGCACGGATTCAGTGCCGCGCTGATCATGGCCCTGACTCTTTCGGCCGCGGGCATCCACGCCATGAACGCTCTTACGCCGGACGACGCGCTCCAGCGCCTGCTCAAGTCGATCGCCCCGGAATTATCCCGCACCGAGATGCATCTCGCGGTGTTTTACGGCGTCGTCGACATGAAGCTGCGACGCATCCGGTACGCCAACGCTGGCCATCCCCATGCATTCCGGCTGTTGCCCGACGGCACGTCCGAGCGCCTGGGAGCCACCTCGCCGCCGCTCGGCCTGGGCCACGCCGATGTCAGGGGGGCGGAGTGCGCCTGGCTTCCGGACTCGGACCTGCTCGTGCTCGTGTCGGACGGAATCATCGACGCCCGCAACGAGGCTGGCGAGAAGTTCGGTGAACCGCGCGTCCTCGATCTCGTGCATCGTCATCGCGCCCGGCCCCCCGCGGAGATCGTGAACGAGGTGTTCGACGCCGTGACCCTCCACGCGCCCAGTCCCGCTGACGACCGCACGCTGCTCGTCTACCGCGGCTGAGTGGGTCGCCGCCTCGGGCAGCATTTTCTCTCCGATCCGGCCATCCTGGACCGGATCGTCGACGCGATCAATCCCCAGCCAGATGACGTTGTCCTCGAGATAGGTCCGGGGAGGGGCACACTCACCGCCCGTCTCGCCCCGCGAGTAGGTCAGGTTGTGGCAATAGAAAAGGACGAGGCACTCGCCAGCGCAGCGGTAACCTTCCCGAATGTGCGCGTGGTACAGGGTGATGCCCTCGAGGTCGACTGGTGGGACCTGATCCGGAACGCGAGCACCGAGCACCGCGCACCGCGCACCGCCAAAGTGATCGGCAACATCCCCTACTACATCACGTCTCCCTTGATCGAGAAGGCGCTTACCCCACCACTCCCGTCAGTAGTCGTCATGCTGATCCAGAGGGAGGTGGCGGAGCGTCTCGCCGCGTCCCCTGGATCGAAGACCTATGGCGCGCTGACCGTTGGAGTGCAGGCCGTGGCGCAGGTCGAGCGGCTCTTCACAGTTCGTGCGGGAGCCTTCTCGCCCCCTCCCAAGGTGGATTCGGCGGTCGTCAGGCTCACGCCGCTTGCGGAGCCGATGATCTCGCCTGCCGAGCATCGCGCGTTCCGGGAGTTCAACGCGGCGTTGTTCTCACAGCGGCGCAAGCAGATTGGCCGGAGCCTGCGAAGCGTGTGGGGGACGGAGAAGGAGAGGGTTGCGTCACGTTTGGGCGACCTCGGGATTGACCCGACGTCACGTGCTGAAGTGCTTGCCCCGGATAAACTTGTGACACTCTTTCGGTCCGGGCGATCGTTGACGGAAACCTGAGAACCCGTACATTGTGAACGATTTCACAAACTCGCATGCGACGAATTCCTGAGTCGACGGTCAGGCGTCTTTCTCTGTATCTCCGGGCGCTCGAAGCGTTCGACGACGTGGGCACGCCTACGGTCAGCTCCGAGGAGCTCGCCTCACGGGGTGGCACCACCTCCGCCCAGGTCCGCAAGGATCTCTCCTTCTTTGGTTCATTCGGCAAGCGGGGACTGGGTTATTCGGTGGCCGAGCTCTCACTTCGGCTCCGCGATATCCTCGGCCTCCAGAAACCGTATCGGGTGGTGTTCGTCGGCGCGGGAAAAATGGCCAGCGCCCTGGTCAACTACCGCGGCTTCGGCCAGCGCGGCTTCCATATCCAGGCCATCTACGACCGTGACCCGCGAAAGATCGGCGCCCAGTGGAACGGACTGGTGATTCGTGACGTGCAGGGGATGGTCCGCGACCTTACGGCCGAACCGATCGACATCGCCGTGATCGTGACGCCGGCCGAAGTGGCGCAGGAGGCCGTCGACCAGCTCGTCGTCGCGGGCGTAAAGGCCGTGCTCAATTTCGCGCCCGTGCAGCTCTCGGTCCCGGCCGATGTCGCGGTCAAGAGCGTCAACCTCACCCTCGAGCTGGAAACCCTGAGCTACGCGCTCCGCAATCGTTAGCTTGGACGCATGAGAATCAGCGTTTATCAGCGAGCATCAGCGTAATCAGTGCCCCAAGGCCTCGTAGTACACCCTCAAGGCACGCTCGTTGACCGGGCGCTCGTATTCCTCGCCGAAGGCCCCGCCGACAGTCACACACTTACCAAGCGAGTCATGGGCATCCCGCAGGCGCCGGTGCTGGTAGCAGATCGACTGGTGGCTGCCCTCCTCGGCGCAGACCCTCGCGTCGGACGGCTGGGTGACGGCCGCTGGATGCTCGTCGCCCCGGCGAGCGCCGCACCGGCGCTCGCCGAGGTTTCCTTCGCCGTGGTCGATTGCGAGACCACTGGCGGGATGTACGGCAACGGCGACCGGATCACCGAGATCGCGGTCGTGGCGGTGAAGGGAAGGGATGTCGAGGTGCTCTTCGACTCCCTGGTCAATCCCGGCCGGCCGATTCCACCAAAGGTCTCGGCTGTTACGAGCATCACTGATGCGATGGTCCGCTCGCTCCCGCCGTTCGAAGCGATCGCGGATGACGTACTGTCGGTGCTCGCGGGACGGGTCTTCGTGGCGCACAACGTGGGCTTCGATTGGCGTTTTCTCTCGCAGGAGATGCGGCGCGCACGAGGCGTGGTCCTGGAAGGACCGCGCGTCTGTACCATCAACATGGCGCGACGCCTCCTCTCGGGAGTGAAGTCCCGCAGCCTCGACAGCCTCTCGTACTACTTCGGGATCGAGGTCGAGCAGCGGCATCGCGCCGGGCCGGACGCCCTCGCGACCGCCCGCCTCTTGCAGCGCCTGCTCGCGCTGGCGCAGGATGCGGGCGCCACCACGCTTCGTGAGCTCGAGGAATTGATCCGGCGCCGCGGCCGGAAGCGGCGCCGAGGCGGAAAACGGCGCGCGCGTCCTGAATCGATGGGAGAGCTGTGATGCTGGCGAAGACGTTAAGGGTGGGCCGGCTACGGTGTCACCTGCTCGAAGGCGGCCTCCAGCGCCTCGACGGGGGCGCGATGTTCGGTGTGGTACCCAAGCCGCTTTGGGAAAAGAAGATTACGCCGGATGAACGGAACCGGATCCCGCTGGCCATGCGTTGCCTCCTCATCGAGCACGACGACGGCCTCGTGCTGATTGACACGGGACTGGGCAACAAGGAGTCGGAGAAGTTTCTCCAGATCTATGGAGTGGAGAACACGGGGAAGTCGGGCCCGACTCAGCTGGAGGACGCGCTCGCCGATGCGGGCTACAAACCGGCGGACGTGAAGACCGTCATTAACACCCATCTTCATTTCGACCACGCCGGCGGTAACACGTTTATCGAATCGATTTCACTCGACAACCCGCCCACCCGCGCCGCCCTGAGCGCAGCGAAGGGCCAACCCGCTCTTCTCTCGTTCCCCAACGCGACCTACGTCGTGCAGAAGGGCGAGCTGGACTACGCCTTGCACACCAACGAGCGGACCGCCGCGAGCTACCTGCCTCACAACTTCGAACCGGTTGCGACCGCGGGCCGCTGGCGCCTCGTCGATGGGGAAGCGGAGGTTCTGCCGGGGATCCGCGTCTGGCCCACGCCGGGGCATGTGCCGTTTCACCAGTCGGTGCTGGTCAGCAACGGGGGAGAAACGGCCTGCTTCCTGGCCGATGTCATGCCGACCACGGCGCATGTGCCGTTGCCATGGATTATGGGCTACGATGTCGAGCCTCTCCGGACGCTCGAGAGCAAGCGAAAACTGGTGGCACGCGCGTTCCAGGAATCCTGGACCCTGGTCTTCGAGCACGATCCTGAGCAGGGGTTGGGGCGTGTGATTCAGGATGGTAAATCCTTTATTTACCAGCGACTTGACACCCCCTGAGGCCACGGGTACGTTCGGTTTACAATTTGATAAGCAAGCGCTTCGGCGCTTCACCCTTCTGCCGCCATTTGGCGCGCGTCCAGGGTTCCGATGGAAAGCCGGACGGCTCACCGTCCGTTTCAGCGGATTCCTGGAAATCAGGGGTCCGCTTTTTGATTGCGTGGGCTGCGGCGGCGCCCGCAATGGCCGACATGCCGCCGAT
Organism: bacterium HR33; assembly: GCA_945889655.1. Taxonomy (GTDB): domain Bacteria; phylum Gemmatimonadota; class Gemmatimonadetes; order Gemmatimonadales; family GWC2-71-9; genus SHZT01. Next base: position 15,663 of record CAMDCH010000031.1, read on the forward strand.
GGTCGCCAACCCCGGGCGCAAGCCCGGGGTGAAGCCAAACTCTAGCAAGGAGCGAGATACGAGAGCCGAGGGGGACAACTGACCATCCAAAACGAAAAGCAAGAGCAGCGCATCCGGGTCAATCGGCAGATTCGTATCAGCCCGGTCCGGCTCATCGGAGCCGATGGCGCGCAGCTCGGAGTAGTGCAGCTGGAAGAAGCAATGCGTCTCGCGAATGAAGCGGGACTCGACCTGGTGGAAGTGGCGCCGCTGGCGCGTCCGCCCGTCGTGAAGGTGATGGATTACGGCAAGTACCGCTTCGAGCAGGCCAAGGCAGCCCGCGCGGCCAAGAAGAAGCAGCACGTGATCCAGATGAAGGAAGTGAAGTATCGCCCGGGCATCGATGACCACGACTTTGATTTCAAGACGCGGCACGCCCGGGCCTTCCTGGAAGAAGGCAACAAGGTGAAGCTGACCATGATGTTCCGTGGTCGACAGGTTGCCCATCCGGAGCTGGGGCGCGTGGTTCTCGAGCGAGTCATGCAGGTGCTGCAGGACATCGGCAAGATCGAGATGGATCCCAAGCTGGAAGGGCGCAACAT
>CAMDCH010000032.1:0-16221 GCA_945889655.1 bacterium HR33
CGTTCCGCATAGGAGTCGAAGCCCAGGGAATAGACGAACCTCGGCCCGAGGGGTCCTGCCACCACGGCGTACGGGAACCGGTTCTGCCGCAGGCCGCTGGCGTTCACGCTGCCAATGGAGTAGCTGCGGAACTCCTGCATCGACGCGGCCTGCACGAAGAGCGACGGCACGTTGCCGAGCGCGGCGGGATTGACGAAGGACTGCGGGTCGGTCGCGCTGGGTCCGCCACCCATGGCCCGGGCCGCGGTGCCGAATGGGGCGGACGGGAACCCGATGCCCAGTACGCCGTACGCCGAGTTTTGCGCCTGGAGCGGCGCGGCGGCCAGCAAGGCCACGATAGAGGCGGAGATAGTCGAGCGCATCATCAGCGACCCTGGTAGCTGAGCGGCGGCACGTAAGTCACCCGGAGGACCGGGCGCCGCAACGCATCGTTCGTGGACCAGAAACGGACCTGCCCGAAGGAGCTGCCCTCGGGACTCTGCCGCACCATGATCGTTCGCACGGGAGGCAGCGAATCGGACTTCCAGTTCTGGACGAGAAACGTCACATCGACCTTGATCGTGTCGGCGCTGCCGGGCACTACCCGCGCGCCCGTGATGCCGGAGCTGTCCACGACCGCCTGCTGGACCGGCGACTTCGGGCCGATGTCACTGGAAACGCCGTGGGGAAGCAGGACCAGCGTGTCACCCGGCGCGCCGGTGGCCGGTGCCGCCGGGATCAGCAGCAGTGTCGCCCGCACCACGTTCGACGAATCGATGATCGCGTTCGGCACATTGAACCGGAAGAACGTGCGTGCCGAGGGCGCGCCCCCAATCGCGAGCACGCCAGCGGGGACGGCGCCCGTCGGTGGGGCAATGTGGGTATCGAGCGCGGCCGACACCACGGTTTCGCGCTTCGCTCGTACGGTGGGAATCGAATCCACCTGCACGAACCGGCTCAGCGTGGCGCCGACGAAACCTTCCGCTGCGCCCAGCGCAAGGTACGCCGGCGTGGGTGACTTGAGCGCAATGCCGAGCGCGTAGCGCCCGCTGTCCCCCGGCACCGGGGCGAGCGCGGTGGTCGGAATGGAAATGAAGAGCGAGTCGAACGTCACCGAGTCCGCCACCGGGAAATCACGGATGAACATCGAGTCGGCAAAATACGGGGCGACGTCTGTGTAGGTGGATGTCGTGTCCACCGTGTACGGTAGCCGGTACAGCGACAACGTCAGGCCGGTGAGTCTCGACCGGCGGCCGGTCACCACCATGACCCGGAACGAGTCCGTGGCGACCACCGGGCGGCGCGACGTGTCGTTCAGGTTGATCTGGATGGTGTCGAGGAGGCGGAAGAACCGGAGCACCGCGCGCGAATTTGTGCCGCCGCTCGTGATGATCAGCTCGTTGGCAGTGAAGGGCTGGACATAGCCGGTGTACGTGCTGTCCCCGTACACGGCCGTGGTCAGCACGGTATCCCGCGACGTGATCGACACGCCCGCGCAGAACTGCGGGCAGACACCCGGCGCCGTCACCCGCTCCGCGGAGCAGGCGGCGGCAAAGAGGAGCAGTGCGCTACGCCAGCCGAACGTTCTTCCCATGTGCCTCGAATGAATCAAGAATGGCCATGATCACCGCGTCTACCGGGCGATCCTTCGTCTTTGCCGTCTGCCGGGCGGACGAGCCGCTCGCATACAGCACGACTTCCTTCGAACCCGCCCCCACGGCGTCCACCGCGACGACGTACCCGCCTTCGGGCTTGAGGTCGAGGGTCAGGTTCTCCACCACGAGCAGCTTGACCCCTTCCAGCGACGGATCCTTCCGCGTCGCCACCACCGTGCCGATCACCTTGCCCATTTTCATCGTCCGAGATCCTTCGGTCCGAAGCTCGAGGGGATCAGCTCGACCAGGCGCCAGCCGCGCCGGCCGCGGGGACTCACCGCTTCAACATCGATGTCACCGAACTCCGCCAGCGCCTGCCGGCACGCGCCGCACGGCGCCGATGGCGGTTCCGCATCCGTTGCGATCACGATGCGCCTGAACTTCCGCGCGCCCGCCGAGACCGCCGTGCCCAGCGCCACGCGCTCGGCACAATTCGTCAGGCCGTATGACGCATTCTCCACGTTACACCCCGTGAAGATCCTGCCGTCCTCCGCCTCCAGCGCCGCGCCCACGAGAAACCGACTGTACGGCGCATACGCCTTGAGCTGCTGCTCCCGCGCGGCCTCGACTAGCGCGTCGCCCACGGCGCGACCTCCCGCAGGAACGAAGCCCCTGTTGCCGGCGCGAGCCCGAAGTACTCCGCTGCCGTGGCGCCCAGGTCCGCAAACGACTGCCGCGTCCCGATGGAGACCGCGTTCACCCGGGGTCCGGCGACCAGTACCGGCACCGCCTCGCGCGAATGATCGGTGGACGGCGTCGTCGGGTCGTTGCCATGATCGGCGGTAAAGATCACCAGGTCGTCGTCCCGCAGCCGGTCCAGCAGGGCGGGCAGGGCCACATCGAGCTCCCGGAGCCCCTCATGAAACCCCGCAACGTCGTTTCGGTGCCCCCAGGACTGGTCGAACTCGATCACGTTCACGAAGAGCAGGCCCTCCGGCATCCGGTCCAGCTCCTCGGCGATCATCCGGTACGCATCCGCGTTGGTGGCGGTGTGCCGGCTCGCGATTCCGCGCCCCGCAAACAGGTCATCCACCTTCCCTACCCCCACCCGCGGTACCCCTGCCTCCGCGAGCCGGTCCAGCAGCGTCGGCCGCATCGGCTCGACTGAGAAGTCGCGACGGTTGGCGGTACGCACAAAGCTACCCGGCTTTCCGGCAAATGGACGGGCAATCACCCGGGAGACTGCGTGGGTCCCCCGCAGGAATCGCCTGGCGGTCTCACAGGCCGCGTACAGTTCCCCCAGCGACACCACGCTCTCGTTCGCCGCCACCTGAAAGACCGAATCGGCCGAGGTGTACACGATCCACCGGCCGCTTTGCATGTGCTCGGCGCCGAATTCTTCTATGATCGCCGTGCCCGAGGCCGCCTTGTTCCCCAGCGTCCCCCGGCCCGTCAGCCGCTCGAATCCCGCCATCACCTCGCGCGGAAACCCGCGAGGGTACGTCGGAAACGGCTCGTCGAGCAGCACCTCACAGATCTCCCAGTGCCCGGTGGTGCTGTCCTTCCCCGGCGAACGCGGCAGCGCGACCCCGTGCGCCGCTCGTGCGGATCCGCAGGCCATGCCTGCCAGCGGGCGACAGCAACCCAGGCCAAGCGACTCCAGGTACGGCAGGCGGTATCCACCAACGGCGCGGGCCACGTTGCCCAGGGTGTCGCTGCCCGCATCGCCGTAGGCCACCTGGTCCGGCGCCGTGCCGATGCCCAGCCCGTCGAGGACGATGATCGCGAACCGACCGCGGTTACGCCGTTCAGACATAGACCCGCTCGACCCGCGTCCCTATGCGACTCATCATCTCGTAGGTATTCGTCCCGACCCACTCGGCGAGATCATCCCACGTGATCCGCTCGGTACCATCCTCGCCCACGAGAGTGACACGGTCACCCACCGTCACCCCTGACCCGGTCACGTCCGCGAGAATCATGTCCATCGTGATACGACCCACGATCGGGAACCGCCGACCCCCGATCAGCACCTGCGCCTTGCCCTGCGCCGAGCGGTGCAGCCCATCCACATATCCGAACCCAACGGTGGCGATCCGCGCGTCTCTCGGCGCTTTCCATTCCGCGCCGTAACTCACTGACTCGCCTTTGCCGATGTCGCGCAGGCTTACCACCCGCGACCGCAGGCTCGCGACCGCTTTCGGTTCCGGCACATCAGCCATCGGCTGGCAGCCGTAGAGGAAGATCCCCGGCCGCACCAGGTCGAGCCCTGCGTCCAGCCGCCACACCGCCGCGCTGTTCGCTACGAACAGCAGGCCGGGGCGCTCACCGAGTCGGCCGACCGCCTGCTGAAATCGCAACCACTGCTCCCGCACCGAAGCCTGGTTGTCTTCGGCCGAGTGGAAATGCATGAACGCACCTTGCAGGTGCGCCGTGCGGCAGCGGCCAATATCCGGTGCGTCCCACCGCACCCCGCTCCGCCCCATGCCGGTGTCGATCTCCAGCTGGTACGGCGACGTCCATTGCTGGATGAGCACCGGATCGTCCAGCACGGCCTGCAGTTCCCACTCGAGGTACCGGGACTCACTACCGGGAAGCGCTGGTATAAAAACAACAATCGGCCGGCGAATGCCGGCCGCGCGCAGTTCCGCCCCTTCGTCTATCGTCGCGACGCCGAATCCCCACGGATCGGTCGCTTCGAGTGCCTTCGCCACCGGCACCGCGCCCAACCCATACCCATTGGCCTTCACCATCGGGAGCAGCCGCGCACCGCGTGCAGCGCCTTGAACAACCCGGGCGTTGGCGACCAGGTTGGCGAGGTCTATTTCCAACCACGCCCGCTCGCGAAGAAGCTCTGTTGACCCGGTCACGAAAGCCCGGGTATTGTAACCGGCATGAATACCCAAATGCAAGCAGCATCAGCGCTTGGACGCGTCGTAGACCTCGTGCGCGACCTCAGGAAACGCTGCTCCTGGGACGCCGCGCAAACGCGCGAGAGCCTTCGTCCCTACCTCGTGGAAGAGGTCCTCGAGCTGGACCAGTCAATCGGTGAAGGCAAAACCGGCGAAATGCGCGACGAACTCGGCGACATGATGCTCCACCTCGCCTTCCAGATCGTGATCGGCGAAGAGAAAAGCGAATTCGGCCCGGAAGACGTCACCAATGCCGTTGAACGAAAGATGTGGCGCCGCCATCCGCACCTCTTCAGCGAGTCGGGCGCTCCCCACGAGCAATCCCACTCCACGCTATCGCCGACCCCGGGCGTGAGCCCGGGGTTCGCGGGAACGGGCCATCAAGGCTGGGAGAGAACCAAGCAGGCAGAACGTCGTACTTCGGGACGAGGAGTACTTGATGGACTGCCACCCTCACTGCCCACGCTCGTGATGTCGCACCGCCTTCAGGAACGCGCCGCGGGCGTCGGATTCGACTGGCCCGATCACACCGGTCCGCGCGACAAGATCCGGGAGGAGCTGGGCGAGGTGGAGGAGGAGCTCGAAGCCGGCGCGGACCGCGCTCGGCTGGAGCACGAAGTGGGTGACCTGCTTTTCGCGGTGGTGAACCTCGCGAGAAAAACCGGTGTGGACGCGCGCGCAGCGCTCGAGAAGGCGAACGGCCGCTTCGTGACGCGGTTCCGCAGCATCGAGCGGCTGGCCGGCGAGCGGAACATCGATGTGGCAACGGCGGGGCTGGAAACGCTGGACCGCCTCTGGGACGAGGCGAAGCGGGAAACGAAGTAGCTACCGCACCACGCCGATGCGGACGTCCGGGAGGTCGGGTAGTCGGAGCCAGTGCGCCGTCTCGCCGAACCAGGTGCTGCGCGCGGAGAAGCGGAGACGGCTCTCGCTATCGCGCCAGTTGTCGGATCGCAACAGGAATGCGCAGGGAGATTCGTCAAACCGCTCCAGGCGTCTCGCGAGCCACGACGCCGCACCCAGGGGTTGTGCGAGGATCAGTGGCTTCCCCACCACGCGCAGCAGGCGCAGTTCCAGCGATGCATCATCTACCTGGGTGGATGTCGAAACGTCGGGCCACCCGTAAGCCTTCGCGAATCGTGTGGCAGTGGCCTTCACGTCCTTGCAGCCAATCACGACGGCCGCCACGCCCGCGACCCCGCTCGCGGTGACCGCCTCCGATGGCTGCACGCGCAAGGCGCGATCCGTTCGGTCCTGGATGAGGAACGGAAGTACCGCCCCCGGCTCCCCCTCATCAAGGAACGCGACGTCCCACTCGAGGACGACGCCGTCGTTACGCGTGCGCGTGTACGGCACAGGCCCGCGCACCGCCACGCCTCGACTCGTCAGCTGCGAAACCTGTCCCGTGAGATCGGGTGTCCCCACGCACCATGCGCTGGGGCTCCCTGCCGTTGCCATGTGCCGCGCCCAGAGCGGCGAGGGGTCGCCAGGACTCAGGGTGGAGATCAGCTCGACATAGGAACCGTCGGCAAATCCGACGATGGACATGTGGGTGATACCGTTCGAATGGGCGCCGCCATACGTGGCGGGCAGGCCCGCGGCCGCGAACGCGGCCTCCAGGGCCTTCAGCTCGCGACCGGCGATCGTAACGTGATCGATCAATTCGCTGCCGAGGCGCCGGTACGGTAGCCCGGATCGGTTTTCGGATCGTACCGGAGCAACGCGCGGTCGAGGACCTTCCCCTTCTGGATCACTACCTCGACGTTCCGCGACTCGGCGATGTTCCGGTCGGGTCGGCCCGCGACGACGATCACATCCGCACGCAGCCCCGGGGCAAGGGTTCCCCACTCCTTGTCACCCTTGATCAGCCGCGCGGCATTGCGGGTGGCACCGCTCAGTGCCTGCAACGGCGTGAGCCCGGCTTCGACGTACAGCTCCAGCTCGCGATGCACCCCTTCGCCCTGGAAGTTGCCGGGATACGGCGCGTCGGTTCCGGTCACCAGGGGAATTCCCGCGTCGAAGTAGCGCTTCGCGTCCGTCAGGAGCGCCTTGACCCGCTGATCCACCTGGTCACGCTGCACTGGCGGGCGCGACGCGATGGACTTCCTGAGATCGTCCAGAAAGAAAGGCGGCATGACGTCCTTGATGAGCGGCTGGTAGAGAAACTTGAGATCGAGGTTCCGCCGCGCGCGCTCCCCGTTTATCAGCGTCGTCACAACGTACGTGCCGCGTTCTTTCATCAGGCGCAGGACGTCGTCCGAGACGCCGGTTCGCAGGTGGGCGAGATAGACGCCGGCCTGGATCGCCCGGTCGAGCGGGACGTTCGCGTTATCCATGATCACGCGGAGGCTGTCCTTGGCCGCCTCGCGCACGAGGGCCGTCACCATGCCGAGTGAAAGACCTTGGTACGCCTTGATGATGTCGACGCCGTCGCGCTTCTGACGCGCCACGATCGTGGGGACCTGGTCCACCGAGGACACCGTGTATGCCGCCGGCGGCCAGCGCGGGTCTGCCCCATCGATCATGACGCCGGCGGCGTAGATCCTCGGTCCCACCAGGCGCCCGGCCGCGACCTCCTGTCGGAGCTGGAGCACGTAGGGCTGGACGTTCCCGACGTCCATTACGGTCGTGACGCCCGCGTAGAGCAGGCTGTTCATGTAGCGGTGGTAGCTGAGCAGGTCTATGGCCACGCCATCCCAGCCGCCGGTGAGGTGCACGTGCATGTCCGCCAGCCCGGGGAGCACACTCTTGCCGCGGGCATCGATCACCTGCGCGCCGGCCGGAACCGTGACGCTGGCCGCTGGCCCCACGGCCTCGATCTTCTCGCCGCGGATGATGACGGTGCCGTCTTCGATCGGTACCCCGCCATTGCCGTCAATCACGACGCCATGCGTGATGGCGATGACCCGATCCTGTGCCTGCACCTGGCCCCCGGCAGCCAGGAGCATCAGCGCGAACGCTGCGAATCTCATGATGCGGCTCCCTTCCTGTGAGTGCTGAACAGCCCCCGCGCGACGGCCACCACCTGGCCCGCCGCGTCCCGGACTTCTACGTCGGCCACGCCTGTCATTTTTCCTGCCCTGACCGTTCGACCCGTCGCTTCGAGAGCTACCGGCCCGGCCGGTTTCAGGTAGTCGATTCTCAGGTCTACGGTCGGCACGTCGTAACCCACTGTCGATATCATGGCAAAACAGGCGGCAACATCCGCCAGCGTGGCGATGATGCCTCCATGGATATACGGAGGAGATGTTTCGGCGAGAAGCTCGTCGCGGTACGGCAAGGCCACGGTCACCGTTCCCGGCGTGGCACTCACCAGTGTCAGGCCCAGGAAGCGATGCAACGGCGGCGCTTCCAGGGAACGCTTGAGGTCCCCAAGGGAGATGGGATCCGACCAGCTCATGGTTCCTCCCTGGCTTTCGCTTTCAGTGTCGCGCGGTCGGTCTTGCCGGCGCCGTTCAACGGCAAGGCCTCGAGAAACTGGATACGTCGTGGGTACGCATACGGTGCCCCGTGCCGCAGGTAGAACGCCTTGAGCTCCTCGAAGGTGATCTCCGGACGCCTGGTCACCACGAACGCGATGGGCACTTCACCCTTGCTATCGTGCGGCGCCGGCACGACGCACGCATCGCGAACGTCCGGATGCCGCAGCAGGATGTCTTCAACCTCTTTGGGATAGACCTTTTCCCCCGACACGTTGATCATGTCGTCAGTCCGGCCGAGGAAATAGAAGTAGCCTTCGGCGTCCTTCCGAAACAGGTCACCGGTCCGGAGCCACCCGTCGCGAAACCGCGCGGCGGTTTCGTCCGGCCGCTTCCAGTAGCCCGCCGCCAGCCCGGGATTCCTCACCCACATCTCCCCGGTCTCTCCCGGGGCTACGTCCGCGCCGCCTGGACCGACGAGACGCACGTCCGACCCCGGCACCTCGCGCCCACAGCTGCCGCGTTTTTTCATGCCCCAGCGCGTGTTGAAGATCGGGACCGGCCCACCTTCGGTCAGCCCATAGCTCTCCGCGATGGGCGCCTTGAACACACGCTGGAATTCCGCCAGCAGCTCGTCGGGAACTTCCGCGGATCCGCAGACGGCATAGCGCACCGACGTCACATCGTGGCGTGTCAGTGTCTCCGTCTCTGCCAGGATCATCCGGTACATCGCGGGCACGCCGGTGAGATAGGTGATGCGGAACTTCTCGATCGCCCTGATCACCTCGACCGCTTCGAACGCGGGCAGGATCGCGAGCGACCCACCGGAAAGCAGGAACGGCTTCACCGCCCCGGCCATCGCGTTCTTGTGGAACAGCGGCACGGCCACCAGGGCGCGGTCGGTCTCGTCCACCAGCAGCGACTTGCGCATCATGTCGGCGTTCCACACCTGCCCGCCGTGGGTCAGGAGCACGCCCTTGGGCCTGCCTGTGGACCCGGACGTGTACGGCTGCATGCAGATGTCTCCGAAGGCAGTCGTGCCGCGGTCGAGCGTGGGCGGAGCGGCGAGCAGGAGCTCTTCATAGTCGCGCCCACCCACAACTTCCTTCACCGCGGGCACGCGCCGGCGGAGCATCGCGGCGCGCTCGGCCAATGCGGCATTGGTGAGCAGAACCGTCGCCTCGGCGTCCGCCAGTACGTGAGCCAACGCGTCATCGCCGAGCCGGAGGTTGAGCGGCACGGCCACCGCCCCGATGCGCATGATGCCGAAGAGGGATTCGAGAAAGCGGAAATCGTTGTTGAAGAGCAGCGCCACGCGCGTTCCAGGCACCGCACCGAGGGAGCGGAGCGCTCCGCCCATCCGGTTGCAGCGCCCGTCCAGCTCGCCATAGGTCAGTGCGACATCGCCCTGGAGGATAGCGGTGCGCTCGGGCGCCAGACGCACCGTCGACTCGAAGAGATAACCCAGGTTATCGGGCAGCACCGGACCGGCGAGGCCGAATGACCACCTTGCCGAACACTTCCCTCTGCTCGAGGGCTCTTTCTCCGTCGGCCGCCCGCTCCAGCGGGAGCACCCGGTCGATTACCGGTTTCAGCTTTCCCTTGAACGCGAGGGCCGCGACCTTCCGCAGCTCCTGGTGGGTCCACCCGTTGCTTCCCAGCACCTGTTGCTCGCGCCGAAAGAGGTAGCGAATGTCGGTCTGAGCGATGGCACCCGAGGTAGCCCCGCAGGTGACCAGGCGCCCGCCTTTGCCGAGGGCGCGGATGCTCTGCGGCCAGGTCGCCTCACCCACGGTCTCGACGACGACGTCCACGCCCCGCTTGTCCGTGAGCGTACGCACCGTGCGATCCCACTCGACGTCTGTCTGGTAGTTGATGGCGGCCGAGGCGCCGAGCTTCCGGGCCCGCCGCACTTTTTCATCCGTGGAAGCCGTGGCGATGACCCGTGCGCCGAGGGACCGCGCGATCTGGGTCGCCGCGATGGCCACCCCGCCCCCCGCGCCGAGGACCAGGACCGTCTCCCCGCGGCGCACCTTTGCCTGCGTCACCAGCATGCGCCACGCGGTGCCGAACGTGACCGGGAGGCAGGCCGCGAGGTCCGGCGAATACCGGCCAGGCAGGGGAATCGCCTGCGCCGCGGGGCATTTCACGAACTCGGCCAGGCCGCCCGGTTCCGTCTCGCCGAGCATGCTGGGATCGAGACAGAGCGGCCGTTCTCCGCGCTGGCAGTATTCACACCGGCCGCACCCCCACACCGGGTCAAGGACTACGCGCGCCCCTACCCGCGGGCTCCGGACGCCCTTTCCCGTTTCGACCACAACCCCGGCGATGTCACCGCCAGTGATCGTGGGAAGGACCGTCGGCTCACCCGGCATTCCCTGCCGGACGAAGATGTCGAGGAAGTTGAGCGCGCAGGCATCGACCCGTACCACGATGTCGCCGGCGGCGGGTTGCGGACGGGGCCAGTCAGACTCGTACGTCAGGGCGTCGAGCCCGCCGTGCCGGTGAATCACCATCGCCCGCACGGATGTCTACGCCGCGGTGCGGCGCTGCCAGTAATACACCGGCACGCCCAGTGCCACAATCGCGAGGCCGATAAGCGCGGTCTGAGGACGCTGGACCAGCAGGTTGATAGCGATCGCCAGGCTTGCGATGACGAACACCGCGGGCAGCCAGGGATAGCCCCACGCGCGCACCGGGCGCTCGGCATCGGGCCGGCGGACCCGCAGGGAGAAGAGGCCGATGCCCGTGAGCGCCCAGAAGAGCACCGACGCGAAGGTCACATAGTCGACGAGCTGGTTGTAGGTGCCCGACAGGCACAGCACGGAAATCCAGCATGCCTGGAGCACCAGGGCCACGACCGGTGTGCGATAGCGCGGGTGCAGCGTGCCCGCGGCCTTCAGGAAGACGCCGTCCCGGGCCATGGCGTAGTAGATCCGCCCACCGCTCAGGATCAGCCCGTTGTTCAACCCGAACACCGACACCGTGACGATCACCGCCATGGCATAGAGGCCGGGTGTCCCGAACATCGCCTGCATGGCGGCCGAGGCTACGCGGTCCTGCGTGGCGTGGGCGATCTCGTCCGCGGGAAGCACGCTGAAGTAACCGAGATTCGCGAGCACGAAGAGGGTGGCCGTGATCAGAACGCCGGCCGTCAGGGCAAAGGGCAGATCGCGTTTCGGGTCTTTCATTTCGCCCGCGGCGAAGGCGGCGCTATACCACCCGTCGAGCGCAAAGATGGGGGATGCGAGGGCCGCCCCGAGGACGGGGAGCATTGCAAGCGTAAGGCCGCCGGCGGGCCAGAAGCGCGTGCCGAAGTTTTCGGCGATGGCGGCCGCGTTGCGGCCGATCGTGAGACCCAGCACCGCGATGGCGAGAATCGCTGCGCACTTGGCAACGGTGAATACGTTCTGGACGACAGAGGCCGCGGTCACGCCGCGGATATTGATCCAGGTGAGCAGCACCACGGCTCCGATCGCGAGGAGCCGCTGCAGGGAAACACCGATGGTCACCGGCGCGCCCGCGAACATGACGTCTCCGCCAAGGAAGACGTCCGGCGTGAACGCGGGGACCAGCAGCCCGGCATAGCGGGAAAACCCAACCGAGGCCGCGGCGGTCCCGCCGCTCCAGATCACCGTGAACAGGGTCCAGCCGTAGAGGAAGCCGAACAGCGGCGAAATGCCTTCGCGGAGGTAGACGTACAGGCCGCCGGCGCGGGGGAACATCGCCCCCAGTTCGGCAAACGTGAGGGCGCCGGCCAAGGTCACGGCACCGCCGATCACCCAGGCCAGCAGCACCAGGCCGGGCGCATTGAGCGTCCGGACCATGTCCGCGGGAACGATGAAGATTCCGGCCCCGATCATGGAGCCGATGACCAGCGCCACGGCCCCCCTCCGCGTGATGGCGCGGACGAAGCCGGGATCGGTCAGGGTTTCAGGCGATGCATCTGTCGTGGAAATGCGATGTTTTCCCGGATATGGGGCGTGCCGCAGATCCAGCCCACCGTGCGCTCGAGACCGAGTCCGAACCCCGAGTGCACGAACGTGCCGTACTTGCGGAGATCGAGATACCACCCGTAGGCCTCCTCGGGAAGGCCCTCCTCCCGGATCCGCCCCAGCAGGATGTCGTGGTCGTCCTCGCGCTGGCTCCCGCCGATGATTTCGCCGTAGCCCTCCGGCGCGATGCAGTCGTTGTTGAGCACCGTGCGCGGATCGTCCGGGTTCCGCTTCATGTAGAAGGCTTTGACTTCCTTCGGGTAATTCATGACGAACACAGGGCGGTCGAACGCCGTGGCGAGGAGCGTTTCCTCTTCCGCGCCGAGGTCACTGCCCCACGCGATGGTCGAGCCGAGGGTGTTCAGCTTCGCGATGGCGTCGGTGTAGAGAATCCGGTGGAACGGCGGCGCCACGCGCTCGAGATGGGTGGTGTCCCGCTCCAGCTCCTTGAGCTCTTCCTTGCGGCGGTCCAGCACGCGCCCGACCACGTTGGACACGAACTCTTCCTGGAGCCGCATGTTATCGTTCGAATCGTTCCACGCCACCTCGGGCTCGCACATCCAGAACTCGGTGAGGTGACGGCGCGTCTTGGATTTTTCCGCGCGGAACGTGGGGCCGAAGCAGTAGACCTTGCCCAGCGCGGCTGCCGCGGCCTCGACGTAGAGCTGCCCAGTCTGCGCGAGATAGGCCTTGCCGAGGTCGAAATATTCGGTCTCGAAGAGGCCGCCCGCCTCGCCGATGGCGCCGGTGAGGATGGGTGAATCGACCAGGTAGAACCCGCGCTGGTCGTAGAAATCCCGGATCGCCTGCTCCACCTCGTGGCGGACCTTGAGAATGGCCACCTGCCTGCGGCTCCGGAGCCAGAGGTGGCGATGCTCGAACAGGAAGGAAGTTCCGTGCTCCTTGGGCGTGATCGGAAAATCGACGCTGGGCCCGATCACGGTGAGCTGGGCGACCGACAGCTCCACGCCGCCGGCCTGGCGCGCGTCCGCGCGGACGGTGCCCGTCACGGCGACCGACGTTTCCTGCGTCAGTCCCTTCACTTTTTCCCATGTCTCATCGCCCACGTCCGCGCGCGACACCACAGTCTGCAGGTAGCCGGTCCCGTCGCGCAGCACCACGAAGCCGATTTTTCCGCTGAAGCGGGTGGTCATCACCCAGCCGCGGACAGTCACGGACTGGCCGGTGCGCGAGGGAAGATCGCGAATGCGAATGTGGTCGGTCATGGGCTGCGAAGGTTAGTGCTGGCCATGGTGAGCGTCAACGCGCTCGCGTGCATCACGCCGGCGCGCACCGTGGGCCCCGAGCGCGACACGCGACCGTGGCCCGCGCACCTGCGCGAACCCGGTCTCGCGCCCTCCGCCACGGAGTCTCTCCCGGCCGAGCCGGTGCGCGCATGGGAGGCGTCCATCGGGCGTGGGGCCGCTGGTCCCCTGGCGATCGGTGACAGTGTGGTTGTCGTCCAGGCCACCGACCAGCGGCTCACCGTGCTCGACCGCGCCACGGGCAAGCGTCTCTGGAGCGCGCGGATCCAGGGCCTGGGCGCGGTTGGCCCGCTCCTCGCCGCGGATGCGGTCTATACCGCGGGGACATCCGGCCAGGTGACCGCGTTCTCATTGCGCACCGGGCGCGCGCTGTGGCAACGGATGACGGCCCCGGTGGTCGGGCCGCTCGCACTCGGCCCGTCGCGGCTCGTGGTGGCCACGGGCGACGGGCGCGTGTACGCGCTCGCGGCAACGACCGGTGCCGTCCTCTGGCGGCGCGACCTCCAGGCGGTGCTGCGTAGCGGTGCCACCCTCGCGGGCGACCGGGTCACACTCGCAACCGACGATTCTCTCATCCAGCTCGATGCCGCTACTGGTGCCCGCCTCCGGGCCACGGCAGCGCGCGGGTTTGCCCTCGCGCCGCCGGCGTCAGCCGCCGGCGTCCTGGTCTACGCGTCGCCCGACGGCTTCGTGTCCGCATACGACCAGGCCACGCTCACCCAGCGGTGGTCGCACGCAACCGACCCGGTGCTTGGCAGCCCGGCCATCGCGCGCGACACCGTGTTCGCGGTGTCGATTTCGGGAAACGTGCTCCGCATCCCCCTGGGGGGCGGTCGGCTCTCAACCACGCCACTGGGCGTCACGGTGCGTGCATCGCCGGCGCCGCTCGCTCGCGGGCTCCTCGTGGCCACGGTAGCGGGGGAGATTCTCTGGATCGCCTCCAGCGACACCGTGCCCGCGTGGAAGGTGCGGGTGGATGGACCGCTGGACCAGGCACCGATCGTCGACCGCGGTCTGCTGATTTTCGCGGATGGGCGAGGTAGGATTCATGCATGGCGATGAACGGACGGTGCGCAGTGCGCGGGGCGCGGGGCGCGGGGGCCTCGACCGCTAGCCACGGCTCCCGGGCTGAGAACGACCGTTCCCGCGAACCGCGAACCGCGCACCGCGCACCGTTTGGGCTGCTCTTGCTCGCCACACTGCTGCCAGCTTCCGTGTCGGCGCAACCAGCGAGCGACCGGGCAAGCCCCTGGTATGTCTCCGTCTCTCACTACGGCCGCTGGGGGGCGCTGGGCGGCGCCGGCGCGCTGCTCGTGCAAGGCGCGATGAAGCACAACGACGCTGACCAGGCCTACTCGGCGCTCATCGAGCAATGCCGGGTCGCGCCGCTGCGCTGCGACAAGCTGGCCGACGGCCGGTACGCGGACGCAGACATGGAAGGGACCTATCAGCAGACGCGCACGATGGACCACCGCGCCCGCAACTGGATCCTGGCCGGCGAGGTGACCCTGCTGGCGGCGGGAACCATGTTCCTGCTCGACCTGGTTTACCACGACACCGGTCCGAAGAACATTCCGTTCTCGCCGTTCGAGGTGTACGCGCCACCGGGACAGCTGGGAGTCACGCTCCGCTTCTGAGCTATTCCGCGCGCAGGCCGGAAAGCCCGGCACAATCCAATTGATGGGAGAAATGATGGCAGAGGCCAAGTCCGTCCCACCCGCAACCCCGATCGCCGACCGCGGCTACGCACACCCCGAAGTCCTGGTCTCCACCGACTGGGTGGCGCAGCACCTCAAGGACCCCAAGGTCCGGCTGGTGGAGACCAACGAGGACCTGCTGCTCTACGAAACCGGGCACGTCCCCGGCGCGGTGAAGATCGACTGGGTGTCCGACCTCAACGACCCCGTCACGCGCGATTACGTGGACAGTGCCCGGCTCCAGAAAGTCCTCCGTTCCAAGGGCATCGGCCAGGACACGACGGTCGTTTTCTACGGTGACAAGAACAACTGGTGGGCGACGTACGCTTTTTGGGTCCTCAAGCTATTCGGCATCGAGAACCTGAAGGTCATGGACGGCGGGCGTCTCCGGTGGGTGGAAGAGGGCCGGCCCCTCGCCACGGAGGTCCCCTCCTATCCGGAAGGGAACATCACCGTGGGCAAGCGGGATGACGCGCGCATCCGCGCGTTCCGCGACGATACCCTTGGCCACTCGAAGGGCGGCAAGAAGCTGGTGGATGTCCGCAGCCCCGAGGAATACCGCGGCGAGCGGCTCCACATGCCCGAGTATCCCAACGAGGGCGCGGTCCGCGGGGGCCACATTCCCGGCGCGAAGAGCATTCCCTGGGGCAAGGCGGTCACCCCCGAGACTCACACCTTCAAGCCCGCCAGCGAGCTCAAGACGCTTTACCTCCAGGAAAACGGTCTCAAGGCCGACGAGGATGTCATCGCGTATTGCCGCATTGGCGAACGGTCTTCGCATACCTGGTTCACGCTCACGTACCTGCTCGGCTTCAAGAACGTCCGTAACTATGACGGATCCTGGACCGAGTGGGGCAATGGCGTGCGGATGCCGATTGAGAAGTGACGAAGTCATCCTGAGCCGCCCCGCGGCGAAGGATCTTTGATGGACCGCGAAACGCGCATTGCCGTCCTGGTGGATCACTACAACCGGCCGCGCAACAAGCACGGCATGGACGACGCGGAGGCACGCATCCCCGGAGGCAACCCGGGGTGCGGCGACCTGATTACGATGTACCTGAAGAGCGACGCAACAGGCCAGCAGATCGCGAAGGTGTCGTTCGAAGGTGCCGGGTGCACCATCAGCCAGGCAGCGGCATCGATCCTGACAGAGAAGGTGAACAAGGAGCACTGGTCCTTTGACCAGGTCCTCGAGTTCACGCCCGAGAAAATGATGGACCTGCTGGGCCGTGACATCGTGGACGCGCGGCCGGGATGCGCCACGCTCGCACTGGGCACGCTCAAGGCAGCGGTGAAGACCGTAGAGACCGACCGGCGGCTGCGCGCCGCAGGCAAGAGCGACGCCGAAATCCAGAAACT
>CAMDCH010000033.1:0-15702 GCA_945889655.1 bacterium HR33
CCGAAACCGGATCGTCCACGGCTACGATCACGTGGACTCCGACATCATCTGGCGCGTCGCGACTGACGATATCGAACCCGTCATTGCTGCCCTGGAGAGACTCACCACGAGATAGGATCGCTCGCTGGTTCGACGGCTTTAGCCGCTAAACGACGCGAACCGCCGCGCGCGCCTACTTGCCCCGCATCGCCATCGCCGGGTCGATTCTCGACGCCCGTCGCGCCGGCAGCCAGCAAGCGCCGACTCCTATCGCCGTCATCACCACCGCAACGCCCACCAGCGTCGCCGGATCGTTCGACGGCACTTCGAAGAGCAGCCACTGGATGAGCCGCGTCGTCAGCATCGCGCCAACGACGCCGAGCACGAGACCGCCGACGAGCAGCACGCCGCCCTCGCCGAGCACCATGCGCTGGACCGTGCCACTGTCGGCTCCGAGGCTCATCCGGATGCCAATCTCGTTCGTGCGGGCACTCACCGAGAAGGCAAGTACGGCCGCGATGCCTATCGCCGCGATGACGAGCGCGAGGAGGCTAAACGACCCGATGAGCATCGCGTTGATCCGGCGCGGCCCCACGCTCTCATCGCGGATCTCGTCGAGCGCAAGCACCCGCTCCACCGGCTGCGTGGGGTCGATGCCATGCACCACCGCGCGCGCCGCCGTCGCAAGTCCGAGGGGATTGTTGACCGTCGTGCGGATCACGAGGTTGCCCGTTGGGAAGAAACCCTGCGCGAACGGCTGGAACACCGCGCGCACCGGGTTGGCATCGAGCCCGCCGTCCTTCGTGTCCTTGGCGATGCCCACGACCGTCATCCAGGTGTCTTCCTTGAGGCCGATGAACCGCAGCACGTCGCCGGTCCATGCGATGCGACGGCCGATGGGGTCAACCGTCGGCCAGAGGAGCTTGGCGAGGGTCTCATTCACGATCGCCACACGCGACGCGTCCTTGCTGTCACGCGCCTCGAAGGCCCGCCCCTTCACGATCTTGATTCCGGACGCCTTGAAATAGGCCGTGTCGGCCGTGCGGTACTCGGCGGCGGGCTGGGGCTCGCCGGCGCCGAGCGCGCGGCCTTCGGCCTTGATGTCGAGTTGGAATCCCGACGTGCGGAGCGGAATGTTCGAACCCACCGCCGCGACCTCCACGCCCGGGATCGCCTTGAGCTCCTGCGTCATGCGCAGGTAATTCTCGACGACGTGGTTGTCGGGCCCGAGCGCCGTGAAATCCACCGGCACTTCCATCGTCAGGACGTTCCTGGTGTCGAGCCCGGGATCCACCTGCGCGAGCCGCTGCATGGACCGCACGAGCAATCCCGCCCCGGAGAGCAGGATCACCGAAACGGCTATCTGCGTGATGACGAGGCCCTGCTGGAGCCGGCGGCGGCGCACGCTTCCGGTCGACTTCGTATTGGCCGCCGTGAGCCCTGCCCCGAGCTGGTGCTCATTGCCCACCCTCGGCGCGAACGACAGCAGCAGCGCCACCACCGCTGCCATGGCGAGCGTGAAGGCGAGTACGACCCCATCCACGTGGATCTCACCGGCGCGATTGCTCATCCGGGCAGTGAACGTCGCCAGCATCCCGGTTCCGGCATAGGCAATGCCGATGCCGAGCACCGCCCCGGCGAACGCGAGCACAAGGTGTTCCGCCAACAGCAGCCGGCGGATCCGGGTGGCACCAGCCCCCAGGGCCGCGCGGACGAGCATTTCGTGCTCGCGGCGAACGCCACGCATGAGCGTCAGGTTCGCCACGTTGGCGCAGGCGATGATGAGGACGAACACGGCCACGCCCATCAGCAGCCAGAGCGTGAGCTGCGCGTCCTTACCAAGCACTTCCTTGAACGGCGTCAGCGTGACCTTGTAGCCGGAGCCCGCGTCGTACGTCCCCGGATTGTCGGCATGTACGCGCTCGGTGATCGTCGCCACCTCGGCACGTGCGCCGTCGACCGTCGTGCCTGGTGCCAGCCGGGCGATCATCTCCGTCATCCGGTGCGTGCGGCCCTGCACCATCGTCGCGCTCACGTGGTGCTGGCTGATGGACATGTTCATCAGCGCGTCGATTTTCTGCGGAAAGAATGGCGCCGGCTGGAGGACACCCACCACCTCCGCCGACCGACCCCCCACCCTGAGCGACTTGCCGATGATCGTCGAGTCGCCGCCGAAATGGTTGAGCCAGTACCCCTCGGTGAGCATGATCACCGGTGCCGCACCGGCGCCGTCGTCCGTGCCGGTGAACGCGTGCCCGATGATCGGGCCGAGCCCCATTACGTCGAAGTAGTTGCCGGTGACGAGCCCCACCTGGATCTGCGAGGCATTGTCTTTCTCGATGAGGTTCAGCGTCAGCGGCGAATACTCGGCGATCGCCCCGAGCGTTTTCGAGGATGCGCGGAAGTCGTTGATCTCGGGAACGGAGAACGCGATGTTGTCGCTCCCCTTGAGCTCGGCCGACTGGCGCAAGTAGACGAGCCGGTCGCCGTCGCGGTGCGGCAGCGGGCGGAGGAGCACGCCGCGGACGGCGCTGAAGATGGCGGTGTTGGCGCCGATTCCGAGTCCGAGGGTCACGATGACCGCGAGGGTGAACCCGCGCGAAGCTGCGAGGCTGCGGATGGCGTACTTGAGGTCGAGGAGCATGGCCTTGAAGGTAAGCGAAAGCCGCTGCTCGGCGCGCCTCACCCTCCCAGGAACTTTGTCTGCTCCGTCAGCTCCCGGGCCCGCAACCGCGCCGCGATCGCCCGCGCCTCGTCCGCCGCTCGGCGCGCCTCGTCTGCCGACAGCCGGGCCGACTCCCGAAACTCCCGCATCAGTTCGCCCTGCGCTCGCACATCCTCGTGCAACTGGCGCACGTTCTCCTCCCGCAACCGCAAATCCTCTTCGAGAACGCGCCGCTCTTCCTCCATCAGCCTGCCCCGCTCGGCCGAGCTCCGGACCTCTTCGCGGAAGTCCCGCTGCTCCTCCGCCAGCTCACGCCGGACCTCCGCCAGCCGGCTCTCGTCATCGAGCCCCGACGCCTCTTTCTGCCTCGAACTCTGCGCCACTCTCAGTCGTGCCATCCCGTCTCCGCCGTCCGTTGCCCATCTGGAAAATGACGTAGGGGCCGGCACGGGGGAATTGGTAAACGCGTCTCGTTCGACGGCCTTCTCAGCGGCGTAAAGCCGCTGCTCGGCTAACTGTCGCATGAAGCGACGGACGTCAGTTTACCTGACAGATAGCCGAGTCGCGGCTTCACGCCGCGAAAACAACGCTGAACGTAGGGCTACGGCGCCTCCGCAATCACGGCTGCCGGCGCCGTCCTGACCACTCGCACGACAGGAATCAGCGCCCCCAGCACCACCGCGAGACCCATCCACGGCAGGTACCCCACCACCAGCATCGGATCCCACTGGCTCGGCGCCCCCAGCAGCTCGGCCAGCGAACCCCAGACGAGGATGCCCAGCCAGAACGCAAAGAGCGTCCCGCCGAAGATGACCCCACCCCCGCGTGCGAGCACATACCACAGCACCCGCCACCTCGGCGCACCCACAGCGCGCATGATGCCGAGATCCGGGCGGATCGCATTCACCCAGAGCTGCATCAGAACGAAGATGCCCGCGATCGCTGTGAGCAATAGCACCCAACCCTCGAGCTGGATCAACCGCCCGAACCACGCGACCGGCGCGCGCTCCGGCTCCACCAGCGACGCCTCACTGACGATGTTTGGGCTGACGACGAGTCCCGGGACCGAGGCGACCGCGCGCAGGACGGTGTCAGTTCCCGGGCCGCCCTCGCGGACCAGGAGCTGCGCCCTGTCCGGCGCCTGCTGCTTCACACTGAAGTAGACCGCGTAGGGCGTGGTCATGGTGCCGCCGAACCCGATCGTTGCGTCATCCTCGATGATGCCGACGACGGTGTAGTCGAAAGACCAGCCATCGCCCGGCTGGAACCCGCGTCCCAGCGCGCCATCGCCCATCCGCTGGTAATGCCGCTCCGCCAACGACCGGCTGATCACCGCGACCTTCGGCGCCGACGCGTCGTCCGATTCCCGGAGAAGGCGCCCGGCAATGAGTCTCGCCCCCATCATTTTGAAGCTGTCGACACTGACGGCGTGATAGCCGACCATGACGGGATGCTGCGGAAACGCGAGACCGCCCCCGATGCAAGCCCCACAGTCCGTGACTCCGAAGTCATTCACCGCCGGTCCAGCAAACGTGCCAAGGCTGGCCAGCGCGACATCCTGCCCGTCTTTCTTGAGCTGACGGATGAGCTCCTCGTACGCTGCCGACCGCTGGGCCCCTGTGCCGGTTGCCGTTACCTCGTACACGCGCCCACCGAGCCGGGCGATCTCGCCCGACCGTACATCCATCTTCCCCGCCTCGCGGGTCATCAACGAGGTGGCGCCGAGGACCGTGAGACTCACACCGAACTGGAACCCCGCGAGAATCAGCTCGATGGGCTTGGCAGTCGGTTCGGCCAGGACCTTCCGGCTGCGTGCGGCGGTGAGCGGGAAGAACGACACGAGCATGACGAGCGAAAGAACCGCGACCAGGACAGGGATGCCCGCGGTCATCGGAGCATCCCGGAAGATGCCGGGCCAAGCGGACTCGAGGAGCTGCGCAAGCGGCCAGCCGAGGGCCACGCCGAGCACCGCCGCAGCCGCGACCATGGTCGCACCCTCGTGCAGGATCTCGCGCAGCAGAACGCGCCGCGATGCGCCGACCGCGCGCTTCACGACCATCTCCTGGCGCCGCTCGCTCGCGCGCATGATGCCGATCGCGAGGATCGTCAGCCCGCCAACAACCAGCACACCACCGCCGATCCCGAGCACAATGCGGAAGAGAAACCGGATGGCCGTGTCGTGGACGATGTCGGGCGTGACCGCGAGCGTGGTCAGCGCGATGTCGAGCGTCGAGAAGGGAGTGGTCGGCAACGCGAGCACCGGCAGGAATGTGGGGAACCGCGCGAGGAGCGCGATCGGCAACAAGGCGGCCAGAGCAACGCCGGCCACCACCGCCACCGTGATTCCCGATTTCCGCTCCGGGTACACGGCTAGCTCACCTTCGCCTTCGGCGCGCCCTCCGGTCCATTGTCCCAGTCTTGCGCACTCGAGATATTGGGCATTCCCCACTGGCGGCCGTTCCAGCCGTCGAAGCCATCCATCTTGAGCACGTAGAGCCCTTCGCTCATGTCGCTCACGAAGATCAGGCCGTCGGCGTTGCGGACCTCGACACCAAACGCCCCGTTGGCGCTCCCTCGACCTTCTTCCGGCCGGTCCACCCCTCCCCACCCCGTCCGCCGCGGCCCCTCGTAGGTGTAGTAGTAGCCCACCGTGTACGGATTGGTGGGATCCATCATGTTGAAGACCTGCAGCCCGTCCTCGTACGCCGAGACGAAGACGTACGGCCACCGGACCTCGTGATTGTGCGGGAGGTTCTGGAAATCGGATGTCCACGCGCCGATCGGGCGCGAGATCGTCTTCACGGTTCCATCCAGGCCCGGCTTGAGATCGTAGATCCGCAGCGGCGAGTAGACGTACTCCATTTCACCGACCGCATAGCGACCGTCGGGCGTGGGCGTGAACGTGTGATAGCTGGCTCCGCCCGCGACACCCGTGATCGACGTGACCAGCGCCGGCGTCTCCGGCTTGCTCACGTCGAAAATGAAATACCCCTGGGACCAGGCGGCGCCGTAGAACTTGTCCTGCTTCGTCGCCGGGTCGTAGGCGACATAGAAATCGTGGTACGTCCCGTTCGTGTTGGCGGTCGCCGGACGGCCCTGCGACTGGCCCGAGGCGGCCGCGGCACTCGCCCCGTCGGGGATCGGGATCTTCGCGATGAAGCCCTGGTCCGGCGATCCCGCCACGAACTTCCCCATGTCCCAGATCGTCGCGAACGGGCCCGTGCTCGTGGTGATCAGCAGCACGCGGCCATCAGAATGCTTGTACGTGAAGAGGTTGTGCACGCCGCCGGGATTCTCGGGCAGCAGCAGCCGGCGCACTTCCTTCACCTTGGTCGTGTCGGGGAGCCCGGTGACGTCGAAGACGATCGCGCCGACTTCGGTCTTGGGCGATCCGTTCAGGATCTGGAAGGACTGCGCGTAGTAGTACCGGTTGTTGAGCTTTAAGTACTTCCCCTGCAATCCGCCGTATGCCCGCAGTAGCTCGGACTGCTCCATCGTCCACGTGTAGATCGTCTTCGCGTGCGCGGGATCCTTCACGCTCACGATGCTGAATCCCGTCGAGTTGGTAGTGCCCTGCATCCGCGGCACGTACACGTACGGGCGGGACAGCTCCTGCTCGGCCTCGATGTCCGCCACCGTCATGATGCGGCCCAGCGGCACGTGCGACATCACGTGGATGTTGCTGCTGCCCTGCTGGCCGGCTGCGAACGTGCCGCGTAACCCTTTAGGCTCCTGCGCGACGAGGGGAGTGAAAACGAGGACGGTGAGGGCGATTGAAGCGAGCGAACGCAGCGTCATCCAGGACTCTCCAATAGCGGGACAAACGGATCGGAGACTGGACTAAGCTACGTCGAATCGGGGCCGCGCGCTCACGAGCGCGCGCTCGGCAAGGCCCTCAAGGGCTCAACGCTTTAGCGTCTTGCCGAGGGCGGGCATTACGCCCGCGGCCGACCCTCTACTGGAATATCCCGAAGCGCCCTAGCAGCCACCACAGGATGAGAAAGATGATGATGGTGGAGATGCACCCTCCGCCCATCTTCTTGGCGCCCCAACCTGCAGCAAGACCACGTAGAAGTTTGCTCATGACGAGGGGATCTGCAGGAATAATGCCGCGGACTACTGCGCACTACGGCGCCCTGCCCTCCACCCGGTACTCCACCTCTCCCGGCCGGATCATCCCGAACGACTCCCGCGCCGTCCGTTCCTGCGTCGCCGGGTCCACTTCGAGGGATTTCGCCGCTTTGGACAGGCTGTCGATCTCGACCTTGAGCCGGGTGATCGCGGAGTCTTCCTCGGCCACCTGCTGCCGGAGGGTCCACCAGTCGGGCGTACTGTACTCGCCACCCATGGCCCCGAACCCGAGACCGACCACCACGATGAACGCGCCGGCGATCCGCGCGGGTCTCACGACCGGTAGAGATCCCGTCCGGGATAGTGCGCCAGCTCGCCCAGCTCCTCGGCGATCCGGAGCAGCTGGTTGTACTTGGCCAGCCGGTCCGAGCGCGATGCACTGCCGGTCTTGATCTGCCCCGCCCCGCACGCTACCGCCAGGTCCGCGATGAACGTGTCCTCGGTCTCCCCCGAGCGGTGAGAGATGATCGTGCCGTAGGCACTGTTTCGGGCCAGCTCGATGGCCTGGAGCGTTTCCGTCAGCGTACCGATCTGGTTCACCTTGATGAGAATCGCGTTGGCGATCCCCTCGTCGATTCCGCGCGCCAGGCGCTCGACGTTGGTGACGAACAGGTCGTCTCCGACGAGCTGGATGCGGTCGCCGAGCTTTTCCGTCAGCAGGCGCCAGCCATCCCAGTCGTCCTCCGCAAGGCCGTCCTCGATCGAGACGATGGGATACTTCGCGACCCAGTCGGCATATAGGCTCACCATCTCGTCGGCCGAGCGACGCGACTTGTCGCTCTTCTTGAAGACGTACTGGCCGTTGTCGAACAGCTCGCTGGCGGCGACGTCGAGCGCGATCGCCACGTCCTTGCCGGGCTCGTAGCCCGCATTGGCGATGGCCGACATGATCGCTTCCAGCGCCGCCTCGTTGGACGGCAGCATCGGCGCAAAGCCGCCTTCGTCGCCCACCGCGGTGGAGAGCCCCTGCTTCGAGAGCACCGACTTGAGCGAGTGGAAAACTTCCACCCCGATCCGCAGCCCGTCCCCGAAGTTGTCCGCGCCCACCGGGACCACCATGAACTCCTGGGCATCCACGTTGTTCGAGGCGTGCGCGCCACCGTTCAGGATGTTCATCAGCGGCACGGGCAGTACGTGCGCGAGGGGAGTGCCGAGATAGCGATACAGCGGAAGCCCCAGGTCCAGGGCAGCAGCCCGCGCCGCCCCGAGCGAGACCGCGAGGATCGCATTGGCGCCCAGATTGCTCTTGTTGGGCGTGCCGTCCAGCTCGAGCATCTCGGTGTCGATGCCGATCTGGTCGGTAGCCGTCATCCCTTCGAGCCGCGGACCGATCACTTCGTTCACGTTCTTCACGGCTTCGAGGACGCCCTTGCCGCCATACCGCTTGGCGTCACCGTCCCGCAGCTCCACCGCTTCGTGCTCGCCGGTCGAGGCACCGCTGGGGACGGCAGCGCGGCCGACGATGCCGCTGGAGAGCGTGACGTCCGCTTCGACGGTGGGGTTGCCGCGGGAGTCGATGACCTCGCGGGCGTGGACTTCGATGATCGTGGTCATGTGGCGGCAAGCTAGCCCGGAGCCGGGGAGGATTCAATGCAGAGCGGGATTAGGGATTAGGGATCAGGGGTCCGCAAGAACGTCCTTGCGGAAGCGGGATTAGGGATCGGGGATCAGGGGTCCGCAAGAACGTCCTTCCAGCAGACCCCTAATCCCTAATCCCTGGTCCCGCTTCGTGTCTCAGCTTCTCGATCGCTGCCCTCGTCTCCGTCATCAACTTTTCGCGATCGTCGTAGGTCAGCCCTGCGGTCGGGATGGGATCACCGAAGTAGGCGGCCACGGGATGCGGGTTGATGTTGACCGTTCCCTTGGGGAGCAGGTCGAACGTTCCCGCGCAGTACGTCGGCACGATCGGCGCCCCCGAGGCGATGGCGAGCACGAACGGGCCCTTCTTGAACGATTGCATCTCTCCGGTGTGGCTGCGCGTTCCCTCGGGGAAGACGATCGCGCTCATGCCCCTTCGGATCGCTTCCGCCGCATCGTCATACGCGCTAAACGCCTTCTGGCGGTTCTCCCGGTCGATGAAGATGTGCCCCGCCGACTTCATGGCGTCGCCGAGGATCGGGATCTTCGCCAGCTCTTTCTTGGAGACGAAACGAACCTGGGTGGGAAGGAGACCGGCCAGGAGAAAGATGTCGAACCACGACTGGTGATTCGACACGTAGACGACCGCCGTCGAAGGCACCTTCTCGTAGCCCACCAGCCGCGCCTCGACCCCCGCGGCCCAGAGCATTCCCCTGGACCAGCGTCGAGTGATTTCGTCGTAGACCCCGCCCGGTGTGTTCGGGATCCGGAGCAGGCCTGCGATCACCGCCTTGGTTGCGTACCAGAGAGTGATGAAGAACAGATTGAGGATGAACCAGAGGGTACGGATCAAGACGGGCGGACGGGCAGACGGGCGGACGGGCTAGAAATGACTGAAGGCACCGGGCACCTGGATGGTTTGACCATTCCGAATGATACGCACCCCGGCGCCCGCACTAGCGGCACCAATTCTGGTTAATGGAATTCCGAACTTCGATTCGAATTCCGTGGCCATGTCCTGACGCAGGGTGGAGGGGAGTGCAACAAGCAATTCGTACTCCTCTCCACTCGTCAGCGCGCCCGTCTGCCCGTCCGCCCGTCCGCCCGTCGGCACCTTCTCCACCTCGATCTCACATCGCACACCCGACGCCGCCGCCAGGTGAGAGACATCCCCTGACAGTCCGTCGGAGAGATCGATCATCGCCGTCGCGCCGCGATCGCGGAGCCATTTCGCTTCGGCGACACGCGCCACGGGGTGCGCGAACCGTTCCCGCGCTGAAGCCTCAGGCTCCTCGTTGCGAACCCACGCTGCCAATGCTGCGGCCGGTCCCCCAAGCACGCCCGTCACCCACAACCCGTCACCCGCCACCGCACCCTTTCGCAGGACGGGCTCGCCTTCCATCCGGCCCACCACCGCCACGTCCACGACGATCTTCTCGCTGCGCGTGAGATCCCCGCCCCACACCGTCGCGCCCGCCGCATCCGCCGCCGCGCCTGCCCCCGCCATCAGCTCCGCCGCGGCATCCTCGGGCAGCTCTGGCGAAAGACCCACGCTCACGAGAATCCCCGCGGGCGTGGCGGCCACGGCCGCGAGATCGGACAGTGCCGCCGTCGCGGCCCGCCACCCGATCTCCTCGAGACTCAGCCAGCCACGACGGAAGTGCACGCCTTCGAGAGAGAGATCACTGGAGAGGGCAAGGCACTCGGTACCGACCTGCACGATCGCGCAGTCGTCGCCGATGCCGTGTGCCGTGCTCCCGAGTCGGTGGAGAATGGCGCGGATGCGGTCGAACTCCGGGCCTGGACCGAGAGTTTGGTTCACAGAAGCGGTTGCCGGTTGTTCATTGTTCCAGCGCTCGCCGGACGTATCGCACCAATCCACCATCCGTCGCCAGCCACACGAACGACCCCGACGGCACGATGCGGTTCACCGGGCCGGGCGTGTCCTCGGGCATCGTGAATCCCTGGAAGCTGTGCCCCTCGAACGCGAAAAAGCCGAACCCCCGCGTTCCCCCGATCCACGCCCCTCCACGATCCATCGTGACCGTCCTGATCTCGCCCAGCTCCGGCAGCGGCCGTTCCACCACCCACGTCCCCCGCCCGCCTTTCCAGGCGATCCGGTCGGACGTGGCTGCTACGGTCGTGTCGATCAGCCGCGAGACGGAAACGACGGGGCGGCTCAGTGCCGGCTCCGCCGAGACGTCGTCGGGAATGACGAGCTCGTTCTGTCCGGCGACCGCGAGCCGCAGGCCGCGCGATGTCCCCACCCACGCGGAATCGCGGAACGGGGCGACCGCATAGATCGCCTGTCCCAGCGCTCCCACCGTGGCCACTGGCGGCTCGCGGAAAATGCCGAGGCCCTTGTCCGTGCCGACCCACGTGCCGGCGCTGCCGTTGGCGAGTGCGAACGTGCGGTCGCCGGGGAGCCCGTTGGTCACGTCGATCGTGCGCCAGGCGCCCCCCATCTCGAACCGGATCAAGCCATGCTCGGTGGCGGCGAAGAGGTCGAAGCCGCGCACCAGCATGTCACGCACTTCCTGGAACCGCGGGGACGTGGCACTCCCCTCCTCGTACCTGATGCTCAGGTCCTCGGCGACCCTCGCGAAGATCGAAGGCGTATTGGCGTCGCCGTTGGTCCCGATCCAGACACCGCCGGGCACCGGCACCGCGGTCCCGATCGACGCGTGCCTGAGCCCGAACGACAGGGACTCGAGCCGCGCCGAGAGTCCATCGTACCGGTACAGGCCAAGACCATCCGTCCCGAAATACGCTTCGCTCTCGCCGGTGACGCCCGCGGCCGCGGTGAACGCGTACCGCCGCATCCGCCGGTCGAGGAGCGTGGTCGGGGCCATGGCCTGGACCTGCGCATATCGCTGCAGGACGTCGTCGAGTGTCTGCCGGCGCACGCGCCGCGCGACCGGCGGCAGGCTCATCCCGGGCATCGTGAGCAGCCCGCCCCTCGGCAGGAGCTCCCATGCGCCGCGCATGTAGACGAAGAGGCCCTGGATCGGGTCGTCGCGGTCGAACATGATGTCGCTTACCGGGCCGAGCTGGACGACGTCCACCTGCCTGAGCTGCGGCTGGAAATGGACCACGCCGTTCTCTGTCGCCAGCCAGAGCGATTCGTCCGCGGGATCCACCAGTGCCGCGCTGACCGCGACATCCGGCATGCCGTCGATATGGGTCATCGGCTGCTCCCAGCGATTGAACCGCCGGTCGAACGAAATCACCCCACCCGTGGTGACGGCGTACACCATGCTCCGGCCCGCGGCCACTGCGGTCACGTGCGAGAAATCGGTGATGACCACGCGGTCGCCGGGACGCCACCGCTGCGCCAGGGCCGGCGCCGCCCCGAGCATCAACGCGGCGGGCACGACGACCAATCGAAGGAGTTTCATGCGAGGAGCGGCAGGTCCAGCTCGACGAGCACGGGGGGATCAATCGGTGCCGACGGGGATGACCACCGTTTCCACACCGCGGGCAACGCCGCGACAACGTCGCTCGGCCGGGCCGCCCGCGCCGAATGCACGGCGCTCGCCAGCTCCGCCGCGCATCCCAGCGCGTGGGCGCCCAGGGCAGCCGCCTGGGACGCTTCGACCCCGCGGGCCAGGAACGCTCCGATCAATCCTGACAGCACGTCTCCACTCCCGCCGGTCGCCAGCGCCGGCGTGCCCGAGGCCGAGACGAAGCTCCCTTCGCCGGACGCGATGATCGTCGGCACTCCCTTGAGAAGAATGGTGGCGCCCGCGGCCCTGGAGGCGGCGGTCGCGGCGGCGAACCGGTCGGCATCACCCGCGAGCGCGGGAAAGGCGGCCTTGAATTCCCCGGCATGCGGCGTCGCCACGCGCGGCCCCGACTTCACACCCCAGCTCGTGGGCCCGCCGTGCAATGCATCGGCATCCACCACCGACGGCTTCGCCGCGGACTCCAGCACGCCATTGATGAACCGCAGTCGTTCGGGTGACCGGCCCCGTCCCGGCCCGGCGACCACGGCGTCCGCCCATTCGATGGCCGCAAGCAGCTCCGCGTCGGGATTCGCCTTGAGCGACGTCACCACCGTGAGGGCGTCTGGTAATGATTCCTGTGCAGCGCGAACCGTGGGCTCAGCCGCCGCCAGCTTCACCATCCCCGCGCCCGCCGCGAGCGCCGCGCGAGCAGCGTGGATCGCCGCCCCGGCCATGCCGTCGTCTCCACCAACCACCAGCACCTTCCCGCGGTCGCCCTTGTGCATCGACACGTGAAATGGCGGGAGCGTCGCAGAAGCCCATGCGTCCGTTACGAGATGGGGCCAGTCATCATCGGCCTGCGGGAAGCCGATATCGATCACCACGATCTTCCCGCACCAGTCGCGCGATACCAGGTGCCCTCGGCGGGGACCGCCGAACGTGACCGTGACCTTGGCCCGCACGGGTCCGTGCGCTTCGCCTGACGAGAGATCAAGACCCGTAGGACCATCGACTGCGACGACCGGGACACCGTGGGTCGCGATGCGCTCCGCCAGCTTCCCCACCGTCCCGCGCGGCGCGCCGCGCGCGCCGGTGCCGAGCAGCGAGTCAACCACCACCCCCGCCGCGGGCCAGGCGCCTTCGGGGTCGAGTCGCTCAACCCCGCTCGAGAGTGCCAGCGCACGGTTCGCCGCGCAGTCTTCCGAGCGTTTTCCGCCGGTTTCCGCCGCGAGAACCCGCACGCCGAGCGCATGCAGCGCACGGGCAATCACCCAGCCGTCTCCACCGTTGTTGCCGGGTCCCGCAACAACGATCACCCCCTGGCTGAGCACCGGTCCAAACTCACGGGCCAGGACGCGCACGATCCCCCGCCCCGCGGATTCCATCATGACTCGACCGGGAATGCGGCCGAACGTCCGGGCGCGTTCGTCCCAGGCGGCGGCTTGATCTGCGGAAAGGACGGGGATCACGACAGGATAGGGTTGCGGGTGGCGGGTGACGGGTGGCGGGCAAATGCATCCACAACCCACAACCCGTAACCCGTAACCGCGTTACTTGAAGCTCTGCCCGATCGCCCTTCCGAGCGAGATCTCGCCGTTGTCAATGCGAAGATTGAATCCACAGTCGGGATTGGTGCAGACCCACGCCTTGTAGGTGATTGGGGCGCCTTCGCGCCCGTAGTCCGACAGAGGAATAAGCACACCGCGACTGCATTTCTGACAGGATGGCCACTGCATCGTTTCCATAGTTAACTCCCCCCACCCGCCTACCCGCCTACCCGTTACCCGCCCACCGTCACCTTTTTTACCCCGGCCCACGGATAGTTTCCCTCGAAGGTCTGCTCGAAATCGAACACTTCGACGAAATCTTCCATCTGGTCGGACGGCTGGCGGATCAGCAACCCCACCTCGATCAGCACGAACACGATCTTCCCGAAGTCAGCCGTGCCGTTGATACCCCAGTGGGCCAGGACCGTGCGGGAGGTGAGGCCGAACTGCTCGAGGGCAAAATCCTTGCAGGCCACGGACAGCTCCGTCCCGCTGATATGGCCGCGGACGGGGAGCTGCTGCTGCCGGTATTCCAGGGCAGAGAGGACGAACAGGTACGCGCGCTCGTGAAAACAGCCGTCGAGCGCGCGAATCCGCTCCATTACCTCTTCGGAGAACTGAAGCTCGTTCACGCCAGTAAGGATGAAACCGTTGCGCCGATGCAGCAAGTCCGAGGGCTATCGGGCACGATACAATGGGAAACGTGCGGTCAATTCCTTAACCTCCCCCCCCACCCTGGCGATGGTAGTGTCGTCCGGGGAGGCCAGGACAGCGTCGATCATCTCTGCGATCTGCCTCATCTCCCCTTCCCTCATACCGCGTGTGGTCAGTGCGGGGGTCCCGATCCGGATGCCGCTGGTGACGAAGGGCGACTGGGGGTCGCCCGGGATGGTGTTCTTGTTGACCGTGATGTGCGCCCGCTGGAGGGCCTCCTCGGCCGCCTTCCCCGTCAGGTTCCGGCTCCGCAGGTCGACCAGCAGCAGGTGGGTATCGGTCCCTCCCGACACCAACGCATAACCGGCAGCCATCAGCGTCTCGCACATTGCCTGCGCATTACGCACGACCTGTGCCGCATAGGCCTTGAACTCCGGCTGGAGCACCTCGCCAAACGCGACCGCCTTCGCCGCGATGATGTGCTCCAGCGGGCCGCCCTGCGTCCCAGGGAAAATCCACTTGTCGACCGCTTTCGCGTGGGCTTCGCGGCAGAGGATGAACCCGCCGCGCGGCCCACGAAGCGTCTTGTGGGTCGTGCTGGTGACGATCTCGGCGTGCGGCACCGGCGACGGATGCACCCCCGCAGCCACGAGTCCAGCGAAATGGGCCATGTCCACCAGGAAGATCGCGCCCACTTCCTTTGCGACGTCGGCAAAAGCCGCGAAGTCGATGATCCGCGGGTACGCGCTCCCGCCCGCGATGAGCAGCCGGGGCTTCTCCTGCTTCGCCAGGTCGCGGACCTTGTTCATGTCGATCCGGCCCGTGGTCGTGTCGACCTCGTACTGGACCGACTTGAAGAGCTGGCCGCTGAAGTTGGGGGCCGCCCCGTGGGTGAGGTGGCCGCCGTTGGTCAGCTTGAGCCCCATCAGCGTGTCGCCGGCCTTTATCACCGCGAGATAGGCGGCCATGTTGGCCTGCGCGCCGCTGTGCGGCTGCACGTTGGCGTGCTCGGACCCGAAGATCTGCTTCACCCGGTCGATCGCGAGCTGCTCCCCCTGGTCCACGAACTGGCACCCGCCGTAGTACCGCTTCCCCGGGTACCCCTCGGCGTACTTGTTCGTCAGCTCGGTCCCCGCGGCATCCATCACCGCCCGCGACGTGAAGTTCTCGCTCGCGATGAGCTCGAGACCTTCCTCCTGGCGCTGCACCTCGCGCTGGATGATCGCGTAGACGTCGGGGTCGGCTTCCTTCAGGTGGGCCCGGCGGTCGGTCACTTTGTCCCCTCGCGTTCGATCTTTTCAATGCGGCGGTCATGCCGGCCGCCGCCGTCATAGGGCGTGTTGAGCCAGCGCTTGAGCGACTCCACCGCGTCCTCCTCGCTCATGAACCGCGACGGCAGGACGAGAATGTTCGAGTCGTTGTGGTGCCGGGACAGCTCGGCGATCTCCGGGTTCCACGCGACCGCGGCCCGCACGTGCGGAAACCGGTTGGCCGTGTACGACATGCCGAGGCCGGTGCCGCAGGTGAGAACCCCGCGCTTCACCTTGCCGGTGCTCACGTCCTGGGCCACCGGCTTCGCGTAATCGGGATAGTCGGTGGACTCCTCCGACTTCGTCCCAACGTCCACCGGCTCGTAGCCCAGCTTCTTCAGCTCCGAGACGAGACGTTCCTTCAGCTTGAAGCCGGCGTGATCGGCGCCGAT
>CAMDCH010000034.1:0-15658 GCA_945889655.1 bacterium HR33
ACCAGAGGAAGTGCAGCCGCTGGTGCAGATATTCTCGCGCGGGTTCACGGGCGGGATGTACGGTGGCCGGGAGGGGCGTGACTACGTCACCCGCAATCAGCCGGACAATCGGGGTGCGGTGCTCGGCGAGGTGATCGGAGTGGAAAAGGGCGAGGTGATCGTTGTGGTGTCACAGCCTATCGAGGTCGGCGACGGGCTCGGTTTTGAGCACCCGGATGGTGCGAGCAATGGGAATACAGGGTTTGGAGTAATGAGCGTGCGGACGCTCGGACGGATTGGTGGGAAGATCCGCCAGGCCGTTTTGCCCTCACCCCTGACCCCGCTCTCCCTCGCTACGCTCGGGACGGCGCCTGCCAGGAGCGGGGGACGTGACGCAAGGGCGAGCGTTGCGGGCGGGTGGATAGTTGTGCGATCCAGCGAGGCAGCGCTGATGACCAAGGCGCGCGCGAGTTATGCGACGGTGCCGTCGGTGGGAGAGCGGGAACGGACCACCGTGCACGTGATGGCGCTGGGAGAGGCCGGGGACCCGTTGACGCTGACCTGGGTCGTGCCGAACCAGGAACCTGTGACCGTTACGAGCCGGCCATCATTGGAGACTGCAACCCAGCACGGCCTGGACGAGGAACGCCTGCGCACGCAGCTCGGCCGCCTGGGTGAGACGCCGTTCGAGCTGGGCGATCTCGATCTCTGGGACTTGGCACCTGACCTGTTCCTGCCGGTGAGTGCCCTGAACGATCTCCGGCAGCAGGCGGTCGCGAAGCTGACCTCCACCCGTGACTACCACAAGCGCGTGAGTCATCGCGCACGCCGTGGCGCGATTGATCACGCCGTGGGGACCGTCGTTGCACCGGGGATTCCCGACCGTCTTGACCGTCCTGTCCGTCTGACCGTCGAGGTGTGGCGCATCGAGGACGCCGTCGCGGCCGCCGATGCGGGCGCCGACGAGATCACACTGGATGTTTTCCTCCGCCACCCGACTCCGCCAGTCACCCGCGTCAAGCAACTGATGAGCGACCTGGCGCAACGCGGGATCACCTTCCGCCTGCGTACCCCGACGATCGTGCGACCCGAAGAGCGGAAAGTCGTAGACAAATGGCTGGCGCTCGGCACGCCGATCGTGAGCGGGCACCTCGGCCTCGTGGCCGAGCTGGCAAAGCAGGGTCGCGATGTCGTCGCCGACTACGCGGTGAACGTGTTCAATCAGCATTCCGCGGCCGAGGTCTTCAATTTGGGCGCGAAGCGCATCGTACTGTCGGTGGAGCTGACCGGCGACGAGATGGCGCAGGTGGCCGAGCCGTGGAAAGGCCAGGGATTCGAGGTGTTCGTGTACGGTCGGCCGGAGGGGATGACACTCGAACACTGCGTGCTGTCCGCGGCGTTCAACCGGGAGACGGCCACCTGCCGGGACCTCTGCGTCCAGAAGCACCCGCACGTGGAGCTTACCGACCCGACTGGCTACGTCTTTCCGGTCGCCACCGATTCGGCCTGCCGCAACCGGTTGCTGCACTCCCGGCCCGTGGATGGCTCGGAGTACCTGCCTGAGTTATGGAAAGGCGGCTTCCGGACCTACCGACTGGTGTTCAACGTGCCGGGTGACCCGGTGGCCGAGGTGACCGCGGCGTATCGCAAGCTCATGGATGCACTCGTCGATGGACGCGCAACGGACAGCACCGGTGTACGCGCGGTCACCGGCCGCGCGTACACCAGGGGTCATTTCGCCCGGGCCGTCTAGCTATTGCTTCGATGGGGGCGTAGCGATCTCCCGTTTCGTGGTGTCCTTCGGTACGTCCGCCTTGTCATCCCCGACAACCTGCAGGTTGATGATCTTGAGGAGGCCACCCTCCACCACGAGATCGCCCTCTACTCGTCCGTCGTCCTTGAACTGATCGAATGGGATCGAGTCCGGGACAGCGTAGGGCAATGAGCCAGGTACGGTGAACTCGGCGGCCGGCAGACTGTCCGCACTGATCATGAGGGAACGGCTTTCCGTGCTTGCATCTCTAATGATCCCGGTGAAATGGAACCGGCCAGCCGGTAGTGGGTCACGGGACGGTCGCAGGGTATCCGGGCCTTGGGCATACAACGGCGCGGCGGCGGCAATTGCCAGCAATCCAGCCACGATGAATGAGCTTTTCATCAAAATCCTCCAGCGGTGTGAGATAGGTGTCTGTAATGAGGTACACCGGACAACTGCGAATGCCCGCGACTGGGCGGGAATGCTGCGGGACCTACGTACAACTACAGCTGGGTCTAGAATCCCCCTCCGCCGCCGCCGCCCGAGCCACCGCCTGACGACCCGCCGCTGAATCCCGAGCCGCCCGAGCTGCGCGGTGACGAGCTCATGGTCTTGCCCGCCTGCGTGGACATGTCCGACAGCCGGCTGGAAAAAGACCCCGCGGTGAACATCGCGACGTGGGATCCCACGTACCATGTGGGTGGCTGGGTGTAGATGTTCCGGAACGCCCGCGCCCACTTCGCTTCGACGCCGAAGGCCATCGCGTACGGCAGGAACCGCTCGAACATCTCGGGTGTCCTCACCACGCGCTCGAAGCGGTCGCTCTCCACTCGCCTGAGGAATTCTTCGAACCCGCGCACTTTCTCCAGCATGCGCGCGCCGGCGGCGGTCCGGGCCGGCATGATTTGCGCGAACAGCAGGATGATGAGGCCGCTCACGATGCCGGCCAGCACGAACGGCATCGGGGCCATGCTCCAGCGAACGGCGAGCGGTCCACCGCCGACGAGCGCGACGATTAATCCGAAAAAGATGCCCGCCAGGATCCAGTAGTGCTTGACCTTGTCGGGACGTATACGCTGGAGACCGCGGTCCTTGAGACGGTCATAGACGGCGTTGCGGATGCCGGGGAGCTCGATGTAGAACTCGTTCTTCAGATCCGAGAGCTTGATCTCACCGTCGTGGCCGTCGAAGATGCCGGCCAGAACCCGCTGCTCGTGAGCGACCAGGGGCCGAGTCCCTTCCGGCGGTTGAGTCGGGTGAAACACGAACTCCGTGCGGTCCCAGAGTCCGAGGAAGACTTTCTCCTCCCGTTCCTCGATACGCAGGTGTCCCAGCACCGCGAGGTCGATGATCGTAGCGGTGATGTCGCGCATGTCGACCGATTCATCGATCAGTGTTCCAGCCTCGGCGGGTGTCAGGCCACCCGGCGGCTCGTATTGCACCACGGCCGGAAGATTCGACGGATCGCGTCCGACCTTCCACCAGAGCAGCAGCATGCCGGCGAAGACCAGCGGCGGGATGACCAGCGGCCAGTTGCTCTCCGCGAGTGCGAGCGCCTCTTCGGTGTTCGTGGGCGCGGCCACGAGGCCCTTATCCCAGCCGACCACGACCGTCAGTCCCTCGCGGAACTCCAGGGGCTCCCTGGTCGCCACGCGCAGGACCCTGCCCTCGGTCGTGATCTTGGCGCTCGCCGCAGTGGAGCCGTACACCCCGGTGAAGGCAGTGCTGCGCAACCCGGTTGCTCCCGGAGGCAGCTCGATCCGTGCCGTTGCCATCCCGATGGGGATGTCCCATTCGTCGCCGGTCACGTTCCAGTACAGCTCGTCATGGTCTTCGAAGAACCGGAGACCGTTCGGCGCCTGGTAGCGGAGCACGATGGTGCGGGTCACGTCCAGGGCGCCCGGGACCCAGATCTTGGTCTTCAGGAAGTGACGGTCTCTCGACGTCTCGATCCGGAGCGCGCGGCCCTGCTCGTCAGTTGCGCCGAGGACTTCCACTCGCAGTGTCCAGCCGAGCCCCTGCGGAGTCCGGTAATCCACCGGGATGCTTCGGTAGAGGCCGTTCCACGAGCCCGTGAACTCCGCGGTGATCGTCTCGGTCACATCCACCATGCCATCGGGACGGACGACGATCCGCGCGTCGAATCCCCTGATTGCCAGCGAGCGATCCTGTGCCGCCAGGGGGGAAATACAGACACCAAGGACGAATGCAAGGCTGAGCAGGATACTGCGACGGGGGCGCATCAGAGGTTCACCCCGGGCGTGGCCCGTTCGGCCGCGTCACCCAGGGCGAAGAACTCCACTGTCCGGAAGCCGAAGGAGCTCGCCACGAGGTTCGAAGGGAACTGCGCGATCTTCACGTTGAAGTCGCGCACCACGGCGTTGTAGTAGCGCCGGGCGTTCTGTATGTGGTCTTCGATGTCGGTGAGGCTCTTCTGGAGCGAGAGGAAGCTCTGGCCGGCGGTGAGATCGGGATAGGCCTCGGCCACGGCAAACACCTGGCGCACGGAGCCGGCGAGGGCGCGCTCGGCGTCGCCGGAGGCCGCGGGACCGGTCGCGCTCACGGCGCGGCTGCGGGCCTGGACCAGCTCCTCCAGCGTCCCCTTCTCGTATCCGGCATGTCCCTTCACCGCGGAGACGAGTTGTGGAACCAGGTCATGCCGTCGCTTCAGCTGGACGTCGATGTCGGCCCAGGCGTTGGCGGTGAGCAGCCGCAGCCGGGTCAGCGCGTTGTAAGTCATGACCAGGAAGATCATGACCACGACGAGAACTACGAGTAGCAGTCCCATGGGCGCCCGTCGAGAGGGTCGTGAATTGTCGCGCCCTCGCAACCGCCGCGCCAGCGGCCAGGGCCGCGACTCCCGCACCGAGCTGGCGCTGAAGAAAGGGGAACGGTGGGCGGTTGACACTGTCTCGTATCGTACTGGCTATGGAAACTGGCCGAGCGTACATTGGAAGTGTGCCCGCGTTGATGACGGCTGACGAACTCCTGCGGCTTAACCTGCCGGATAAGCGTACCGAGCTGGTTCGCGGCGTGCTATACGCGCGTGAACCGGCGGGGTTCCAGCATGGTCACGTGGCGATGGGCATCGCGAGTGTCATGCACCGGTTCGTCACTGCCCACCAGCTGGGTTACGTCCTGGCTGCGGAGACCGGCTTCAAGCTCGAGACCAACCCGGATACCGTCCGCGCA
The DNA here is from genome assembly GCA_945889655.1 of bacterium HR33. Classification (GTDB taxonomy): domain Bacteria; phylum Gemmatimonadota; class Gemmatimonadetes; order Gemmatimonadales; family GWC2-71-9; genus SHZT01. The sequence goes on from CAMDCH010000034.1 coordinate 4,928, forward strand.
CCGGATGTCGCCTTTGTCCGGAAGGACCGTGTTCCCGACAATCTTCCTCGAGGTTACGCGGATTTCGTTCCGGACCTGGTGGTCGAGGTTCGTCGCCGGATGACCGGCCAGGCGAGGTGCTGGAGAAGATGAGCAACTGGCTCAGGGCGGGTGTGAGGCTCGGGTGGGTGGTCAATCCCGTGCGTCGCCGAGTGACGGTGTATCGCGAGAGTGGCGAGGAGTCACTGTTGGATCACACCGGCGTGCTCGATGGCGAGGACGTCCTGCCGGGATTCAGCGTGCCTGTCTCCGAGGTCTGCTGAACTAGTCCGATCGCAAGACGGTGATCGGGTCTACCCGGATTGCCGAGAGAATCGCCGGACCAGCCGCTGCAACCGTCACTGCCGCGAGTGTCAGTCCTGCCAGCAGGTATGTCGTAGCATCGAGCGCCGCAACACCGTATAGCTGGCTCGCGATCAGTCGGCTCAGGGCGGCCGCGCCGGCCAACCCCACCGCGGTTCCCACACCACCAACGAGCACAACCTCTCGCAGGACGTGCGCCGCGACGGTACCTGAGCGGGCGCCGAGCGCGATCCGGATTCCGAGGTCTCGCCGGCGGCTGGCGACGGTGTAGGAGACCATCCCGTAGATGCCAACCGCCGCGAGCCCCGTGGCGAAGAGGGAGAGCAGCGTCATCATCCGGGCAAGGACGATCCGGTCGATGATCGAGAGGTCCACGATTTCCTGCAGGCTCGTGACCTCGTACGCGGGGAGCCGGGGGTCCGCTTCAGCAGCGATGCGGCGAATCGCGGCTCGAGCCGCTTCTGGAGCGACACGGGGCCTGACGAAGATGGTGGCGGCGCAGCCGGGATTCCCGGCGCAACCAGGTCGTGGTGCTCTGGGGTAGACGGTGGGGTACCACCAGCCTGCCTCATCAAACGGGTCATAGACCAGCAGGCGGGGATCTTCAACCCATCCACCTACAGGTTCCACGTGATCCCAGCGACTATCTGAAACCACTCCGACGACCACGTGCGGTCGAGTCCGCATCCAGACCATTTCCCCCACCGCAGGTCGGTTGCCGAACAGCATTTCGGAGACAGTCTGACCTATCACAATAGGAAGCATCGCAGCTGAGTCCCGCGTCGCCTCTGCCGCCGTGAAGCCGCGACCGGCTACGAATCTCAGCCCCATGACGTCGAAGTATCCTGACGAGACGTGATTGACCCGGATCCGAAGCGTATCACTGGTGGCGGTCGTCCCTATCCCATAGACGGTCTGGCCGTCCACCAGCGGCGCGTACTTTCCAATCGCCACCGCATCGAATTCCGGGGCTTCGCGGAACCGCGCCATGAGGGTGCGGAAATAGTCGTTCGCTTCCTCGGGCTGGTAACCCGCATCCCCCGGGTTCTGCCTCAACGTCATCGCGCCTGCGGGCTTGAATCCCAGGTCGATCGAGCGGAGGCGCACCAGCGTTCCGACCACAAGGAACATCAGTACTACGAGACTCATCGACAGCGACACCTGGCTCGTGGCGAAGATGTGGCGGAGTCGCTGGCCGGCGCGCCCGTGTCCCATGCCCTGGACTCCCTGGAGGGGCTCGGTGCGTGCCGCGATGATCGCCGGCAGGATGCCGGCTGCCGTTGCCACCACCAGCGCGCCCACGATTGCCAGGCCCACTTGCGACCATCCCATCGGCATCGCGCCGAACGGCTCCGAGAACCTTGTGAGCCGAACCTTCGCGAGCACGCTAGTGAGCGCATAGGCGACCGGGATGCCGACGGCCAAGGCAGGGACCGCCAGCAGCATCGCTTCGGTGACGTGGCGCCGGATCAAGGATTGCGCTGATGCGCCGAGGGCGCGATGAACTGCTGTCTCCGATTGCCGCGTGAGTCCGCGAAAGAGCAGGAGGTTGGCAACGTTCGCGCATGCGATCAGGAGCACCAGCAGGCTTCCCACCGTGCTCACGCTCAGGAATCGTTCGACAATGGCCCGATTCTCGACCGAAACACCCAGGCCAACGAATATCGGAACCCGTTCGCCGAGGATTGCCCTGGCCATCCCGGCTGCCTGCCAGACCCTCGTGCCCGAATCGAGTCGGACGATGAGCTGAGAGAAGGACTGGCGGACTGGAAACCACAAATCACTGCTCGAAAGGCGCTCGGTGCCGCGGAATCCCGCTGCCGCCACACCGATCACGGTCGTGGGTGCGCCGTTGATGAGGATCGTGGCCCCCAGCGCATCCGGACGCCGGTCGAACAACCCCGCCCACAGGTTCTCGCTGATTACGACGGCATCCTTGCCGGATGACAACTCGGACGGAGGAGCCAGGGATCCCAGGAGAGGGGCCACGCCCAGGACGTCGAAATAGTTGGGGGAGACCGACTGGGACTTCAGGATCCGGGTGCGTTGTCCCGGGAGACTCACGCCGATTTCTCGTGTACCGTAGCCGGCGATCTGCCCGACCGAACCAAGCCGCTCCAGCATCTCCTGGACGCGTTCGCGTGCAACGTAGTTGGGAATGAAGCTGCGGCCCGTCGAGGGGAGCACGGTGCGGACAACCATCATCTGGTCTTGATCGCGGATGCCGGCCAGGGGGGCGTCGGCGAGCTTGTTCCTGAGGTTGAGCGCTGTGATCGCAGCGCCGAACCCCAGCGCCAGGGTGAGAGAGGCCGTTCCCGTGAAAGCTCGGCCACGCATCAGCGACCGCGCCGCCTGCCGGATCTCGAGCCGGAAGTTGATCATGCCGAGAATGTACGGCTGCGGAGAGAACCCGTAAGGACGGGGGTGAGGCCTAGGCCGCGTCGGGAAGCGGCACCGGCGACGCGGCCTTTCTCCGCCGCCAGGCAGCGAACCGGCGCAGCGCGAGCGAGATGCCGGTCCACACCAGCATCACCCCACCGAGTGACGCCAGCGTTGCCACGGTCTGGCCGAACAGGCCGAAGACTTCCCCCGTGTGACCGAAGCGGTACCACGCGCGGATCTTGCGGCTGGTACTGAGTGACCCGTAGCTGCGCACGGCGCGCGGGGCGGCGGTCGCAGGATCCAGCAGCACGGTGGTTCGGAGATCCGGGCGATAGGTGTTGCCCGCGGCCAGGACAAACGTGATGGTGGTGTCGCGCGCGGTGGGCATGGTGATAGTCATGGACTGCCAGTCGGGGTCGCTCTTCGCGGCCGCCGCGGCGAGCTCCGTGAGCGAGAGGTCACCTGGGCGAAATGATGTCAAAGGTCCCGTCGGGGCCGCGGCCGGCGCTGCTGGAGGACTCGGCGGGGCGGGGGCGGGGATGGGACGGCGCGCCGCGGCTTCCTCCTCCGGCGTTCCCCAGTAGCGGTCGAGCAACCTGCCCGGCCACTGGTACGACATGAAGACCGCACTCGCGACGACGATGGCGAGCGGGATTGCCGCCCAGAAACCAAAGACGTTGTGCCAGTTGAAGTCGCGAGGTTTGCCCCTGAGCCCCGTCGCGAAGAGCGTGGTCGACCGCACAGCGGCCGGCGTCCACCGCCTGGGCCACCAGAGATACAAGCCAGATAGACAAAGGAAGAGGAAGCCGAGGTTGGCGGCACCGGTGATGGCGCGGGCGTTGGGACGCGCCTGCGCGGTCGTGACGCCAAGCCAGCGATGCCATCCGCGGAGCCAGGACATGAACGCCTGGGTCTTGCCGTTCTGTGGCGTGGTGAGCCGAGTGCCGGTGAAGGGATCGAGCGCGGCAGGTGACTGCCCCGCCTGCCGGAGGCGAACCATGACTGGAGCGGAAGGATTCGTTTTCATCACGACGCTAGCGATGTCGCGCCGATCGAGACCGGCACGGGCGAGGAGCGTATCGAGCGGAAGCCGCTCCGCACCTTCGGGCGCCACCACCGTCGGCGCTCCATCGAGCCATGCGATCAGTTGCCGCTCGTAGCCGAGCAGGACGCCGGTGAGCGACATGATGAGCACGATGGTCCCGGCGGTCACCCCCACGGAGAGGTGAATCCAGAAGAAAACCGACCGGATACGCGCAGCTAAGATGTTGGTGGCCATGGCGATGGGTATTGTTTCAGATAGTTGAGAATCAATCGCAATTGATTTTCATGCTCAACTGTACACCGCCACCGACAAAAACGCTAGGAATTGGTTGATGAGCCACTAGACAGATAACCGGGGAGCTATATATTACTCACAGGTTATGCAACCAACGGGTTATTTATGATCGCATCCGAAAAACTCGACGCCACGTTCGCGGCCCTGGCCGATCCGACTCGACGGGCCATCCTCGCGCGACTCGCCAAGGGCGATGCGTCGGTGGCGGAGCTGGCCGAGCCGTTCGACATGACCCAGCCGGCCATTTCCAAGCACCTCAAGGTGCTCGAGAACGCCGGGCTCATCTCCCGAACGCGCGATGCGCAGCGCCGCCCGCGCCACCTGGAGGCGCAGCGCCTGGCAGAGGCGAATGACTGGCTCGAGAACTACCGCGAGTACTGGGAAGGCAACTTCGACAAGCTGGATTCGCTGCTCGATGAACTGAAAGGGAAAGAATGAAGCACACACTGAAGCTCACGACGCCTTCCGATCGCGTGATCGTAATGACCCGCACGTTCAACGCGCCTCGGCGTCTGGTATTCGACGCGTTCACGAAGCCCGAGTTGCTGAAGCGCTGGTTCGGGGCCATCGGCGGGTTCGAGCTGGTCGTCTGCGAGGTCGCCACCAAGCCGGGGCAGAAGTACCGCTACGTCTGGCAGGGGCCCGACGGCTCGCGAATGGGGCTTGGCGGCGTCTGCCAGGAGTTCGTGGCTCCCGAGCGGATGAAGGCGACGGGAAAGTTCGAGGAATCGTGGTACCCGGGCGAGGAGCTGAGCACTACCACGTTCGTGGAGCACGAAGGGCAGACGACCGTGACGATGCACGTGGAATACAACTCGAAGGAAACACGGGACATGGTGCTCAAGTCGCCGATGGAGATGGGAGTCGGCGCCGGATATGACATGCTCGAAACGCTGCTGAAAGGGGAATGACGATGCAGAAGATCAGAACGTTTCTCTGGTACGACGGCAACGCCGAAGAGGCCGTGAAGTTCTATATCGCCACGCTCGGCAACGGAAAGATCATCGAGACCATGCCGGGCCCCGGTGACAAGCCCATGGGCCTGACGTTCGAGCTCGAGGGGCTGGAGTACATGGCCCTGAACGGCGGTCCCCAGTTCAAGCACACGCCCGCGATCTCGCTCTTCGTGAGCTGCAAGGACCAGCAGGAGGTTGACCGGCTCTGGAACGCATTTACATCCGGCGGCGGGAAGGAGAGCATGTGTGGCTGGCTCGAGGACAAGTACGGCGTGTCGTGGCAGATCATCCCGACCGCGCTGATGAAGATGATGGGTGACAAGAATCCGAAGAAGGCGCAGGCGACGATGAACGCGATGCTCAAGATGAAGAAGATCATCGTCAAGGATCTCCAGGCCGCGTACGACGCGGCGTGACCAGCGCCCAGGTCGTGGCGTGGCTCCGGAAACGCGGAGCCCGTCGCTCCGGCGCGACAGTCTGGCGCTCGCGAAGAGACTGGCATGAAATGCGCAGGGTGATGGGGCTGTAGCCGGCAATCCACACTCAGCGGAGGCAACGATGAAGAAGGCAATTCTGGCAGGGCTCCTGACGCTCGGCGTCGCGGCATCGGCCGTGGCCCAAGGTCCGTCAGTGAACGATAGGACGCGCACGATCGGCAAGAACACCAAGGTCGAAGCGACCACCACCGAGAAGGTGACGTCGTCGAAGAACAAGATCGGCGACATGATTTCGGCTACCATCACGAACGATGTGAAGGACGACAACGGCAACGTGATCTTCGTGGCCGGCTCCCAGGCCAGGCTGAAGGTGATCGACATCAAGTCGACGGACTCGAAGAACAAGGACGGCGTCCTGGCCCTCCAGGTGGCTGAAGTCACCTCGAATGGTCAAACGATGAAGCTGAACGCTCCGGTTGGCCCCGTGACCAACGAGACCAAGAAGCCCGGCTGGACCAGCGACAAGAAGAAGATGGGCATTGGCGCGGCGGCGGGCGCGGTGATCGGCGGCCTGGCGACCGGCAACCTCAAGGGAGCGCTCGCGGGTGGCATACTCGGCGCCGTTGGTGGTGCAGTGGTGGCACACCAGACGAACGGAAACGAAGTGTTTATCAGTTCCGGGACGAAGATCGAGTTCACGATCACCGAACCGCTACAGGTGCTGGTTAGCTAACTACTCCCACTCGATAGTCGCTGGCGGTTTGTCGGTTACGTCGAGGAAGACGGCGCCGACCCCCGGCAGCTGGGCGATGCGGTCAGCGATCTGTTGCAGGGCAGAAGCGGGGAGACGGCCGAACTTTGCGGTCATGCCATCGGTGGAATTCACCGGCCGCAGAACGACTGTCTCTCCGTTTCCGTAGAAAAAGGGTAGAATCGCCACGGGGAACTGCCAGACCGAGTCGGTGATCCCTTCCGCCTCCATCACCTTCCGCGCAATCCAGTCGGCGTCACGCAGGGTTTCCAGCCGTGGCTTGGTGATCGTGGCCGGCCGCACCTGGCCGTCCGCGAGGGCCTTGGCTTTTCCCGCGATGTAGATGATCACGCGATTGAACGTCGTCCCCACGTTGCAGAGCTGGGAGCTGATGGCCTGTAGCCGGTCATAGTCCAGCGGTCCACGCAGCGCAGCCACATGCCGGTACGTACGACCATCCCCCTGCACGCCCACGCTCTTGAGCGGAACATGAACTGCTTCATACCCCGACACTTCCAACGGGCCCGCAGCGCTTTCACTTGCGTCTCGTCCCCCTCTCCCGTCAGGGAGAGGGGACAGGGGAGTGGGCGGGCCCGGCACGCACAAGCACCGCACCGCCAGCCCCGGCCCCGGAAACGGCCAGCGCTGGATGACCTTGGGGCTGAGGCCGAGCTGGAGACCGATGGCCCGCACCTCGTCCTTGTAGAACTCGGCGAGCGGTTCGACGACGAGGCCTTTCTCGATCAACTCGACCACTTCCTTGCAGCGGTTGTGGTGGGTCTTGATGACCGCGGCGCGGCCGTGCTTGCCGCCGGATTCGATGGTGTCGGGATAGATGGTGCCCTGGCCGAGGAGCCAGTCGCCGGAGTGGGTGCCGATCTTGTTCATCTCTTCGGATTGGATCTCGATGAACAGCCGGCCGATGATGTGGCGTTTCTCCTCAGGTTCGGTGACACCGGCGAGGCCGGCGAGGAAGCGGTCGGAGGCGTTGTAGACCTGCACGCGGTCGGCGAGGCCCAAGCCCGCGAGGTTCTCCTTCAATTCGTTGGTTTCGTTCTTTCGCATGAGACCGGTGTCTACGTAGAGGCCGAGGACGCGGTCGCGGCCGAGTGCGCGGGCACAGAGTGCGAAGGCGACCATGGAGTCGACGCCGCCGCTGACCAGGAAGAACACCGCGCGATCGGCAGCCTGTGTGCGAATCTTCTTCTCGAGTCGTTCGAGTGCATCCTCGGTGGGGTTCTCTCCCGGGAGGCCGCAGACGTCGCGGATGAAATTGCGGAGGATGGTCTGGCCGCACTCGGAGTGAACGACTTCGGGGTGGAACTGGACCCCGTACGCCTTGCGTTGGGGGATGGCAAAGGCCGCCACGTCGCAGCGGTCGGTCTTGGCCAGTACCGTGGCGCCAGCCGGCAGCGTCTTCACTGAATCCGAGTGACTCATCCAGACGGTCTGGGACTTGAGGGTATCCCGGAAGAAGGCGCTGTCGGTGGTGAGATTGAGCTGGCTTGGGCCATACTCGCCTTCACTCTTTTCGACTTTGCCACCGAGCGTTTGCGCGAGGAGCTGGTGGCCGTAGCAGATCCCCAGCACCGGCACGGCAGACTTCAGGATGATTTCTGGCTCGAGGGTGGGGCTGCCGGGATCGTAGACGCTGTTCGGGCCGCCCGACAGGATGATCCCGGAGAAGTCTTTGAGCTCGGTGGCGCTGACGTCGTGGCCGTAGATCGTCGCGGGGACGCCCAGCTCGCGGATGCGGCGGGAGATCAGGTGGCAGTACTGCCCACCGAGGTCGATGATCGCGATCGTCATCTCTTGCTCATCTTGAGGAGTTTGCGGGCGGCGACCTCGTCGGTGATGACGGTGTTGCAGAGCCCGTTGTCGATGGTGCGATGGAGGACCTGGATCTTGTCGGCGCCGCCAGCGACCGCGATCACCCGGGCGTCGGTGCGGCGGACCAGGGCGAGGTGCTTCTCGCGATCCAGGAGTCGCGCGTTGAGGCGCTCATGGAGCTGGACGGGCCGGCCGATGCTGTCGAAGAACTGGTAGGCGAAGTCGCCGAATACACCGGCGTCCTGGAGATGGCGGCGGTCGAAGCCGTCCAGCAGTTTGGCGAACGGTCCGTTCTTGTCATACGGCGCGCACGACCCAATCACGAAGTAGCGCGGCTCGGCGCGCTCGACGGGGTCCAGCGCGAATACCGACTCGGTGTCCCCTATCAGGTGCGCATCGGCGCGCGGGCTAAACAGGAGCCAGAGCATCGTGGCCAGCGTGTTGGCATGCGCGTGGAGCACGCGCGGGTCATGTGGGCGGAAGCCCAGTGCCGCGATGGCCACTCGCAGCGGGCGGGGCTCGACCGACTGCACCATGCTCCACATCTGCCGGCCACCGGCGATCGCCAGTTGCCCGCCGTCACCCAGGTACCGCTGGAGGTACTGCGCCGCTGCCCGGCCGAGCGTGTCGCGCACGGGCTCATGCTCCACCACCGGTGCAATGACCGCGTCGGCCAGTGCGAAAGCGTCGATGAACTCACGTTCGATGTCGCTCGGCCGGCGGAGTGCCTGCCGGAGTCCCTTCGCCGTGCGCCCTGCCTCCCGCGCCTCGAGCTCCTCGGCCAGTGCACGGGCGCAGATCTCCGAGAGGTTGATCTTCCCGCGCCACCGCTCGGCGAGCTTGAAGGTTTCGTCGGAGAGATAGACGTTGAGGCGGGGCATACACGGAAACTAGAGATCGTATGCGCATAAGCAAGCACATATGCGCATACCACCCCTCCCCGACCCTCACCCCCCGGGGTGAGGGGGGGTGCGCGACGTCGACTATGAGGATGTCTGGACCTACAGCGGGCCTTCCAGGGAACGCCCTAGGCGCTCATCCGGTCCAGGAACGCTCGCTCGTCGGGGGTCAGGCTCGTCACGCCGGGCCCCGACAGTTTTTCCAGCAGCCGCTCCACTTCCTGCCGGTTCACGGGGTGCATCGTGTCGGTGCGGATGGTTTTCCAGCGGTCGACATTCACGGTCGTGGCGGCAGGGCGGGGGCCGGAAGCCATGGCCTTGAACCGCGCGGCCGGTGATGTCCGCTCGATGATCCATATGTAGATGAACGCGCCCACGAAGCCGCCGAGGTGCGCGAAGTGCGCGACACCGGACTGGATGCCGGCGCCCCCCATGAACAGCTCCATCCCCGTCATGATCAGCACCATCCAGCGCGCCTGCACTGGCACGATGCCCCAGACCAGGAACGTGTCCTTCGGCCAGTAACGCGCGTACCCCAGCATGATGCCGAAGATGGCGCCCGACGCGCCCACGATCGGGGCGAACGGGGTCGCGATGAATGAGACGATGGCGGCCACGAAGCCGGAGAAGAGATAGAGCCCTACGAACCGGGGGCCGCCGAGGCGCGCCTCGAGACGTGAACCGAAGATCCAGAGGCTCAGCATGTTGAAGAAGATGTGGCCCATGCCCGCGTGGGCGAACTGGTAGGTGAGGATGGTCCAGGGTTCCTGGAGCATCAGCCCACCACGGAACGCCAGCCGGTTCAAGAGTCCCGGCTGGTTCATGGTGAGAAAGAAGACGGCGACGTTGGTGAAGAGGAGATTGCGGACCCAGGGCGTCATGGCCAGAAAGGTAGGCGGGCGGGCGGGTAGGCGGGTAGGCGGGTGTTGCAGGCGTCCATCATCGCATGGGCACACAGTATGCGGCGGGTTTTCCCAGGAGTCACGACACTCAACTGGGGGAAGACAATGCGCAAGGGAATTCTGCCGTGTGCAGCGATCGCGCTCGCGGCGGCATGCAGCTCGGGACAGCAGGCACGGACCGTGGCCGTCACGCCGCAGGGCGACACGATCATCTCGCACAGCGACCGCCCGGTGGCACAGGTGGCCGGCTCACTCAAATCAGGGACGAAAATCGAAGTCACCACGCAGAAGGAGGTACGCTCGGCCAGCGTGAAGGTGGGTGACATGGTGCCGGCGACGCTGACGAACGAAATCAGGGACGTCAACAATGAAGTGCTGTTTCCAGCGGGCACGACGGTGCAGCTTCGCGTCGTGAGCATCCAGCCGCCGATGGATAACCGCGAGTCGGGCGCCATCGGGTTCGACGTGCGCGGCTTTGAAAGCAACGGCAAGACCTACCAGGTGGCGTCGTCGGTGAACTCGGCCAACACCCAGGCCCGCGACCGCGGTCCCTTCGATGACAAGGGCAACATCGCGATCGGTGCCGGGGCAGGGGCGGTGCTGGGTGGGCTGATCACCGGCTCGGGGAAGGGCGCCGTGGTGGGTGCGGTGCTGGGTGGCGCGGGCGGTGCAGTCTACAACAACCAGACCGGGAAGCAGGAAGTCGTCGTGCCGCAGGGGACGGCGGTGGAGTTCAAGCTGGAGCAGCCGGTGGTGGTGCTGATTTCTTGAAGTGAGACGTGAGACGTGAGACGTGAGAAGTGAGAAGTGAGAAGTGAGAAGTGAGAAGTGAGAAGGGCGCTGACGGAGAGATCGGTTCTCCATGACAGCGCCCTTTTTCCTTCTCACTTCTC
>CAMDCH010000035.1:0-15615 GCA_945889655.1 bacterium HR33
AGGCGCCGTTCGCATCGACCTGGTACGCGAAGACCGTTCCGGTCCATTGATCGCGCGTGGGGGCGCCGACCAGCGCGCGATTGCCATCGACCGCCACCGTGAATCCAAAGGCATCGCCGGCCTTGGCACCGGTGACGGGCAGTTTGCCCGCGAGCGACCACTGGCCGTTGGCGCCGCGGCGATACGCGTAGACGCTCCCGCTACGGAGGCCGGTGCCGCCCACCGTAACCGTCTGCATCGGCGCGCCGACGAGGAGCCAGTCTCCCGAAACCGCTATCGCGGAACCGAACCCTTCACCTTCAGTGGCATCAGCGGCCGTCATCGAGCCGGTGCTCTGCCACTTCCCGCTCGCGTCCTTGCGATAGGCGTAGACGAATCCCGCGCCTCTCGGCGAGCTCACGAAGAGATCAGAGCCCGATACCGCGATGCCGGTGCCGAAGTGATCGCCTGCCATCGAATCGGGAGCGGTCAGCATGGCCGTCTGCTGCCACGTGGTGCCGACTTTCCGGTAGACGAAGACCATGCCGGGCCGGAAGCTGTTCGCGGGCTCGCCCACGAACACTTCGCCATCACCGACGGCGAGCGATGCGCCGAACCCGGTCCTGAGTACCGGACGGAAGATCGGCGGCGTGGGGCCGACGTGAACGGTCAGCATCGTGAGAGCCAGGATGGTCAGCATGGAATCCTCGGAGAGGGAAGCAAGACTCGAACGTAATGCAGATGCATATGGATGGAAGAAGGTCGCCAAGCTACGGCTCTTCCCGGTATGCCGCCCAGGTGAGGATGTCCCTGTTCGATGTCCAGACGACGATGGTGCCGCAGCGCGGGTTGAACCCCGGATTGTAGGTGAGCTCCGACGGGTTGTCGCTGTAGCTCCGATAGATCTCGACTCCCACGATGCTCTGCGGCGGCACTTCATCGAGCAGGAGGCCGGAAAGAGGGGTCGAGCCGTTGATCAGGAAATTGGCGCGGCAACCGTTGAGCAGTATCCAGCAACCCTGCCAGTTGTTGTCGTTCACCCCGCGCGGAGGGGGCCCCATCGCGCAGCGCTTGTTGGTACCCAGGAGGCCCCAGAACACATCGCTCGCGACACTCGGATTCTTCTTCCAGATCTGGTCGGCCGTCAGGTACATGCCTCGTCGCTGTGACTTTCGCCGGTAGAAGTCCCGGTACATCGCGTGCGATTCCAGGAGCGCGGCTTCGATCTTGATCGAGTCCAGGCGGATGATGATGGCCACGAGCGACAGCGTGTCCACCACCACGGTCGTGGAGTCCCTGGTCAGCACGACCCGTTTCGCCCGCGGCATGTAGCCGATCCGTCTGCCGAGCACGAGCGCCGCTGCGCCTTGCACTCCCTTCAACCGGAACGCGCCTCGCTTATCCGAGTACCCCGTCTGGCCACTGGGCAACCAGACGCGCACGCCTTCGAGTGGCAGCCCGGTAGAGGAATCCACGACGGTCCCGGCGATATCCACCTTGCGCTGCTCGCGTTCGACGCGGATGGGATCGAGATCCACGGCGATCTGTGGCATCAGCACGGTGCCCAGATCCACCAGGTCGGCGCCGGGCGCAGCCGCGGCCGCCTTCTCGCGTGGGGAGTAACCGAGCCGGCGAAAGGTGATCATCGCATTGCTGCGGTCGGGGACAAATAGGCGGAACCGGCCGGCCTGGTCGGTATCGACCCGGCGGCCGCCCGGCTCGCGTACCTGGACACCCGGTACGGGCTGGTTGGCCGTCGAATCAACCACGACGCCGGTGACGGTGAATCCCTGCGCGGATGCTGATCCTGCGGACACAAGGATCAGCGCTACTGCGATTGCGAAAGTTTTCAGAGTGCCCCGGTTTGCGAGGCTGGCGGGAGGGAATTTGGAGCCGCCGACCCCGGGCGCAAGCCCGGGGTCAGGGGCCGGGGGATGAGGTGATTTCGATCAGGAACGCCCCACCCCCGGCATCGGGCACGAAGCGGTTCACCCGATTGCCGACTTCGGCAGCCAACAGCCGCCGCACGAGAGGCTGGAGGATCGGCATGCCGGCGGACCGGTTGCCGCGCCCGGTGATGACGCGCACCACTCGGCCCGGGTTGGTGTGCACCACCCGTTCGAGAAAGATCGACAGCGTCTGTTCCGCGGTCATGCCATCGAGCGTGTGCAGGTCCAGCTCCGCCTCGACCGGTTTTCCCTGGAGCACGTCCGTCGGCTCGCCGCCGTCCTTGACCGGTATCCGTCGTTTCCCCACCCCACCCTCCGTACCGTGCGTGGCCCTCACCGTACATTAATGCCCACGATGGCCATTTCGCTGCTCCTGCTCGCATTCATCGCTGGTGTCGTGGGCGTCCTCGTCGGGCCGCTGATACGGGGGATCCTCCGCAACCGCCGGAAACGGGCCGGCCGGCAGCAATGACCGACGAGACCGAAACCGCCCGATACAATCGGCTCCTGCTCCTGGTGCTCGCGGTCTTCGTGGTCGCGCGCGTCGCGTCGCTGGACCGGTACGACCTCTGGTTCGACGAGCTGTTCAGCGTGGGTGTGGGGCTCGGCAGCTGGGGGGACACCCTTGCCCGCTCGGCCGCCGACCAGACCAATCCCCCGCTCTTCTATCTGCTGGTCAAAGCCTGGACGCTCGTGGCGCCAGTCTCCGCCGTGCCTCTGCGGGTGCTCCCATTGCTCTTTGGCCTCGCGGGGGCGGGAGCGCTGCTGGCGCTGACGCGCATACTCGCAATGAGCCGACTGGCGACGCTTGCGGTGCTGGCCATCGCGGCGGTCTCTCCGCAACTGGTGTTCTATAGTGTCGAGCTCCGCGCCTACTCCCTTCTTTTCCTGCTATCCACGATCGCACTGGTCCTGACACTGAGACTGGTGTTGAAACCAACGACGGACTCGGACACCGGACACCGGGCACCGGACACCGTTCTTCTATGGCTCACCGTCGTCAATACAGCGCTCGTCTACACCCACTACTTCGGCTGGTTCACGGTCCTGGCCGAGGGTGTCGTGGTGCTGCTGGTGCGACGGGACTTGGTGTTGCGGGCGCTGGCCAGTGGTACGGTGACGGGACTGCTGTTTCTGCCCTGGGCACTGGCGGTGCGGGCGGCGGGCCAGGCGAGCGGAGACTTCGGGTCGACTATTTCCTGGGTTGAAAGGCCGGGTGGGCTCTCGGTCGTAGAAGCTCTTGGCGCGGCGCTTGGAGGAACTGACCCCTGGGCCAGCCAGCGAGTGGGCGGTCTCGTGGTCCTCGCGATCCTTCTTCTCCTTGTGAGATCGCGTCGTGAGCCGAGGGTCGTCGCCCTGCTGGCATTCATGGTGGTCCCGCTGGTGAGCGCGTTTGCAGCGAGTTGGCTGACGCCCCGATCCATCTGGGTGGACCGGAACTTCATCGGGTCCGCGGGCGCCGTGCTCTGCATGATGGTCCTCGCATCGAATGAATTGTCACGGATCGGGAAGAATCCGCCGGGCTGGCGAGGCTCCACGTTGATTGTCGCCGGGGTCATGGCGGTCGAGCTGATGCTGGTGATGGGCGCGGGTGGCGCGAAGCTCCAGTGGAGCGCCCTCGCCGAACGAATCCAGCAGGGTTCCGAGGAAGGCGCACGCGTGTACGCCTTCGAGGGCTTCACCGCGATTCCGCTCCAGTACTACCTCGGCAGGTACGCGGGAGCGCGGCATGTCACGGTGATCCAGTCGTTTGATTCGCTGCGGGCCGGGCCGGGATGGGTGGTCGTGCGGGATGGCGCGTGGCCAGGTACGGGGGAACTGCCCGTCGCGCTCGGGCAACATGGACATGCGCCGGGAGACTGGGTGCGGTTGACCGCGCCGGGGCAGGAAATCCAGGCGGCGGGGTACCGCTAACGTGGACGCGTACGACGCGGTGGTAGTCGGGTCGGGACCGAACGGTCTCGCGGCGGCGGTCACGCTGGCGCGGGCGGGTCAGTCCGTGCTCGTGCTCGAGGCAAAGGCGACCGTGGGCGGCGGGACGCGGACGCTCGACCTGACGCTCCCCGGTTTTGTCCACGATGTCTGCTCCGCGGTCCATCCATCCGCCGTCTCCTCTCCGTTCTTTCGATCGCTGCCCCTTCATCAGCACGGGCTCGAATGGATTCATCCCGGCGCTCCCCTCGCCCACCCCCTGGATGATGGCACCGCCGTCATACTGGAGCGCTCGGTGGACAAGACCGCGGGCGCCCTCGGCGTCGACGGACAGGCCTGGCGCGACCTCTTTGCGCCGATGGCCGAGCGCGCGGACGACCTGCTCGACGCGTTTCTCGCGCCGCTGTGGCCGCCGCGCCGGCCGTTACTGATGGCGCGCTACGGCCCGCGGTTCATCAGGTCCGCCACGTCACTCGCGCAGGGAACGTTCAAGGCGCTGCCGGCCCAGTCGCTCTTTGCGGGCATTGCGGCGCACTCCGTCACCCGCCTCGAGTCCCCTGCATCCGCATCGTTCGGCCTGATGCTCGGCATGATGGCCCACGCGTATGGCTGGCCGATCGCGCGCGGCGGGTCCCAGGCAATAGCCAATGCCCTCGCCGCATACCTTCGCACGCTGGGTGGAGAAGTCCGCATTGATGCACCGGTGAACTCTCTGCAGGACATTCCCGACACCCGTGCGGTTTTCTTTGATCTCGCTCCGAAAGAAATCCTGCGGATTGCCGCCGACCCCGGGAACCCCGGGCTTGCGCCCGGGGTCGGCGACAACCTGAGTCGATTTCGACATGGCCCTGCTGCGTTCAAAGTCGATTGGGCTCTCTCGGGGCCGATTCCGTGGAAGGCGGCAGATTGTGCGCGGGCGGGCACTGTCCATCTCGGCGGGACCATTGATGAGATCGCGGCGTCGGCGCGCCTCGAGCCGGGCGCCGCGCCGTTCGTCCTGCTGGCCCAGCCGAGTCTCTTTGACCGCGAGCGGGCGCCGGAGGGAAAGCACACGGCGTGGGCGTACTGTCACGTCCCGAACGGCTCGACCGTGGATATGACGGACGCCATCGAGAGACAGGTGGAGCGCTACGCGCCCGGCTTCCGTCACCTGATCCTCGCGCGGCACACCATATCGCCCGCGCAATTCGAGGCTTACAACCCGAACGATGTCGGTGGGGACGTGGTGGGCGGGGCGAACGATCTCTGGCAGGTGATTGCGAGGCCGAAGATATTTTCGCCGTACAATCTGGGGAGGCTCGAGGTGCGAGGTGCGAGGTGCGAGGGATACATCTGCTCGGCTTCGACCCCGCCGGGCGGCGGTGTTCACGGAATGTGCGGGTACAACGCCGCCACGCAGGCCTTGGGATCCCTCGCACCTCAGCGATGATCTCCCTCGGCAATCCGAACGAGTACTGGCTCACGCGCTGGCTCTTCCAGCGGGCGCTGGCGGTCATCTATGTCGTGGGCTTCGCCACCGCGGTCAACCAGTTCCGCCCGTTGCTGGGCACCCGCGGCCTCACGCCGGTTCCCTTCTTCCTGAGCCGAGTGAGCTTCTGGCAGTCGCCGAGCCTCTTCCAGATCCACTATTCAGATGGATTCGCGACCATCCTCGCGTGGATGGGCCTGTTGCTCGCGCTCTTTGCGCTGGGCGGGTGGTCGGAGCATTTCGGCACGCCGGTGAGCGCGGCGGTCTGGGCGTCCCTGTGGGTGTTGTACCTGTCGTTCGTGAACGTCGGGCAGACGTGGTACAGCTTCGGGTGGGAATCGCTGCTGCTGGAGGTCGGGTTCCTCGCGATCTTCCTCGGCGCCCGCGACGTGGCGCCGCCCGTCATCGTCATATGGATGCTGCGATGGGTGCTGTTCCGGCTCATGTTCGGCGCGGGGCTCATCAAGATCCGCGGCGACGCCTGCTGGCGCGACCTCACCTGCCTGGTCTTTCACTACCAGACGCAGCCGATCCCGAATCCCCTCAGCTGGTTTCTCCACCGCATGCCGGTCTGGCTACACAAGGCGGGCGTGATGTTCAATCACGTCGCGGAGCTGGTGGTGCCGTTCGGGTACTTCGTGCCGTGGAGCCCCATCCGCTACGCCGCCGGCATCATCACCATCGCGTTCCAGGGATCCATCATCCTGAGCGGGAATCTTTCGTGGCTCAACTGGCTCACGATTGTCCTGGCCATCAGCTGCTTCGACGACCGCCTGCTCTCGCGCATCATTCCGCTTCACGCGCCGGATCTCTCGCCGCTCACCATGCCCCACACCGTAATGCTCGGCCTGCTCACGCTCGCAGTGGTCGTGCTCAGCGTGTATCCCGTCCGCAACATGTTCTCGCCCAGCCAAGTGATGAACGCCAGCTTCGAGCCCTTCCACCTGGTGAACACGTACGGCGCGTTTGGCAGCGTGGGCCGAAGGCGGACGGAGGTCATCATGGAAGGCACCGACGATTCGGTGGTCACCCAGGCGAGCGCGTGGAAGGAATACGCGTTCAAGGCCAAGCCCGGCGACCCGGCCAGGCGACCGCCGATCGTTGCGCCGTATCACCTGCGCCTCGACTGGCTCATGTGGTTCGCGGGCATCAACAAGTACTATGCGGACCCGTGGATGCTGCCGCTGGTCGCCCGGTTGCTGCAAGGCGACCGCGCCACGCTCGGGCTCATGGGGCCGAATCCCTTCCCCACTGCACCACCCCGGTGGATCCGTGCCCGGCTCTACGAGTATCGGTTCACGACGGCCGTGGAAAAGCGCGAGACCGGCCGCTGGTGGGAGCGATCGTTCGTGGAGGAGTTCTGGCCACCGATCTCGCTGCAGAGCCCCGGGCTGATGCAGGCCCTGGAGATGCAGGGCTGGAATAGGTGAGGGGTGAGTGGTGAGTAGTAACTGCTTGTCACTCACCACTCACCTACTTACCCACTTACCACTTACCCTCAGTCCCGCGGCACCACCGGCGCCGGCGGTCCGCTGTCAGGCAAATTCTTCGGCCGTGTCACGCGAGGTGACGAACCACTGACGGCGCCCGCCACGGAGTCCGGCATGCCGTTGGCGCACTGCGGGACCGGCGCGCGATTGGCCCGGGTGATTGTCGTGTCTGCCGGGGCCGTGAGGACACGAGCGGAATCGCAGAAAATCACCGAAGGGCCCCGGTCGCGGGTCGAGTCATTCTCCATGACGCCAATATCGCGAGCCACGGGTGGAACGGCTGGTATCTGTGCTGCAAGCGGGGCGCCGGCCAGCAGTGCGGCGACTCCCGTGACGGATAGCATAGTTCGGATGGTCATCAGTTCACCTGGTTGAGAACAGGTAGCGATACCCCACCAGCGGAACATTTTCGTCGTGCCCGCGCCACACGCCCACTCCCCTGTCAACCCAACGTTGAGGACTGCGGCGTCACCCCGAGCTACCGAAGCTCAGGAAGCAGCCGCAGAACCATCAGTCTCGTTTCCGGTCCCCCGCTCCCGGAAGGGAGCGGGGACAGGGGTGAGGTAGATCGCGGACTGGTGGGGGCGGCGCCTTCCCACCAACGTATGTCACCATGAGACCACTCTTCGCGTTGGCCGTTGCGCTGGGCGGTGTGGCGTTCGCGCTTTGGCGCCTTCGGCTGTTGCCGTCGGTCTCCACGAGTACCGGCTATTCCCGCCCAAGCGTTCGCAAGCCGCCAGGTCCAACCGTTCCCATGTGCGGCGAGCCGGCGATCACGGTCGCGCTCCAGCCGTCGCCACTGACACTCCAGGGAGTCACGGGCAGGCAGCATTACGCAGACACCATCGTGATCGATGGCAACAACGAGCTCACGGAGGACCTGGTCGTGGTGGCGGAAAAGTCGCTCACGATCAACGGCTCCATCCAGACGCGGCACCCCCGGAAAGTGGGCGACCCCTCGCCCAGCGTTACGCTCGTCTGCCGGGGCGGCGATGTCCTGATCGCGGCCGGAGCCATGATCGTCGGCGGAGATGGCGCGCCCGGTGCCGACGCACAGACCGTGGGGACCGCCCAGTCGGACGCGGGCACCAATGGCGGCCATGTCCTCATCCTGGGCGTCAACATCATTCATGAAGGCGAGATCTATGGCGCCAATGGGGGTCAGGGGGGCGAGGCAAGGGCGTCGGCGGGGCCGGAGTCAGCCGTCGCGGTCGCCGGATGTGGCGGCTACGCGGGCCACGTGCTGCTGTGCGCGGTAGAGAGCATCAAGCTCCGCGAGTATTCCTTGATCCGGGGCGGGGATGGCGGCAACGGCGGCGCGGCGACAGCGCACCCGTCGCACTTTGGCGAGTCGTATGCCCGGGCCGGTGATTCCAGCGATTCGGGCAGCGTCTACTTCGAGTCTCGCACCGCCGCGGGGTGTCTCGTCCTGATCGAGGCTGGAGCAACCGTGCGCGCCGGGAACGGCAGCGGACGGGGTGACTACCGCGGCTTTGCGACGCCCGCGCTCGCTCAGCCCAATCTCCGGGGCAGCGGTGGCAATGCCGAGGGCATCGGTGGGGCGGGAGCGATCGGCGGCGACGTCGTGTTCGGGAATTGCCACGTGGACAACCGGGGCGGGGTCGTGAAGTCGGGGGATGGCGGGAAGGGCGGTCAGGGACACGGATACGGCGGCGAGGGTTGGTCCGTGCCCGCTGGCGGTCACACGGGCGGCAATGCCTCCGCCACCGGCGGCGCGGGGGCGCCGGCTGGGGCCCAGCCAGAGTGGGTGGACCTCGCCGGCCAGTTGCAGAAAGGCACCCAGGGCGACTACGGATGGGGTGGTGACGCGATCGCCGTGGGCGGGGATGGCGGGAATGCCGCGCCCGGCAACATGGGCGGCGCATCGGGTTCGTCCGAGGCGATCGGCGGGGTTGGTGGCAACGGGCAGGCCGCTCTCCTGATCCAGCATGTCAGCCAACCTGCGACCACCAACGACGGCGCATGGGCCATTGATGCGCCGAGTCCCGGCGGTCGGTGAGCTGCTTGGTCATGGCGCGCGCAAACGGTTAGCGGTGAAGAGCTGACGCCGTGCCTCGGTGCAGATGGTGATCACATCCTCCAATGTGGTGGCCGCCAACCGCAAGCGATAAGCAGACACTGCTTCCTCCGCCGCCTCCGCGAACAGCGGCGCGATCACCCGCCCCTCGACCGTCCTTTGCAAATCGCTTCTCCGCAGCCCTATTAACTCCTCTCCGTCGACAGCATCGAAGACCTCCGCCAGCGTGATGACGGCAGGGGGCTTCTTCAAACGGGCGCCACCGTTGTTCCCACGCCGCACGACCACGAGCCCTGCCCCGGCAAGCCGGCCAATCAACCGCCGAATGACGGCTGCATCCAGGCCGCTGAAACCCGCAATGAACAGCGAATCAGCCCAGGCCTCGTCAGAGCCTATCAGGGTCAGAACCTGGATCGCGGCCGCAACGCGGTTCATCGTCGGCAGCCGTTACAATGAAACCGCGGCTGGGTCACTGCTGTAGAGGACTTCTGTAGCAATAGAAGTCACACACTCACCCCCGTGGCAGGCCCCGTGTGTGCGTTGAGTTGCTACACAACGCCTCACAGGATGGGGGGCACACACCTGGTTGAGCCTCCACGTCCGGGAACCCAAGCGTCGATACGCGTGGCTGTTCTCGCACAAGTGGAAGCACGATGGCGAGCGTCGGGCTGGGATCGACATCCTTTTCGCGCGGGCAGCATCATTTGATTGCATTCTGGCGCCCACCGTCCGGCGTGGCGAAGTTGTCTATCACGGAGGCTTCAATGACCGACTTTGCGGTCCGGGCGAACAAGAACATCGCGTGACTGGTCAGTGCCTGAACTGCGGGACGCCGCTAACGGGACCGTTCTGTCCCCAATGCGGGCAGAAGGCGTCCGAGACCGACCCCACCCTCCGCACGTTTCTCCAGGACACCACCCAGGAGCTGACCGACCTCGACGGCAAGGTCCCCCGCACGGTGGTCGCCTTGTTCACGAAGCCGGGCCTGCTCACGAAGGACTTTCTCGCCGGCCGGCGCGCACGCTGGATTCCGCCGCTGCGGATCTACCTGTTCGCCAGCCTGGCGTATTTCCTCTCGGGTCCCCTGGTGGACAGCCTCACCCACCGGAAGCAGAAGGCTATCGCGCGCATCGGCATCACCGATTCCACCGGCTCCACCACGCTCACACCCCAGGCACGCCAGGACCTCGAGAAGAGCCGAGTGGCTCAGCTCATCGGCGTGGAGCGGCTGGTGCGCGCCACCGAGGACGATGCGAAGCTGAGTCAGACCATTTCGTCCGCGTTCCCGAAGGCGATGTTCATCCTGCTGCCGCTCTTTGCCCTGCTCACCAGGATCGCGTGGCGCAGAGCCCTCCCCCACTATCCCGCACATCTCTACCTGGCGGTTCACCTGCACGCTGGCTGGTTCGCGGCGCTGACAGTCGCAGAGCTGCTGAGCATCATCCAGTCGGTAGCCTTCGAGGCCGTACTCGGCATTTCCGCCGCGGTCTACGTGGTTGGCTACGCGCTGATCGCCCTGCGACGAGTGTTCAACGAGTCGTGGGGCAGGACGATCGCCAAGACCGCCGGCATCGCGGTCGTCTATCTCGCCTGCTTCGCGGGCGTGAGCGTCGCCCTGCTGGTGTACGCCGTCTCGAGGATGTGACGCTTTGTCCTTCCTGACGATCGTCATCGTCGTCGCAGTACTCGCCGCGTTCCTGCTCGGCTTTCGCCTCATGTCCATCACGGGCCTCCCCATCCGGTCGCCCGAACCGCCCGCGCCCAAGACGACCCCCGCCTGCGCGTTGCCCTCGGTCAGCATTCCGCGGCAGCAGGGCACGCTCAACCTCACCGGCATCAGTGGCGGGACCTACCACGCCGACGAGATCGTGGTGACGGGAGTGAACTCGCTCACGTCCGATCTCGTGCTGCTGGCAAAGGACCGGCTGGTCGTGTCGGGCTCCCTCAGCCGCGGAATCGCCGGCTTCGGTCCAGCGGGGCACAGCGTCGCGATCACGCTCGCCTGCTCGGAAGGCCCGGTTGAAATCCAGGCCGGCGCCAAGGTCGGCGGTGGCACCCGCGCCGCCGAGGCGTCCACTGTTGCCGGCGCCCCGATCGTGATGGCGCATGCGGGCTGGAATGGTGGCTCGCTGCTCATCATCGGCGTCAGCGTCACCATCGAGGGAAACGTCGCCGGGCACGATGCCGGGCCGGGCGGCGGCGCGCTCTCCGGACCCGGCCGCATCCGTGGCGGCCCGCCCGCGGGCTCCAGCGTCGCGATCGGCGGTTGCAGCGGCTACGGCGGCGACGTGGTCATCTGCGCCACCGAGCTGATTTCGGTCGGCGCCGCCGCGGAAATCCGGGGCGGTACCGCTGCCCGCGGCGGATGGGCCGAGGCGCAGGGGAACCACGAGGGCGACGTCTACGCCCGCGGCGGCGACGGCAGCCGGGGCGGCGACATCACCTTCAACGGCCACGGCGGCACCTGCCAGGTCACGATCGCGGGGAACGTCATCGCGGCCTGGGGACCACAGACCCCCGTCGGCCTTCGCAAGGACGGCGCGCAGGCGATCGCCCGGCGCGATCCCAACGCGCCACCTCCCGCCCGTAACGGCGGCACCGCCCTAGCGGTCGCCGGCGACGGCAGTCCGGGTGCAGTCGTCACGTTCGTGGACTGCAAGGTCAACAACACGGGGACCATCCGCTCTGGCGACGGCGGGTCCGGCGGCGATGGGGAAGCGCGCGGCGGCAATTCACCGGGCGCCCGCTGGCCGGGAGGAGAAGCCACCGCGCGCGGAGGCAACGGCGGCGCGCCGGGCGCACAGCCCCAGTTCGACGACTGGAATGACCAGCCCCAGACAGGGACACTCGGCCTGGCGGGATCGGGAGGCGAGGCCACTGCGATAGGTGGATCGGCGGGGGTTGCAGGTCTGGACGCGGCGTCCACGGCTACCGGTGGATCCAACGGCGACGGCCAGGCCGCCACGCCAGGCCGAGGACTTCCAGGCATCCCCGCGCATTCGCCGGGTGTGCCCTAGCTACCTGCGTTGCTTGAACCCCAGGCTTGAACCCCGGGCTCGCGCCCGGGGTCGGCGACTCTCAGAAAGCACCGTCGTTACTTCTCACTTCTCACTTCTCACTTCTCACTCAACTCCCTCAGCTTCTCGACTAGAACCACAGTCCCGTACGTATCCCGCTTGCAGTACTCCAGCAGATCGGCCCGCGTCTTCTCCCGTTCATGCTTCGGTATCCGGCCTGACACGAACAGCAGCCGCGCGATCTCCACGCTCGCCACCATCCCATTGACGATGACCAGGTCGTCATAGGAAAGCCCGGTCAGCGGCGCAACGATGTCCTTGAGCGAGAAGCTGCCAAGGAAATCAGGATGGTAGACGTGGTTCTCAATGGGTTTCTTCAGGTCCCAGAGCTTGGCGCGCAGGGCCTCGAGCGGTTCCCGCAGGTGCGGAAGCCGCTCGGCCAGCTCCTTGATCCGCGTGCTCTCGAACGAGGTATACATCACAACCCGCGACGCCTGCTCCGTCGCCCGGAGCATCTTCCTCGCCAGCAGCTCGCGTGGATCATCCGGCGGATCGCTGGGATCCTCGGGCCCCTCTGCAAGGAAGTCAGCGTGCGTCACGTTGCCAGCGCGATCGCGCTCGTGATAGCTGAATTGCGCCGCGGTCTGACCCCACGGACGCAGGCCATCCCACGACGGTATCGCTCGCATCACCGTCTCGAAGTCCAGGAATCCGAGACGCTCGGCTTCCACCGCGGGCCGTAGCGCCTCGGCGAGCCCGGGCTCCACGATGAGCTGCTTTTCGCGCTGTGAGCGGAGCTGGCGCCTCTGCGTGTCACTCAGTTTGGCGTCCGTGGGGAGGTCGGACATCCGATGCACACCCTGCGCCATCAAGCCCAGCTTCTTGACCGGGCCAACGTAATAGAGGTTGCCGATGTGGTCGGGATCCTGCGGCCAGCAGCGAGCCTCGAAGGCGCACGCCTTGTCGTTGCCCCGGAACCAGCAATGCGACCCCACCGCCCGCTCGGGCAGCGGTCCCTTCAATACTTCCATCTGCTCGGCGATCCGCTTTGGGACCTCCGGCACGAGCCGCTCGACGTCCGCGGTCACGTCGCTTCGCACCATCAGCGCGCCCTGGTCCGGGTGCCGGAACTCCTTGTTCATGTGCATGACTTCCATCCGGGTGACGTTCAGCCCGGAGCGGCGGAGCACGTGGACCTGGACGGCCACATCGGGGAAGTGATAGTCCTTCACACTGCTGCCGGACTTCACCTCGATCAGCGTCCACGCATCGCCGTTGCGCTCCAGCACGTCCACCGCGCAGAACACGCCATCTGCTTCGAAGCAGGCCTGGAAGATTGCGCGGGTGCCCACGCCGACTACCTCGCGCGTGCGGGGGACGCGGGCCGGATCACGGCGACTGCCCTCAATGAGGACGCCGTCGGGCCATTCTGCGCGGGCTCGCTCCTCGACCAGCATCCCCTGGTCAAAAAGGTCGCGTTCGACGATGCCCGGTTCCAGCTCGCGGGCGCCGGGTTCGTGGACCGTCCACCAGAGGAGCTTCTCGCAGTACCAGCCATCGACGAAGCGGGATTTGGAGAGGCGAGGGGCGTCGTTGTTGGTCACGGCAGCTCCCTTACCCCGGGCTCGCGCCCGTGGTCGGCGACGGTTGCTACTGTACCTGCTCTGGAGGCATCCAACGGCACATTGCTGCGGGGGCAACTGCCGACCCCGGGCGCAAGCCCGGGGTTACGAGCTGGCTTGGCCGTGGCTAGCGCGGCTGGCCGGTTGCCTGGTCCAGGTTGATCGCGCCGAGCGAGCCGAGGGCTTCGATGTGACCCTCGAACTCCCCACCGAACCATTCGAAGTGCTTGGCACCGGACGGGTTCTCGATGAAGCTCCCGGGACCGTACGCCTTGGCCTTGCTCCGGTCCACCTTCTCACCGATCGCGAAGTACAGGATTCCCTTGAGCACCGTGATGTGCTCGGTACCGAAGTGGTAGTGATAGGTGATGCGGGTCGAATCAATCAGCGGCCGGTTCGGCACGAACATGCGGAAGGCTTGGAGCTCCGTGGTGGATGCCGGCGTGCTGCCCACCAGCGGCATGCGGGCACCCCCGCCCTGGTTGAAGCTCCATTGGGGTAGACCGTTGGGCCGCACGTGGGAACTGTCAACTGATGGCCCGGCCCCCGGCCGCGGCACCCCACCGGGCGCACGACGTGGCCAGGACTGCGTGGTCGTTGACCCGATGGCCTCGACCTGGATCTCCGTCTCACCGCGCGTCCACTCGTAGTGCGGCCGGCCGGACGGGATCACCACGTATCCACCTGTCGTGTACTCCTTCGCGGCGGCGTAGTCCACCGTCTCGCCAAAACCCACCATCAGCGTCCCCTTAAGCACCAGGATGTGCTCGGTGCCGAAGTGGTAGTGCACGGCGACCTTCGTGCTGTCGTGGCTCGCGGGGAACCGCAGGCGAAAGGTCGAAAGGCCGGCGGGTGAGGTCGAGTCAGTGCCCACCAGGTTCATGCGCGCCACGCCGTCGGGGCCGGTCTTCCAGTCGGAGTAGGCGCTGGCGTAGAAGAGGGCCTGCGCGTTGAGCGTGGTGGCGGACAACATGAAGGCCGAACAAAGCAGGAAGCGTCGCATCGTGAGCCTCCGAAACTATTCTTTGGATTTCAGCCGGGAGTCGTTGTCCACCAGGAACTGCCGGATCTCGTCCGTCAGGTCCAGCAGCTTCTTCCACTGTTCCTTATATAGCGTGACCGGGAAGCGGCCGAGTCCGTAGACTGACAGGCCGCCTTTCTCGCTCACCTTGAGGGACATCCCTTTCGAAGCGCCTTTCTTCAGCGCGGCGTTTTCGGCTTTGAGGCGGTCCAGCTCGGCCTGCAGTTCATCGGCTGCCATGTGCGCTCCCCTGGTTTCGGCGTTCGCCTACAACCCGAAGTTAACCAGGGGCCCCTCCTTACCGAGAGCACCACCACGATGCTCTACCTCGGCGGCCACTCCGAAGACGCGATCAAGACGTTCCAGGCCGCCCTCGAAAACGACATCAGTCTCTACGTGGCCCACGTGCAGATGGCCCGGATGTATGAAGGCAGCGGGAGCTGGGAAATGGCGACTACCGAACGACAGCGCGCCCTTGACAGCAACCCCGAAGACCCCGGGGCTCATGGTCGACCTCGCCGCCACCTACATCCAGCAGGCAAAACACGCCGACGCGATCCCGCTGCTGGAGAATGCCGCGTCACTCAATCCGCGCGACGCGCGCATCCCGTACCTCCGGGGCGCGGTCGCCCTGAAAACCGGCGATGCCGCCAACGCACGGAAATGGCTGGAACGGTTCCTGGTCATCGCCCCCAGCACCTTCGCCCCGCAGGCCGCCAGCATCCGCGCCCAGCTCGACAACCTGCCGTGAAAAGACTGGCGGCGGTCTTCCTTATCATAGGAAGCGCAGGATCGATCGTCCCCACGCGGGGACATGCGCAGAGTACCGGATCGCCTGGGCCATGGCCTACCGCGCGACCGAGGTGCGCTGGGGAACGGAGAAGGCCCATGAGTTCGGGCTGGCGAACGACGATGAGATTCGGGCTGCGGTGGTAGCGTTTACGAAGCACACAGAGCTGCTCAGGAAGCCGTGATTGCGCTGATGGGCGCTGATCACGCTGATTTGCTCCGATCGGATCAGCGACATCAGCGTGCATCAGCGCAATCACTTTGCTAACCGATATCCCCTCCCGGATCCCGCTTCCGCAGCTCCTTCAGC
>CAMDCH010000036.1:0-15454 GCA_945889655.1 bacterium HR33
TCGCGCCCTGAAGGGCGCGCTCGGCGCGGTCCTGAAGGACTACACGGACAGCCGTAAGGCTCACGGTGTTTTGATACGCCGAGGCGCGGGAATGATGACGTATTCCCTGCCAAATGGAGCAGGTTGGGTGCGTGCCATTTCCTCCTCTATGTCATGATTACCTGGACAACTCGGGATCGCGCACCGCTCATCACCGAGTCGGTGGCCGCTTTCCTGCGGGGCAAACTTCCTGAACTTGCCGTCAAATACGGCAGTCGGGTGATCGAGCTAGGCATTGTGAACGATCACGTCCACGTCCTGGTGCGGCTCCCGACGAAGATCGACATTCCTCGCCTCGTCCAAGGCCTCAAGGGAGCAAGCACCCGCCTTGTAAACCGGGACGGGGTTGCAAGTCCCGCCCGTCCGCTCTACTGGGCTTCCGGATATGATCTAAGATCTGTGGGCCTGAACGGTCTCAAGCAGGCCCGAGCTTACCTCCAGGCGCAACCATACCACCATGAGGACAAGGCGCTTCGGAAATAGACCCGCATAGTCCTTCAGGACCGCGCCGAGCGCGGGCTTCAGCCCGCGATAAACCCAAGACACGATCATGGTTCTGTAGAGGGTCAACGATCTGAAAAGGGTCGACGATCTGAAAAAGGTCGACGATCTGAAAAGGGTCGACGATCCGAACGTCAGGGTGCTCCGTCGGCGGGCTCCACGACCTGTTCGTCCCCTACCACCACCCACCTTCGCCGAACCACCCGAAGCAACAGCAGCCACCCGACGGCGCCCATCACTGCCCCGACCACCGCTCCCGCCGAGAGCCAGGCGACCCCGGCGAACATGGCGGTCGATCCCACGCCGATCTTCGCGCCGATCCACGCGCCCGCAAACGAAACAGCCCACGCCACCACCGGCGTGAGCAGCCAGCCGGCCGCGATGGCCAGCCCTCGAACGTTCACCGCTTAGCGGCGGCCCATCGCCGCGGAAAGCGGAACCTGCACCACCAGCGACAGCGCAAAGGCGAGCGCGGCGGCGGCGGCGTTGAACGGAGTGACACCCGTCAGCGCGAGCGCAGCCCACACGACCACGGCGCCGATCACGACCTGCGCGCCGAGCGTGGCAAGATTCGCATCCTCGGCATCGCGGGCGCGGTTGGCGTAGCTCCAGGCACCGAGCCAGGCGAGGAACGCCGCACCCATCCACCAGATCGGGATGTACCACCAGCCGCTCCCGCCCCCGATGGCATCCCAGGTCCAGTGATACAGGCCCAGCGGACGAAGCAGGGCGATGTCGAGCACGGTGAACACGCCTGCACCCATGAGGCCGGCGAGCGCGCACCACCCGATCGCGTCTATGGTCCGTGGGCGGATGTTGCGAGCGGCGCCGAAGGTTGCGACCATCCCGCCAAAGAGGATGATGACCGACTGCGCGACGACCTCCACGGTGCCTTCGAGACTCCGGGAGAGCAGCGCGAAGGCCGCGACTCCCACCGCGGTAGTGACACCCAGGCCGGCTCCGCTCGTCAGGATCGTGCGGACGTCTCGGCGTTCGTACGAGGCAGCGACGGTCGTCATGCGCGCTCCAGTGATGGGGTCGAGCAGAAGATAACGATTCCCTGCACGGCTACCACTTGAGTCCCAGGTGACCGGCGGCAATCCGCAGGCCGACCAGGGTCAGGAACGGATCTACCTTCTCGATCTCCTTCGACAACGGCGCAATCAGCCCGGCCAGCCCGCCCGAAGCCACGACGAAGGGAACAGCGCTCCCCGGCCATACCGCCTTGATTCTGCGTACGATCCCGTCAGTGGCGTCAGCGGTCCCGAACAACACGCCCGCGCGGATGCACTCCTCGGTCCGCCGCCCGATCGCACGTCGCGGCGCCACCAGCTCCGTCGCGGGAAGCTTGGCGGTCCGCCGAATGAGGTTATCGGACGCCGTGAGGATACCGGGGGCAATTACGCCACCGACAAACCGGCCCGCAGTAGCCGCGGGTGAGTCCGGCTCGTCGATCACGATACAGTCGAAGGTGGTCGCGGTGCCGAAATCCACCACGATGGTGTCGCGCTTGTAGATCTCGAGCGCGGCAAGGGTGTTGACCACGCGGTCGGCACCCACCGTGAGCGGTTCATCCACATCGAGCCGGATCGGGAGCTTGCTCGCGGCAGTCACGTTGGCCGGCCGCTGACCGGTGGCCTGCTCCACGCCGGCCGCGAGCGATTCGGTGACGGCCGGCGCGACAGACGCCTGCACGACCGCGCGCACCTCGTTCGCGGAATGGCCCGCCTGGACGAGATGCGTGGTGAGTGTCGCCGCCCACTCGTCGGGGGTGCGGTTGCCGGTCGTGGTCAGGCGCCAGTGCTCCTCGATGCGGTCGCCGGCGAAGAGACCAATCGTGATCTCGGTATTTCCTACATCGATGGTCAGGAGCACACGACACTCCCTCCGACTACGCGCTGGATGCCCTTCACCGTTTCCACCAGCAAGGCGCCCTGCGCATCCACGCCGCGCGCCGTTCCCTGCGCCGGCTCCGAGAGCGCGCGCCCGGCAAGCCAGTCGCGCCGCGCATAGTCCTCGCGCTCCGGATCGGCCAGGGTCGGCGCTTCACCGAGCGAATGCAGGCGAGGAACCAGGCGCTCGAGCACGCGGACCCGCGACAGGTCGGGATCAACCTCCGACAGCGCGATGGCGTGCGAAGCGATATCCGGCGGCAGCGGACCGGTCACGTTGAGGCCGATGCCGATGGCGACCCACGAGAGCCGGTCTGCCGCCCAGCGTGCCTCGCAGAGAACGCCTGACAGTTTTCGATTCCGCACCAGCACGTCGTTGGGCCACTTGAGCTGCGCCTGCACGCCGAGGTCGTCCAGCGTTTTCGCGATGGCGAGGCCGACCCGCAAGCTGAGCACGCTGTTCTCCGTTGCCCGCGACGGCCGCACGAGATAGCCGAGCCAGATCCCGCAGCCGCGCGGGCTGTGCCACTGCCGGCCCTGCCGGCCACGCCCGGCGATCTGCTCGTCGGCCAGGACGACCGTGCCCGCCGGCGCGCCTTCGGCGGCCAGCTCGTGAATGATGTCCATGGTGCTCGTGACGCTCTCGAGCGAAAGGCACCCGGGCGCCCGGAGGCGCGCCGCCAGGTCCGCGGGCGCAAGGCCGTCGTAGTTCATGGAACGAGGACTCCCCACACGATCGACGCGATTCCCAGCACCCAGCAGTACGGTGCCCACCGGTAGAAGGTGCCGCGCTGCAGCATGCCCACAAGCCAACGGATCGCAATCACGCCGGAGATCATGGAGGCGAAGAAACCGATGATCAAGGGTCCGGTCCCGACGGTCGCGGTGTTCTGGGCCAGATCGGGCAGCTCGAGCACCGCCGCCCCGGCGATCACCGGTATCGACATGAGAAACGCGAACTCGCCCGCCTTCACCGGATCCATCCCGCCCCACAGCCCCGCCGCCACCGTGCAGCCCGAGCGGGAAATGGCGGGAAGGATCGCGAACGCCTGGCCGAAGCCGATGTTCAGGGCACCCGGGACCGTCGGCATGGCGAGCCCGCGCTCCTTCCGGCCCATCCACCGCGTGCTCCAGAGAATGACACCGGTAACCAGGAACTCGACCCCGAGGCTGATCAGCCCGTGAAAGGTGGCTTCGAAGTAATCCTTGAAAAGAACACCGATGACGGCGGCAGGAATGGTCGCCACGATGAGGAGGCCGATGTACTTCCAGGTTTCGCGGTCACCACGGACGGCGCCCTTGGTGAGCTCCAGCAGCCGTTGCCAGTAGACAATGAACACCGCGAGCAGGGTCGCGACATGGAGCACGATTTCGACGAAGAGTCCCGGCAGCCGGACGCCGACGATCGCCTCGGCGAGGACGAGGTGTCCGGAGCTGGAAATTGGTAAAAACTCGGTGAGCCCCTGGACCAGGCCGAGTACCAATCCCTGCCACCAGTTCAAGTGCCGAGCACTCGCTGGTAGAGCGCTTCATACTGCGGAACGATCCGGTCCGCGGTGAACTCCCCCGCCCGCTTGATGGACGCGTCGCGAGCCGCAGCTGCGCGCTGTGGGTCGCAGAGCAGCTGAAGAGCGGCGCTGGCCATCGTATCAACGGCACCTACGGGCGCGAGTGCGCCCGTCTCACCGTGGACCACCACCTCTGGCAAGCCGCCCACGCGGCTGGCGATGACCGGCACGCCGCACGCCATGGCTTCCAGCGCCGCGAGGCCGAACGATTCGGTCTGCGACGGGAGGAGGAAGAGATCGGCGGCGCGGAGCAGCTGCGCGGTCGAATCCAGCTTGCCAAGGAACCGCACATCTTTGTCCACGCCGAGCTTCCGTGATTCCTCTTCGGCATCCTGGCGGCCGGGTCCGTCGCCGACCAGCACCAGTACCGCGGGAATTTCGGCCCGCACCTTGGCGAAAATCCGCACCACGTCCAGTATCCGCTTCACCTCGCGGAAGTTGGAGGTGTGCATGAGCACCTTGGCGCCGTCCGTCGAGAGCGCTGCCTTGTCCGTGTCGTTCCGCGCCGGAAAATATTCCTTGGGATTGATGAAATTCGGTATGACGTCGATGGTGCAACCGTCGCACCCGAAGGCCCGGTACGTCTCGTCCCGCAGGAACTTCGACACGGCGGTCACGGCGTCGGACTGCTCGATAGAAAACCGCGTGATCGAGAAGAAAGAATGTTCCTGCCCCACCAGCGTGATGTCGGTCCCATGCAGCGTAGTCACGACCTTGAGGTCGCGCACGCCCTCCAGCATCTGCTTGGCGAGATACGCGGTGGTGGCGTGGGGGATGGCGTAGTGCACGTGCATGATGTCGAGCTTCTCATGCAAGGCGACCTCGTGCTGCTTGGCGGCCAGGGCCAGCGAGTACGGATAGAAACGGAAGAGCGGGTAGTTGCCACCGGTCGTGTCCACTTCATGGAAGAAGACGCGTTCCGAGTAGCCGCGGAGCCGGAAGGGCGACGCATACGAGATCATGTGGACCTCGTGCCCGCGGCGCCCCAGCTCGAGACCGAGCTCGGTGGCCACGGCGCCCGATCCGCCGTACGTCGGATAGCAGGTGATACCGATCTTCATTACGCTCCCCGCGTTTCCCACGAGTCTGCTATCCGTCGCGCTATGGCGTCGGCCGACTCGCTCGCGTCTAAGGTAATCACGCTGGCACCCGTGAGCTGATTGCGGAACCACGTTTCCTGGCGCCGGGCGTAGCGTCGCGTAGACCCCGCAATCGCCTCAGGCAGATCCGCCAGCGGGATCTCACCCCGCAGGTGAGCCATGGTCTCCCGGTACCCCAACGCGTCCAACCCCGGTGCATCCGCCGGCAC
Source organism: bacterium HR33 (assembly GCA_945889655.1). GTDB lineage: Bacteria > Gemmatimonadota > Gemmatimonadetes > Gemmatimonadales > GWC2-71-9 > SHZT01. The sequence continues at coordinate 5,310 of CAMDCH010000036.1, forward strand.
GCCACGCTGCAACAGTCCCTGCACCTCTTCGATCAACCCATCGCTCACCATCCGCTCGGCGCGTTCGGCGATCCGCCGGTGCAGGATGGCACGCGGCAGCGTGAGCCGGACATACCAGGGCCGCATGACGCCTTCGGCCTTCGCGTGGACCTGCCACCAGGTCAGCGGGCGGCCGGTGAGCAGGGCAACCTCAATGGTCCGCGACGCGCGCTGCCGGCCCCCGCCCTTGTAGCCGGGATCGAGCCGCGCTGCCCACCGTGCGACCGCTGGCAGGGTAACGGCGAACGCCTTCAACCGGTTCCGGCGGTCGGGATCCATTGGTGGTTCCGTGAACAACCCGTCGGCCAGGGCGCGAACGTAGAACCCGGTGCCGCCCACGACGACCGGCCGCCGCTCGTCGCCAATCTCCGCGAGCCAGCCCACGGCATCCTGCGCAAACCGCCCGGCGGAGTAGCGCTCGCCCGGCTCCACGAGATCGATGCCGTAGTAGCGAACCGACCGCTGCTGCTCACGCGTGGGCTTGGCGGTCCCGATGTCGAGCCCGCGATAGACCTGGCGTGCATCCGCCGAGACGGCCGCCAGCGGCCACAGCTCGGCCAGGCTGGTCACGACCGCCGTCTTTCCCACGGCGGTCGGCCCCACGATGACGGGGACCAGCGGCCTACGCACGGCCGAACCGCCGCTCGAGCTCCTCCCGTGGAAGCTGGACGATGGTGGGCCGACCGTGGACGTCGTGCGGCGGCAGCTCGCAGGCGAAGAGGCGGGCGAGGAGGTCGCGCATCTCTTCCGGATTGAGCATCTGCCCCGCCTTGATCGCCGCACGGCACGCGTAGGTTGCCGCGAAACGCTCCAGCCGGTTGTGCCACCCGCCGAATCGCCCCCGCGCGAGATCGGCAGCCATCTCCTCGAAGCAGCGCTTGGCGTCGAAACGCGGATGCGGGTTGGGCACCGCGTGTACGGCGATGGTACGCCCGCCGAACGGCTCCGCCTCGAAGCCGCTCGCCAGCAGCAGGTCCCGGTGCCCCTCCACCGCTTCGTACTCCGCGGGCGAGAGGTCCACCGTCATCGGCATCAGCAGCCGCTGCGCCGCCGAGCCCCCGGACGACAGCTCCGCCATCGCGCGCTCGTACAGCACGCGCTCGTGGGCCGAGTGCTGGTCCACGATCGCAATCCCCTCGGGCGTCTCGAAGACGAGGTAGGTGGCGAAAGCTTGTACGATGGTTCTGGGGAGGTCCCATGGCTGGCGGTGTGGCTCCGGAGCTCCGGAGCTCTCGAAGAGAGACGGTTCATCGGCGGGCAGGCGGGTAGCCGGGTCGGCGGGTTGAGACGACGTCTCTGACCACCCGCCAACCCGCCCACCCGCCCACCCGCCCGTCGCAGTTGCCGCCGCCATCATCGGCTGAAGCGCCGCCTTCACTGCGTACTCCACCGCACGCTCCACCGCGATGCGATCCTGGAACCGCACCTCCAGCTTCGCGGGGTGGACATTCACATCCACAAATTCCCCGCCGAGCGAAATCGAAAGAAACAGGGTCGGACGGGCACCGGGATGGATCGTCGCGCGATACCCCGCCTCCGCCGCTCGCACGAGAAAATGGTCGCGGAACGGGCGGCCATTCACGAAGAAAAACACCTTCCGGCCACTGGGTCGCGCGTCGGCGGGCCGCTGGACGAAACCGCGCACGGCGATATCCCCCGCCCCGCGGTCCACCGGGAGCAGCTGCGAGACGACTTCGCTCCCGAAGAGCAGCGCGATCCGGTCCGCGACGCTCGAAACGGCCGGCGCATCCAGCAGGACCCGGCCGTCGCTGGTGAGGCGGAAATGCAGATCCAGCCTGGTGAGCGCGAGCGTGGTCATGGCTTCCATGGACGCGCGCGTCTCGCTGCGCTGGACACGAAGGAATTTCCGCCGCGCGGGCGTGTTGTAGAAAATCTGCCGGACCGTGATCGTCGTTCCCCGGTTCCGGGCGATGGCTTCCTTCTTCTGGAGGTTCCCGCCGTGGATGATCACGCGGGTGCCGCCGCCGGGTTCCGTGGATGTCTCCAGCTCGAAGCGCGAGACCGACGCAATGGCCGACAGCGCCTCGCCGCGAAAACCATACGTGGGCACGCCGACGAGATCGGACGCCAGGCGGATCTTGCTGGTGGCGTGACGCTCGACCGCCAGCAGCGCATCGTCGGCGTCCATGCCCGATCCATCGTCAATCACGCGGATAAGGGAGCAGCCACCCTCTTCGAGCTCCACGCTGATGGACGAGGCGCCCGCGTCGAGCGCGTTCTCGACCAGCTCCTTCACCACGGACGCCGGGCGCTCCACGACTTCACCGGCGGCGATCTGGTCAGCGACCGCCTTTGCGAGTATCGCTATCCGCGCCATGCCTAGAGCGCCGTGACCGGAACGATCTCGGTGGCAAGGACCCAGCCGCGATCGGTGCCGCGGCGCACGAGCACCCATCCCGCGTACCGCGAGATCGGCTCGACACTGGTGCCCTGGTTCATCGCGCGCCGAGTTCGCGCGCTCGCGTACGGGGCGACGCGGAGGGAGGTGTTGGTGTACCGGATCAGCGCGACCGGTTTCCGGTACTCGAGCGCCTTGGCACCGCCCAGTCCTCCGACGAGGACCGCCGCCAGCAGGATGGGAACGAACACCCGCCGCGATCCGCGCCGCACCACCACCACCCACCCGGTCGCCCACAGTACCAGCGCCAGCACCAGGACCTCCCCCGGTGTGACCGGCGCGATCCGGGTCGCCTCGGCCGTGTTGGCGTCGGGGGCCGGCACGAGGGCCAGCGCCCGATGAATCCCGGAATTCCGGGGCGCGAGCCGCGCGGCGCGCACCCAGGCCGCACGGGCCCGCGTGTCATCGCCCTGGCGGTAGAGCGCGTTGCCGAGGTTGTACCAGTGCGCTGCCACCGAGGGCTCAGCGGCAGCACGAACCGCGAAGCTGTCACCGGCCGCGCGGTAGGCTCCCGCCTCATAGAGCCGCTCGGCGTCCTGTGCCCGCAGCGGCGCGGCGCAGATGAGCACCCCCAGGACCAGGTACGGCCTCACGCTGCCTTCCCTTCCGCGGCGATGCTGCCGGTCAGCGCGCGCAGGATTTCCTGCGTCTCCGCGATCAGCTCCGCGTCATCAGCGGGGTGACCGGGTCCGTACATCGACTGCCTCAGCCGGTCGCGGATCTTCGCGGCGTGCGCCGCGGCGGTGGCCTCGACGCCGGCGGCCCTGAGCGCCTCCGTGAGCTCGTTGCCCTCCCGCGCGCGCTCCTGCGGCACCAGGCGTTCCAGCGCCAGCCGGAACTCGCGATGCACATCCGTCAAGGAGCGGAGCGCCGTTGCCGCTGGGCGGCGGCGCACGAGCCGCGCGACCGCCTTGCCACGCAGCGCCAGCGCGATGAGCGGGAACCCCAACACCACGCCGAGCAGCAGCGCGGGCGGCAGCCCGAATGCCGGAATCAGGGGATCACCGCCGGCTTCGAGCAACGCGGGCGGCTCCGGTCGTGCCGCGACTGGCGCGCCGCCTCCGCCCACTTCGCCCGCCACCACGTCCACCGCGGCGGCGCGCAGCTCGCCGTATCGTCTCGTGTCGAGGTCGAGATACGGCACGCTTACGTCCCGGATGGCGTGCACGCCGGCGGAATCGGGCACGACGAGATAGGTGAACCGCTTGGTACCCGCGATACGTCCGTTCTCGAGCGCGGTCTTCACATCGGTGTCGCCGGGATAGATGCGCACGTCGTCGGGCCAGCGGACCTTCGGCTCAGGCCACAGCGCCACATTACCCGAGCCGGTGAGCGTGATGGTCACCGTGCTCGCCTCACCCACGGCCACGGTCCGGGGCGCGACCTCCATCTGCATGCGGAGGTTCGACGCGACCAGTCCCGGGAACGACGAGGGACGCCCGGCGGGCGGCTGGTCGTTCACCGTGACGATGACGGGGTCGCTTTCGACCTCGTGCCGCAGCTCGCGCGAGAGGAACGAGTAGGTGAGTGGCAGCGCGTACGCGACCTTGGCCCGCCCGATGTCCAGCGTGCCCGGTGAGAAGGGGAAGACGACGGAATGCAGGACGTAGAGGTCGTACCACCGTCCGCCCACGAACCGCGTCGCCGCGAGCCCGGTGGGCACCGGCTGGGGATAGACCCAGGCGCCCCGGAGTTCGGGATCGGTCAGCGATGGCGGGGTCCGCAGCTGGAGGCGCACTTCGCGCGGGAACCACGCCGCGACGACCACGTCCACCGGCGCGCCGACCATGACCGTGGTGGGTGATGCGACGATGCCGAGTGCCACGTTCCGGATGCCGTCGGGAGGCGGCATGTTCGCGAGCATCGCCCGGACGCGCGGACTCAGCGCCACCGCGGCATCCACCGGGCGCGGTGTGACGCGGATGGACAGTTCGCCGGTTTCCGCGAAACGGTCGCCCTGCTTCACGCGCACGGGGCCGATGGTCGCGGTGCCGGGGTCGGTGGCAGCGAGCTGGATCTGGCGGGTGGTGATGCGGGTGGTCAATCCCGCCTGGATCGACACCTGTGACTGCTCACGGAAGCCTCGGCGCTCCAGCAGTGTCAACGCGGGCTCGCTCACCTCGATGGGCTCGGTGCCGCGCGTCTCGATCCGGATGGTGAGCGTGACGCTTTCGCCCGCGGCGATCTCGTCGTGATCCACCTCGGCGCTCACGGCCGGGATCTGCGTCGCCTGCTGCGCCAGCAGGGCGGCCAGCATGAGCGCGATCACCAGTCGTTCGCCCCGCGCGAGTCGCGCGACTGCGCCATGCGGCGCCGCTGCTGCTGGCGCGTCTGGCGCTCTTCTTCGGCGATCGAATTGAGGATCTGCTCAGCCTGCGAGGCGGACAGCCCGCCGCGCGGCTGGCTGGGCTTCGGCTCCGGCTGCGCCCCGCCCTGCGGATCCTGGTCCTGCGCGCCGCCTCCGCCCTGCGGCGGTGGGGGCGATTCGAGGACGGCAAGCTCGAGATTCCGCTTGGCATCGCGGTCGCCCGGCTTGAGCAGCAGCGCCTCGCGATAGCGGCGCCGCGCTTCCACGAGGAGCTGCTCCCGGTGCGTGGAGTCGCGCCGAGCCTGCCGGAGCTGCGCCAGGCCGAGGTTGTAGAGCGCCCGATAGCGGATCTCGGGGTCGAGCGATTCCGCCGCGCGCGCCAGCGCCGCGCTCGTGAGTGCAGTATCGCCGATCGCGAGACCGGCAGTCCCGGCATTCAGCCACGCCGTGTCGCCCCCACGGTTGGCTTTCGTGTCCTCGATGTAATGCAGCGCCGCCTTGCGGAAGTCGCCGGCCTCCCACGCCACGTCGCCGGGATGCGGGAGACCCTGCGCGCTGGCTTGCTCCGGCGCACCGAGCAGCAGGACCAGCGCCGCCAGCGCGGCGGTACGGCGCGTGAGCGTGTGCAGCAGCAGGATGACGGCAGCCAGCAGGATAGGAATCCAGGCACGGGGCACGCGCGACGCGGTCACTGCGGTGGCCTGCGGAGAGCGCTTGTACGCGAGGACCAGCTCCCGCACCGCGCCGGCCTGGTCCTTGAGACCGGCGGACACCACCGCCCCCTGGGCCGCGTCCGCGATGGCGGTCAGCACGGCATCGCGGCGCCAGGTCTGCACCACCGTGCCGTCAACATCCCGCTGCTGCCCGGTGACGGTGCCATCGAGCGCGCGCACCGGGATCGTGGTCGGCTCGCGCCCGCCTTGCGATACCAGGATCAGGCGCACGCCATCTCTCCTGACCGCTTCCGCCGCCGCGAGGATCTCGGGGAGCGAGTCGTGCGCCTCACCATCGGTGAAGATCACGAGCACGCGGTCTGCGACCTCGGACCCGCCGAGGAGGAGGTCGGTCCCCTGCTTCAGCACGCGCGAGAAACCGGTGCCGCCTACGCTGGAGATCTCGGGGTCGAGTCCTTCCACCAGGAGCTGGAGCGCGCCTCCGTCCACCGTCAGTGGAGACATGATGAAGCTCTGCCCCGCGAAGGCGATCAGCCCGATCCTGTCGCTCGCGAGATCCTGGATGAGCCGGCGGGATTCCCGCTGCGACCGGCCGAGCCGCGAGGGTGCCACGTCCTCCGCGAGCATCGAGCGCGAGACGTCCACCGCGATCACGAGGTTGAGCGCCTTGGATTCCGCGGCGACCGTGCGGCGGCCCCAGCGCGGGCCCGACCAGGCCAGCGCCGCGAACAGCACCGCGATGGCCGGTACCACCCACGCGTAGCGTCCCGCGTCGCGCGCCAGCTGGCCCAGCTCGGGCGACCAGCGGCGGGCGCGGATGATGCGCACCCGGCGCGCGCTGAACGACAGGAACGCGAACAGCGCCATCAGGACCGGCGCCAGATAGAGCAGCCACGGAGTGTCGAACGCGATCATGGGACGCGCACCACCACGCTCGCGGCCACGATCAGCTCCATCAGGAGCGCGCCGATGCCGATGATGAGTGGCACGCGGTACCACTCGTCCCGCTCGGTGTAGACGGTGACGTGCACGGGCGCCTTCTCGAGCTGATCGATCTGCTCGAAGATCCTTCCCAGCGCCTCGCTGTCTGTCGCGCGGAAGTAGCGCCCGCCCGTGGCGGCCGAAACGTCGCGGAGCACGTCCTCGTCAATCTGGACCGGCATCATCTCGTAGCGGAGCTGCCCTTCGGGCCCGCGGCCGATCGGCAGCCTGGCTTCGCCTTCGGTGCCAATTCCTATCGTGTAAATCTTTATTCCGAGCTCGGCCGCGGCCGCCGCCGCCGTGAGCGGATCCACCCGGCCGCGGTTGTTCACGCCGTCGGTCAACAGGATGATGACCTTGCTGGCCCCCGGCGCGCGGCGCAGCCGGTTGGCGGACGTCGCGATGCCGGTCCCGATGGCGGTACCGTCTTCCAGCTCGCCGATCCGGATGTCGCGGATCGCGCGGTCGAGCACGGCGTAGTCCACGGTGATCGGGACGCGGGTGAGCGCTTCGCCCGCGAACGTCACGAGGGCGATGCGGTCGTTCTTACGGCCTTTCACGAATGCGGCCGAGCGCTCCTTGGCGACATCGAGCCGGTTCTGCGGTGCGAAGTCCTCCGCCAGCATGCTGCTGGACACGTCCACCGCAACCACGATGGCGATGCCCTCGCGCGTGGTCTCGGTGGTGGAGCTGCCCAGCTCTGGCCCCGCGGCAGCGATGATCCAGGCGGTGAGCGCCAGCGTGCGCAGACCCGCGGGCAGCTCGCCCAGCCAGCGCCGGCTCTTCGCGACCGCGGAGAGCTGCCGCACGTCGCTGTAGCGGCCCGCGGGACGCTGGCCCTTGATCCGCTGCCGCCACCACCAGGCGACGAGCGCCAGCAGGAGCAAAACAACCGGCCGCGCGAAGCTCATGCGCCCCTCGGCAGGACCGCGAGCACCGCGTCAACCTGGTCCACCAGGATCGCGATGTCAGTCGGCGTCGCCGGTGCAAACCGCGCCCGGTCCAGCCCGCGCAGCGTGTCGGCCAGGTCGCGGATCGGCCAGTCCGAATGCTTCGCTTCCAGCGTGGAGATGATCTCGCCCGTCGAAAGCGCGCGATCCAGGTCCGGCGCCGCCTTCGCGAGGCGCGCGCGCAGGCGGTCAGCCGCCAGAGAGGCCACTGCTCTCGATTCGCCTGCCGCGGCCCATTGCATGAGGGGCGGTCGCACTGAACCAACCGCTGAAACTTCGACCTCCGCTCGTGGCCTGGTGCGCCGGCGAACCAGGCCCCACCCCGTCGCCCCGAGCGTGACCGCTCCGATGATCGCGAACAACGGCCACGTCCGCGTGGGGTAGCGCGGCACGGGAGCCAGAGAACTCGCCGGCTCCCGCAGCGTATCAGCCGCTGACAGAACTGACCGCACAGACACATACGCAGTATCTGCCGGCACTAGTTCAACGCGCCCATCGCGGTAGACCAGCTCCACCGGCGGCACGGCCACCGGATGACGGCCCGCCTCGAACATCGCCAGCGTGTAGCGGATCACGAGGCCCTGGCTGTTGCGGCCCACGGACGGCTCTGCGAGCGGCTCCACCAGCAGGCTCGAGCCCAGTGGCTGGGCGCGCCCCCGCGCCTCCGCGGGCGCCGCCAGCGTCCGCACGATCGTGATCGTGTCACCGACCGTGGGAGCGGCGGGCGTGATCACCATGGTACCCGCCTGCATCAGCACTGCGAGACCGATCATCGTGCCATCCGCCGAGCGCGCAACGCAAAGGCCCGGTGCAACTCCTGCGCGTAGGGCTTGTCGGTGCGCAGCTCCACGTGGTCCACGCCGATCTGCTTCAGCAGCCGCGCGCGGTTGGTCCGCGCCTGCTCGGCCGCCATCCGGAGCTTGAGGCGGGCGTCGAGGTCGGTGGTGTCCACCAGGATCCGCTGACCCGACTCCGCGTCTTCCAGCTCCACCCACCCGGCGTTGGGGAGGTCGATCTCTCGAGGGTCATCCACCGTGATCGCCACCAGCTCGTGCCTGCGCGCCAGCCGGCGGAGGTCCGCTTCCCAGTCGGTGGCGCGGAAATCCGAGAGGATGACGATCACGGCGCGGTGCCGCAGCAGCCGGCCCGCATAACGGAGCGCGGAACCGAGGTTGGTGCCCTTCCCGGGTGACTCGAACGCGAGCATGTCGCGGATCACGCGCAACGCGTGGGTGCGGCCTTTGCCCGGCGGCACCACGCGGTCGACCTTCTCCGAGAACATCAGCGCGCCGACGCGGTCGTTATGGCGCGCCGCGGCCAGCGCCAGCACCGCCGCGACTTCCACCGCGCGCTCCGACTTGAGCACCGGCCGACCGAATTCCACCGAGCCCGAGCGATCCACCACCAGCATCAGGGTGAGCTCGCGCTCTTCCTCGAACGTCTTGACGAAGGGGGTGCCCATGCGGGCCGAGACGTTCCAGTCGATCGACCGGAAGTCGTCACCGTGCTGGTAGGCGCGGACCTCGGCGAACTCGATGCCCTGGCCGCGGAAAACGGAACGGTATTCGCCGGAAAAGAGGGTTGTGACCAGCCGTCGGGTGCGCAGCTCGATCGCCTTGACCTGCCGCAGTACTTCCGGCCCGACGACGCCCACCGCGCTCACGGAACCGGAACGTGCTCCAGGACCTTGGCGATCACGTCGTCCGATTTCATGTCTTCGGCTTCGGCCTCGAACGTGAGCAGTACGCGGTGGCGGAGGACGTCCTTCGCCATGTCCTTCACGTCCTCGGGCACCACGTACGCGCGCCCGCGGAGGAATGCGTGGGCTCGCGCGGCCTGCGCGAGGTAGATCGAGGCGCGCGGCGAAGCGCCGTACGCCACCAGCTGGCGGAGATCGTGGAGGCCGAGCTTCTGCGGCTCGCGCGTGGCGCGCACCACGTCAACGATGTAGTCCACGATCTTCTGGTCCATGTACAGCTCGGCGATGGACGCGCGGAGCGCGAGGAGCTCGGCCGGGTCCGCGACGGGCTGGATTGGAATCGGGCGCCCCGACGACATCCGCCACAGCACTTCCTTCTCTTCATCACGCGTCGGGTAGCCGACGGTGACCTTCAGCATGAACCGGTCGAGCTGGGCTTCAGGGAGTGGATAGGTTCCCTCGTGCTCGATTGGATTCTGCGTGGCGAGCACGAGGAACGGCTGCTCCAGCGGGTGCGTTTCGCCGCCGATGGTCACCTGCTGTTCCTGCATCGCTTCGAGCAGCGCGGCCTGCACCTTCGCCGGCGCGCGGTTGATCTCGTCGGCCAGGATGATGTTCGCGAAAATCGGGCCCTTCTTGGGACGGAACTCGCTGGTCTTCTGGTCGAAGATCATCGTGCCGACCACGTCGGCTGGTAACAAGTCGGGCGTGAACTGGATGCGGGAGAAGGTGGTGCGCACGGTTTCCGCGAGCGTGCGGACGGCCAGCGTCTTCGCGAGACCGGGCACGCCTTCGAGCAGGATGTGACCGCCGGTCAGCAGGCCGATCAGCAGCTTCTCGACCATCGCGTCCTGGCCCACGACACGCTTGCCCACCTCGGTCACGATGGCCGTGGTGAGCCTGGTGTCGGTGGCCTTGGACGGGCGGGCGGTGGCCATCAACGTCCCTTTCGGCGGGTAGGCGGGTTGGCGGGTAGCCGTATGGGTGGCAACAAAGAGCGGCGTGATCGTGACTCTGGCGGTGAGGCAAAACGTGGGAAAAAGGGCCGGCGCGCTACCCCCCCCCCCCCCCCCCC
>CAMDCH010000037.1:0-15397 GCA_945889655.1 bacterium HR33
TCGGTTTCGCCACGCTTGAGCAGCAGGAACGCGAGGCCATAGTGCGCGCCGCCCAGCGAGGCATCCACGTCCAGCGCCTTGCGGTAGAACCGGATGGCTTCGTCGACCCGGTTCGTCTTGGTGTAGGCGATGGCCATGTTCTGGAGGACGCGCAGGTCGGTGGGGTGATCCCGGAGGGCGAGACGGTACGACGTCAACGCCGCCTCGTAGTCCCCCTGGCGTTCCAAGGCCAGCGCTTCGTTCAGGTAGTCGAGTCGCTGGGGGTGCACCTCTTCGCCCCGTTTGCGACCGAACAGGCGGTTCCAGAAGCCCATGTGGAGGCAAGATAGACGCCTAGACGCCTGGACGGCTAGTCGTTTCCGTGAGGGGACGCGTCCATTGGCAAGATTTACTAGGCGTCCAAGGCGTCTAGCCGTCTGGGCGTCTGTCGGGTATGCTCCCTCCATGCCCGTCCGTCCCGTAGCCAAACGCCAGCTCGGCCCGTCCACGCCCCAGGTCATGGAGGTGGATTGGACGTTCTTCGGCGAGCTCTGCCGAGCGCTGGCGCTGCGCGTTTCCGGCAGCTTCGATCCGGAGATCATCGTCGGCATCGCCAAGGCCGGCGTGATTCCTGGGGTGGTCGTCGCCTCGATTCTCCAGCGCGATTTCGCCTCGATGGCAGTGACGCGCGAGGAGAGCGACCGCCGGCCCACGCTCATTACGGCGCCCCCGCCGACGGTGGTGCGCGGTCGCCGCGTGCTGGTGGTGGATGAGACCTGCGATTCGGGAGACACCCTCAAGCTGGCCCTGGCGACCATCAAGGACCTGCGACCCGCGGCCATCAAGAGCGCGGTCTCGTTCAAGACCGGCGCCTACGAGCCCGATTTCCACGCCCTCGCCACCGAGAGCTTCATCATCCTGCCCTGGGACCGGGAGGTCATCGTGGACGGGAAGCTGGTGATGAGGCCGGAGTACGCGGCGAAGCTGAAGGGGTGACGGGTGGTGGGTTGCGGTAAGGTGGGACAAACGCCCCGGGAGTCAGTCCCCGGGGCGTTCGATTTTCCATCACCCACAACCCGTCCCCCGCGACCCGTCTACTCCAGCATCGCCTGCCGGTAGTCTTTGCCCGCACTCATGGCTTCGAAGACCGTGTTCAGCGTGTCCGGGGAGCCGGCGAGGAAGCGGCAGCGGGCGTCGTTGCAGCTCCGGCATTCCACTTCCATCACGGCGAAGTCGCCGCCGGCGAGGCGGCCCAGCAGGGCGGTGAGCAGGCCCGAGGTATAAAAGCATCCGGGCGCGGTGGCGTTGGTGCCCGGCTCCGCTTCCGCCCAGTCGGCGGAATCGACGGTGAGGCCGGCCTGGCCGAGCGGCTCGATGGTCACCGATCCCCAGCCGATCGACTGGAAGAATTCGGAGAGCACTTCGCCGACGTGGGCCGCGTCGAGCTCGGCGGGGTCGTTCACGCCCGCGACGGTCGGCAGCCACTTCAGGAACAGCGCCCAGATGTCGTCGCCGGCGCCGTAGCCGGTTTCCTGGAGGAAAGCGGCAGGGTCGGCCGGTGGCGCAGAGAGCGCGTGCCGGAAGGCCTGGAGGCTTTTGCGATTCAGGCCGAGTACGGTGGCGTCGAGTTGTACTGGAGCGGGCATCAGTTGGGTCGGGTGAAAAGACGCCGCAACTTAGGGAATAAGGGGGGTAGAGGGAAGGCTCACGTTACCGGCGCGATCCCTGCTCGGGCCTTCGCGCGCGACCCGGTCTTTGTCTCAACGTTTGCGGCCTTCAGGCGGGGCAGCACCATCTCACCCACGCGGCGGCACTCTTCCAGGTGCGGATAGCCTGAGAGAATGAAGGTCGAAACGCCCAGCGCCTGGTAGGCGCGCAGCTTGGCGACCACCTGGTCGGGATCGCCCACGATCGCGAGGCCCACGCCTGTGCGAGCCAGTCCCACCCCCGCCCAGAGGTTTTCTTCGACCACCAGCGAGCCCTGCGCCGAGAGCTGGTTCTGGCGGCGCTGACCTTCGGAATCGGTCACGGCGGTCGCCTTGAGGAAGGATTCACGCGTCGCGGGATCGATGCGGCTGATCAACCGTTCCGCAGCGGCCCACGCTTCCTTCTCCGTCTCGCGCACGATCACGTGCGTGCGGAGCCCGAACCTGACTTTTCTTCCGGCGGCGTCTTCGGCTTTGCGCATCGTCTCCAGTCGCCCGGCAATGCCTGGGACCGTGTCAGCCCACACGAGATAAACGTCGGACAGCTCGGCCGCGATCTTCTGCGCGGGCGCGCTGTGCCCGCCCATGTAGATCGGGATGGCGGGTGAGGGCTTCGGCTCGAGGATCGCGCCTTTCATGCGATAGAACTGTCCCTCGTGGTCTACCGAGGACTCGCTCCAGAGCCGGCGCAGGATGTGGATGAACTCGTGCGTGCGGGCATAGCGCTCGTCGTGCGAGTCGGAGTCGCCGTACATCGCCAGCTCGGCAGGGTTCGATCCCGTCACCACGTTGATGCGCACCCGGCCCGGAAACAGCGTGGCCGCGGTGGCGGCCATCTTCGCGAAGATGGCGGGGTGGAACATCCCGGGTCGCACCGCGATCAGGATCCCCGCGCCCTTGGTCTGCGCCAGCACCGCCGTTGACGCCGTGAACGCATCGTGCTCGGCGTGGAAGTTGGTGGCCGTGAGCAGGCTCGAGAATCCCATCTCGGCCGCCGTTTCCACCAGGCTCGACATGTACGCCAGCGTGGGCTTCCGCTGGGCTGGCGCGCCGATGAACTCGCCATCGGAGGCGAGCTGGCAGAACCAGAGGACGTCGAGGGGGTCGGTGGTGTGGGTGGTCACGCCGGAAATATGAACGAAGGCGGCGTTCGCGGGAGGCTGGGTCGGTTTATCCGACAGTTAGCCGAGTCGCGGCTTCATGCCGCGAAAACGACGTTACGGGTCGGCCTTCCGTCGGGTGTTCTGATCCTCACATTCGTTTTTCGCGGCGTGAAGCCGCGACTCGGCTATCTGTCGCCTGAAGCGACCGCGATTCAACTATTCAGACGTTTCAGGAGCCCTTCTTCATCAATCACCTCCACCCCCAGACTCTTCGCCTTCTCCAGCTTCGTCCCCGCCTCTTCCCCCGCCACCACCGCGGTCGTCTTCTTCGACACCGACGACGCCACCTTTCCACCGGCCGCTTCTATCCGCTTGGTCGCGTCCTGCCGTGACAGCGTGGGCAACGTCCCCGTGATCACGTAGACCTGGCCCGCCAGCGGCCCCTCCGCGGACGCCTGGCTCTCAACCGGCGCGAAGCCATGCCGCACGAACTCGTCCAGCAACGCCTTGTTCTGCTCCGCCGCGAAGAAATGCGTCACCGCCTCGGCGATGATGGAGCCGATGCCCGTGACGCTGCCCACTTCTTCCAGGGTGGCGTTGCGAATGCGGCCGAGCGTGCCGAACTCTCGGGCGAGCACGCGTGCGACCCCCGCGCCCACGTGACGGATGCCCAGCGCGAACAGGAAGAGCGAAAGGGGTCTGTCTTTCGACTCTCCGATCGCCGTGATCAATTGCGCCGCCGACTTCTTCGCGAACCCCTCCAGCTCCACCAACTGTTCGGCGGTGAGGTCGTAGAGGTTGGCCATGTTCGTGATGAGCTTCGTATCCAGCAGCTGAATGACGCGCTGGTAGCCGAGGCCGCGGATGTCCATGACGTGCGAGAAATGGACGATCGATTCCCGCATGCGCGCGGGGCAGGAGATGTTGGGGCAGTAGTACGCTACCTCGTCCAGCGGCTGCTCCACCGGCGAGCCGCACCGCGGGCAGTTCTTCGGCATCTCCCACCTGGGCAGCTCGCGGTCCTTCGGCCGGTTGGCGACCACGGGTCCCAGGACCTGCGGGATGACCTCGCCGGCCCGCGTGACCTCGACATCATCGCCGACGCGGATGTCCTTGGCCTCTATCTGGTCGACGTTGTGGAGGGTGGCCAGCGAGACGGTGGCACCCGTGACGACCACCGGCTCCAGCACCGCGAACGGCGTGAGCATGCCCGTCCGCCCGACGCTGACCTCGATCTCCTTCAACCGGGTAACGGCGACCTCGGGCTGGAACTTCCGCGCGATGGCCCAGCGGGGCTCGCGCTCGCCGATGATGCCGAGCTCATCGTGCAACGCGACCCGGTCCACCTTCACGACCACGCCATCTGCCTGGAACTCGAGCGTCGGGAGGACCTTCTCCAGCTCGGCAATCGCTTCCTTCGCCTCGGCGAGCGAAGCGACCCGCCGGCGATGGCGCTCGACCGGGAATCCCCAGCTCTCGAGCGCATCGAGCATCTCGCGCTGCGAGGGCAGGCGCGAACGACTCTCGGGCTCGATCTGGAAGGCAAAGAACCGGAGTTTCCGCTCCCGGGTGATACGGGGATCGAGCTGGCGCAGGCTGCCCGCCGCGGTGTTGCGCGGGTTGGCGTACGTGGGCTCGCCCGCCTCGGTCCGCTTCTGGTTCAGCTCCTCGAAAAACTTGATCGGGAAGTAGACCTCGCCGCGCACTTCCATCGCGTCCGGCCATCCCTCGCCGTGAAGCGAGAGCGGAATGTCAGGAATCGCATGTGCGTTGAGGGTGATGTCCTCGCCGATCGTGCCGTCGCCGCGCGTGGCGGCCTTGACCAGTGAGCCCTTCTCGTACGTGAGACTCACCGCCGCGCCGTCGATCTTGATCTCGAGCTGGTAACCGGCCTCGCGCACCTGTGGGGAAATGCGCGCCATGCGCGTTTCCCACGCCTCCAGCTCTTCGTCGCTGAAGGCATTCGCCAGGGAAAGCATCGGGATGCGGTGGGTGTGCTTTTTGAGTGACGACTGGATTTCGGCGCCGACCCGCAGGGTAGGGGAGTCGGGCGCCCGCAGCTCCGGGTGCTCGGCCTCGATGGCCTGGAGCTCGCGGAAGAATCGGTCGTACTCGGCGTCCGACATGGTCGGCGCGTCGAGGACGTAGTACGCGTGATTGGCGCGATGCAGCAGACGGCGGAGGTCCGCCGCGCGCCTGGCGGCGTCAGGCACAGTCAGTGGGTCTTCGCCTCCTCCGACAGCACCGTCATCGCGATCTCCACCAGCCGGTCCAGCTCCTCGCCCGACGCCTTGGACATCTGACCCTCGGACCATGCGCCCTCGTTGGTGCCGAAACGGGTCAGGAGGCGTGTCAGGAACCCGACCAGGGCGACGCGCTGGTTGTCTTCCCGCAGCGTGTTCGCGTGGTGCTCCGGCTGGCGCTGCTTGAGCCGCTCATACCGGTACGCATTGCGGAGCGCCTTGGCCGTCAGGCTCGCGATCATCTGGCAGAACCGGAGGTCGGTATCCGAGAACGCCGGCCCGTCGCGGAACGTGCGCAGGTACATGGCGCCGATGGACGCGCCCCGCCACGTGATCGGGACGACCGTGATGGACCGCACCCGCCGCATCGCCAACGCTCCGCGGACGTGCTGCAGCGTGGGGTCCTCCTGCGCCTCGGGGATGAAGACCGTCTCGCCCGACTGGAGCGCCTTCCGCAGCTCGGGATACCGCTCGAGGTCCACGACGTAGTTACGGATGCTGGGATCTTCGTAGGACGCGACCAGCCGGGCGCTCGCCCGGCCGCGCTCCGCCAGAAAGATGGAGCAGCGGTCGAGGCCGAAGGTCTCGCCGAGCTTCCGGGTAATGGCCTGGAGGATGTCCACGAAGTGCAGGGTCCCGGAGATCTCTTCCAGGATCTCGATGACCGCGAGGAGATGCTTCCGCTCGTGCTCGAGCTCCTTGACGCGGGCCTCGAGACGCTCCGCATCCTCACCCGGGCTGGCAGCTCTCGGCTCGGCCATACACACTCCTGCGTACGTAATTGCGGAAAGCGACAAGCCGGTAACGGCCCGGCTCCGGTGAGGAAGCTCTTCCCTGTACTCGGACCCGTCAAGGCAGTACATATCCAAAAGACGCTCTCGGGGGTACGAGAGTGTAGACAAGTGCGCTCACGCGAGCGGGAAGGCACCATGACGGATCGGGACGAGATGGACCAGGACGAGCACGAGGACCTGGACGAGGGTGATGAGGTGGTGGAAACGACCGAAACCGGCAACACCGGTCGGTCGGGGACCCTGAGCTTCATGGCGGGCATGGTGCTCGGTGCATTGGTCGGCGCCGGTGTCGCGCTGCTCGTGGCACCGGAGCGCGGGGCCGTGACGCGCCGGCGCCTCAAGAAGTTCGTGGGACGGCTGAGCGCCGACGCCAAGGAAAAAGCGGAAGACTGGCGGGATGACGTGAAGGCGGAGCTTAAGCGGCGCCGCCGGCAGATCCGCGAGCAGATCGAGCGCTAGCGCGCGCTCTTCTTCCTGATCTCTTCCAGCAGCTCTGCCGCCCGGCGGCGATGTCGCGGATCCAGGACATCGGCGTCGGGCCATTTGTCGAGTTCCTGGAGCTGCACCACGGCGTCCGGCGCGCGGTCGAGGTCGAGATAGATCCGCGCCAGGACCAGGTGATGGTAGAGGTAGGACGGCCGCAGCGCGACCGCCGTCTCCATGTGCGCCGTGGCCGAATCCCAGCTGGCCCGATCCAGGAATTTCCCCCCGAACAGCGTCTTCGCGAAGAACCGCGTCATCCCCGGCAGGCGGCGCACTTCCGCATGCCACTCCCCGAGTATATGGTGCGCCCCGTCGTGGGATGGGTCGAGGGCGATCGCCCGGGCCGCTTCGTCGTAGATGATGCGGCCGAAGCGGACCCGCTCCTTCCCTCCGCGCGTCAGGGCGAGACGGCCGAGTGCCAGCGCCAGCGAGAAGTGCGCGTCGGGATCGTTCGAGTCGGCGCGAACGGACCGCTCGGCGAAGTCGCGCGCAATGGCGTAGAGGCTGTCCCGGCGGCGCCGGACGCTGTCCGACCGGCCCTCGATCTGCTTGGCGATGTCGGTGTGCCCGCGTGCCACGCGCCAGAGCACGGGGGCCGACATCGAGTCGAGCGCCAGCGCGCGCTGGTAGTAGGGAAGGGTCAGCTCGGGATGCATCATCGGTTCCAGCGAGTCACCCGAGGCGACCAGCTCCGCAGCCGACTGCGCGCGGAGCGCGCCCGGCATCACGAGAAGTAGCAGGACCAGCAATAGCATGGAGCGCCAATGTTCGTGGTCCCATTGATCGAGCGCAAGCGTGAAGGCGGCAAGCTCACGGCCGAAGAGTGGACCGGGCTGATCGCCGAATATTCCGCCGCGCGCGTGCCGGACTACCAGATGGCCGCGCTGCTGATGGCGTGCTTCCTGAACGGCCTCGACCGGGACGAGCTGGTGCCGCTCATGGAAGCAATGCTCAACTCCGGCGCGCAGCTTTCCTTTGCCTCCCTCGGCAAGCCCGTCATCGACAAGCATTCGTCCGGCGGTGTCGGGGACAAGGTGTCGCTCGTGCTGGCCCCGCTGGTCGCCGCCTGCGGCGTCGCGGTCCCCATGATGTCGGGACGCGGCCTCGGCCACACCGGCGGGACGCTCGACAAGCTCGAGGCGATTCCCGGCTTCCGCACCAACATCGGTCTCAGCGCGGTCGAAAAGCAGATCCAGAAGGTCGGCTGCTGTCTCTTCGGCCAGACCGCCGAGATCGCGCCAGCCGATCGCAAGCTGTACGCGCTGCGGGACGTGACTGGAACGGTCGAATCCATTCCGCTCATCGCCGCGAGCATCATGTCCAAAAAGCTGGCCGAGGGGCTCAACGGACTCGTGCTGGACGTGACCCGCGGGAGTGGGGCCTTTCTCACCGACCTCGAGGACTCGCTCGCGCTCGCACAGACGATGATCCAGCTCGGGGAAGAGCACGGGTGCCGGACCGTCGCGCTGCTTACCGCGATGGATCGCCCCCTCGGCGAAGCCTGCGGGAACGCCCTCGAGACCATCGAAGCCATTGCATCGCTCAAGGGCGAAGGCCCCCAGGATCTCTGGGGAGTGACGCTGGCACTGGGGGTGGAGATGCTGCTGCTCGGCGGCGTCGCGAAGGACGTTCCCGCGGCGCGCGCGATGCTCGAGGAGGCGCGGTCTTCAGGGCGCGCCGCGGACAAGTTCCGCGAAATCATCCAGGCGCAGGGTGGCAACCCGGGCGTGATGGACGATTCGTCGCTCTTTGCGGCGGCGCCGGTCGTGGAGGAATTCGCGGTGAAACGCGCGGGCACCGTCTCGCGCATCGAGCCGCGGACCATCGGCCGCGCGATCGTGGCCATGGGAGGCGGTCGCCAGAAGGTGGACGACACCGTGGACCATGCCGTGGGCTTTGTCTTTCACGCCAAGCCGGGGGACAAGGTGTCGGGCGGGCAGTCCATTGCCGCCATTCATGCCCGCGATCAGCGGGGACTGGAAATCGGCCGGGCGGCGCTGGAGGCGGCCGTCACGGTCTCATCGGGCCGTATCAAGCCGCCTCTGCCGCTGATTTCGCATCGTGTTACCGTCAAAGGCGTCGAGATACTCGAGTAATGAGTGAGAAGTGAGAAGTAAGAAGTGAGAAGTAACAAAGGCGCTGTGGTTGGTATCCGATCCCGCTCATAGCGCCTTCTCACTTCTCACTTCTCACTGCTTACTTATTCGACGATTTCGTCGATGACGTCCTCTCCGCGAACAAGAACCAGAATTGCGGCCTGCGGGACGACGAGATACTGCTTGTTCTCGAACGTGATCTCGACCGCGGCCTTCCGGAAAAACAGCGCCTGGTCGCCCACCCGTGCCTGCATCGGGATGTGGCGGGTGTCCGAGCTCGCCGCGGCGGGAATCTTCCATGGCTCATCATCCAGCGTCGCCGGCTCGGCCACGGGCGTGCCTGGACCGGTGGCCACGATGCGGCCCTTCTGGACCGCCTGGCTGGCGATGGCGGTCGGCGGCAGGTAGAGCCCCACGCCAGTCCGTTCCTCACCTTCCTGGACCTCGACCAGCACGCGATCACCGACAACGATCAGCTTCTTGGGATCAGACATATCACCAATCAAACAGGGGAAGCGGGAAGGGGGAAGCGGAAGCGTACTAACCCGTTGACTCTCTTACGCTTCCCTCTTCCCGCTTCCCGCTTCCCCGGGCTGTCATTGACGTCTGAGTCGGGTGGGCCCATGTTGGAGCACGGGTTTTGGTACCCGGAAGTCTCTTCCGTTTCATATCGCCTTAAAAGACACGGACTTAGCACATGGCCCTGTTCGGCAAGAAGCCCACGGCTCCGCCTGTGAATCTCCTGGAACAGCTCCCTGAGGAGCTGAAGGCGCTGATTGCCAAGGCCCAGGATGAGCGGACCAAGATTTCCTCCCTCCTCGGTCGTACCAAGGGATCGGTGGAGAAGCTGGAAAGGCTGGACACGCCGCTCAAGGCCGTTGCTGACAAGATCGACGAAATCTCCGAGCAGATCCGGCGAACCGAGGAACGTGCCTCGGAGCTGCAAGCGCTGTCCGGCCGGTTCGATCATCTGGCCGAGCGTGCCGCGACCGTGGAGCAGGGGCAGAGTGCGATCGAAGCACGCGTCACGCGCACCAACGCCGAAGTGGGTGACGTGCTCGCGGTGGCCGATGGCCTGAAGGAACAGGTCTCGACCGCAATGCAGATCCGGAACGAGATCCAGCTGGCCGTCGCACCCGGCGGCACGGTCGCGGAGCTGCGGGGCAAGCTGGACGAGCTGCGCGGTGTGTTCCTCACGTACGCGCATGACGTCACGCACGGGCGCGACGAGCAGGAAGCCCTGAGGCACGCGCAGGACGACGCGGTGAAGCGCGTCGCGCAGCTGCGGGACGAAGCGTTGCGGGTGAAGGACAACATCGACGAGACCGGGATAAAGGTCGCGAAATACGAGGTGGCACTCGCCAACCTCGCCAAGGTGCAGGAGCTGGCGCCCCGCGCGGAGCAGGACGTGAACGCCCTGAACGCGCTGGCGGACCACGTGGCCCACAAGACCCGCATTCTCGAGAAGCAGCGCGAGGTGATGGACCGCGCGGCCGCGCAGGCGGCACGGCTCGACGACATCGTCTGGGATCTCGACTCGCGTCTCAAGAAGGTCCAGCAGGACTCCCGCAGCATCCAGAAGACCCAGGAGAAGCTCGAAGAGCTCCAGGATCTGCTCCGCCGCACCGAGACGCGCACCACCGAGGTCCGCACGGCGCAGCAGCAGACCGAGCGCGACAGCGCGACGCAGGTTGCCCGGCTGGCGGGGATCCGCGACGAGATCAAGGGCAGCCTCGACCGTTTCGACATCGAGAAGCGCGGGCTGGACGCCGTGAACCAGCGCATCGCGGACCTCCGCAACGCGCTGACCGAGTTCGAGCGGCGCTTCAACGAGCTGCAGTCCACCGGGCAGGGAATCGCGCAGGCGCAGGCCCGCGCGGACGAGCTGGGCGCCCGCCTCAACACGCTGGCCGCCGACGTGATGCGCGTCAGCGAGCAGTCGGAGAAGGCGCGCAATATCGAGATCGTGCTGGAGCGGACTGAGGCGGCCACCGGCCGGCTCTCGACCCGGGTCGAAGGTCTCCAGGGCGCATTCCCCGACATGCAGCAGCTCGCGCGCGACGTGTCCGACCTCAAGAGCTCACGCGAGGCCGTCGTGGACGCGACCGACCGGCTTCGCTCGGCGCGCACCGAGCTGGAACGCAGCCAGGCGGCGCAGGCCGAAACGCGCTCGTTCGCGATGGGCATGGAACAGACGGTGACCGAGGCGCGCGCCCGCCTGGGGGAGCTGGAGTCCCGCGCCGGCATCGTGGAGCGCGTGGCGCAGGCTGCCGAGCAGGCGCTCAACGCACAGAAGGACCTGGAAGCGGGGCACGAGTTCGTGCAGCAGCTCGAGCGGCGCGTGGGGCAGCTGGGCGCGCTCAGCAGCGATCTCGAGTCCCGGGCGAAGGTGCTCGAGGAACGTCGTGCCGGCTTCGTGGACCTCGAGGGCCGCACCGACGGACTCCGGTCGCGTCTGGATGATGCCGACAGCCGGTTCAACGCGGTCGCGTCTCGCGCGTCCGAAGCCGACCAGGTCAATGCCCGCATCACCCAGGCGGGTGACCGCGCGCAGAACGCGGAAGAGAAGATGACCGCGCTCCAGAAGGGCCTGGACGACGCGGTGTCGCGCGAGGCCCGGCTGGTGGAGCTGTCCTCGCGGATCGACCGCGTGGGCCGGGACCTGGAGCAGCGCGAGCGCACACTCCAGCAGGCGTCCGAGAACCTGGAGCGTGCCACCGCCGCGCGGGAATCGGCGATGGAAGCGGCGCAGACGCTGGAAGACAAGGGTCGCAAGCTGGCGACGTCGATCGCCGGCGCCGAGGCCCAGACCGACCGCGTGGCGCAGCTGACCGACCAGCTCGAAGCCCGGGCGGGCGGCCTGCGCCTGGTAGACAAGCGCCTCACCGCGTTTGAGGAAAAGCTCGCCCAGCTCGAGCGGGCCGAGCAGCAGATCGAGCGCTCCATCGATGGCCTGGGCAACCGCGCGAAGAGCGTGGACGCCGTCCGCGACGAGCTGGCTCGCATCTTCGAGCTGGTGGAGCACACCATGGCCGACGTCCGGGCCATCTCGGGCGCGCGGCAGGACGTGCACAACACGCGCACGTCGCTCGACGAAGTGCTCCAGCGCGCGGCGCGGGTGGACCAGATGGCCGCCGGGATCGACAAGCGCCAGCGGGAGATCGAGCTGGCCGAGCAGCGCATTGCGCGGCTCGACGCCCTGCTGGTGGATGTGCGGGCCAGCCTCGAGGCGCTCCAGTCGCAGAAGGCCACCATCGACCACGTGCTCGACAAGGCCTCGCAGCTCACGTTCCTGTCCAAGGAAGCCGAGGCCCTCATCACCACGCTCCGCGAGGAGCGGGACATCACGTCGCTGGTGCACGATGGACTGAGGCAGATGCGGGACGAGGAGCGCGCGAGCAGGGCAGGCTGACCTCACCTGCGGCTTGATTGCGGGGTTTGATGGATCCCGAAGCCACGGACACACTGATAGTGCTGGTGCTATTCGGGACCGTCTTCCTGCGGCTCCTGCTGGTCGGTTTCGTGGTCTGGTTGCTGATCCCCCGACGTCTCAAATGTCCCCATTGCTCAAATCCAACTGACTCTATTGTCGGGCCTGTGGGCCTGAGATTCCTCCTCCTGGAACGGCGGTGGTGCATGCAATGCGGCTGGCAGGGTGTCGCGCGGAGGTCCCCGGCAGCGACGAAGTCCAGGACGAATACGCCGACGCAGGTGGCGGTCGTGCTCCTGCTCGCCGGGGCCGCGCTCACCGCGTGCGACCGCGAGGAGGACGATCTTTCGGAGGCGTTTGCCGCAGGGCGGTGGGTGGATCTCAGCCATTCGTTCGACGACAAGACCATTTACTGGCCCACGGCCGAGCCGTTCAAACTCACGGTCGTGTCGGATAGCGAGACGGCGGGCGGCTACTACTACGGCGCGGCCAACTTCTCGGCGGCCGAGCATGGCGGGACCCACCTGGATGCGCCCGTGCATTTCGCCCGGGGCAAGCACACCACCGACCAGATCCCGGTGGACCAGACCATCGGGCCCGCAGTGGTCGTGGACGTGGCGGGGAAGACCGCCGGCAATCCCGACTACCTGGTCAGCGTCACCGATCTCCAGGCGTTCGAAACCGCGCACGGCAGGATTGCGGATGGAAGCATCGTCCTCTTCCGGACGGGATGGGGATCGCGCTGGGCGGACCGGAAGGCGTACCTCGGCACGGACGTCACGGGACCGAAGGCGGTCCCATTGCTGCATTTCCCGGGGATCGATTCGGCGGCGGCGCGCTGGCTATCCACCGAACGTCGCGTCGACGCCATCGGCATCGACACGCCGAGCATCGATTACGGGCAGTCGACCACGTTCGACGTGCACCGGATTCTCTTTGCGGCAAACATTCCCGCGTTTGAGAACGTGGCGAACCTGGACCAGCTTCCCGAGACCGGGGCCTACGTCGTTGCGTTGCCGATGAAAATCGCCGGCGGAACCGGTGGCCCGCTGAGAATCGTCGCCCTGCTCAGTCCTTAGGACCGCGCCGCCGCATCACGACCACCGCCAGTATCACTACCACGATGATGATCCAGAACTTGCTCATTCAGCATCCTCCTTTTAGGGAGCGGGGGCGAACGTCGTTCCATACTTCGCATTGACGGCGGCGATCAGGCGGTTCGCTACCAGCCGGTGGGTGAGCCCGCTGGGATGCGCGCCATCCAGGCTCAGCCATTTTCCAAACGGCTGCGTAGTCGCGAGCGGGCTCGGCGGCAGGTTCGGAAACAACGGAACCTCGCCCGCGGCCCGCAGCGAATCGAACACGGGGTTGGGGTCGAGGTAGAGCCAGCCCTTTGCCTGCGCCTGCTGCGCGATGGTCACGTTGTACGCCGCAACACTGGACGCGAGAGTCTGCGTTTCCGTCTGGGTCAGTACAGCGGCATCTGTGGCACAGTTCAGTGTAACGGCCGTGCCGGCAACGGCTCTGCGCAGCAGGTCCGCCAGCCCGTAACCGTGCGGCACCAGGACCGACTCACCGATACCGCCGGAGGACGCCGGCGCGCACGTGGCATCCACCGTGAATGACGTGGGCAGCTTGCCGGACTGCTTGGCCGCGTAATACTCGCTGCCACGGGAGATGGCCGGGATCTTCGTCACGTCGAACAGGCCGAGTAGTGCCGCGCTCTTCAGGTTGAGCGTGGCGAGGCTGTCCATCAGGACCATGTAGCGTGCGGTGAATGTCCCGGGAGTGGTCGCCAGACTGGCATCGCCGCTCTGCGCCGCGCCGAGGATCTCGTTGTGGCCGATCCAGATAACCGCGAACGTGGGCAGCGCTTCCCGCGCGGATGCGATCTGCGTCCGGCCGCCGAGCATGAGGCCGGTGAGCTGGCTGGTGAGCGATGCATTCTGGCCGCGGTCCAGGTAGACGTCCGCCACCTGGTGGCCCGGGACCGCGACGTTCGAGAACGTCGGGGGGACGGGCTGAACGAGCAGCGAACAGATCGGCGCGCCCGCGCCACCGACGGTCGTCTGTGCGAAAATGTCCAAGGCTGGCGAGGGACAACCGGGCCGGTTGAGCAGCGGCGCCCGGAAGGTCAGTCCCATCTGTGCCGAGAGCAGGGCAGAGAAGGATTGCTTCTGGGTGCTGTCGTTGATGCCGAACGACTGAAAGCCGGCGGTGATGCTGTTGCCGATGGTGACGACCCGCAGGAACGTGTCGTTGCCGCCAGCGCCGGTGGAGTCCTTGCAACCGGCGAGGGCGACGACCAGTGTGATGGTCGCGAGGTGACCGGTTTTCAGCTCAGCTCCTCGCGCGCGATGCTGACAGGCTCTTCACGACTTCCCAGTTGAACCGCACGAAACGGTGCAGCTCGCTCTCAAGAATGCGTTCCTGGTCGCTGTGGGCGCCGAACCCCTTGGGGCCGTCCTCGATGTCCGTCGCGGGCCCAATGCCGTAGCACTGGATCCCCTTTGCCCGGAGGTACGCCATGTCCGTGGCGCCGGTGCTCATGGTCGGCAGCGTGGTGGTGGAGTAGAGCCTGGAGATCGCGCCCTCAACCGCCTTGAATCCGTCCGACGCGAGGCTCGCGGTGGGGGTACCTGGGCGGACGTCGCGGGCCGCGTACGCCACGGTCACCATCGAGTCGTTCACTACTTTCCGCACCATCTCGAGAAACGCTGCGGGATCTTCATCCGGAAGCTGCCGGACATCCAGCATGGCCGTGGCTTCCGACGGGATCACGTTGAGCCGGTAGCCGGCGTCGATCATCGTGGGCGAGACGGAGGTGCGCAGCATCGAGGCGTGACGCGGTTCGCTGGCCCGGAAGTACGCGTCGGCTTCGGGGACGCCGGCGCCGCCAGCTGCGATGGCACGGTAGCGCGCCGCGTCAGCCGGCGACGACAGCGCCGCGAGCCGCTCGAAGTAGGCCCTGGTGGTCGAGTTGAGCCGGATTGCGGGTTGCCACCGGCCGACGGCGGCTACGGCCGCCGCGAGATGAACCACCGCATTGGACTCCAGCGGAACCGAGGCGTGCCCGGAGATCCCTCGAGCGGTCAATTCAATTGCGCGCGGAATCTTCTCGCTGGCCTGAATCGACGCGAACTTCACCTGGCCGTTCACCCGCGAGACGTTCCCGCCCTCGGCGAGGCAGTACTCCGCATCAATCGCCGAGAAATGCTGGTTGACCATGTACTGGATGCCGACGCGCGTCGCACCTTCTTCCCCGGACTCGGCAAGGAAGATCACGTCGCGGTCGAGTGGGACGTTCAGTCTCTTGAGCAACAGCAGCGTCATTAGTGCCGAGACGACGTTGTCCTTGTCGTCCACCGAGCCGCGACCGTAGACGTAGCCGCCGTCGCGGGTGGCACTGAACGGCGGATGCGCCCACTTGGTGGGATCCACGTTCACGACATCGAGGTGGCCCATGAGGAGCAGGGGCCGGGCCGAGCCGTTGCCCTTGAGCCGGGCCACCAGGTTGGGGCGGTTGGGCTCGAGTGCGTAGAGCTGGACCGGGATCCCTTCTT
>CAMDCH010000038.1:0-15129 GCA_945889655.1 bacterium HR33
ACCGCGTACTCCAGGATCAGGTCCCACCCAATGATCCACGCGACCACTTCGCCGAGCGTGGCGTACGTGTAGGCGTAGGCACTGCCGGCCTGCGGGATCATCGAGGCCAGCTCAGCGTAGCAGAGGCCCGCGAGCGCGCAGCAGGCACCGAGGAGCAGGAACGAGATCACCAGGGCGGGGCCGGCGCCGTACCGGATCACCTCGCCGTTGGGTCCGATCTGCCCGGCGGCGGCGGAACCGATCGAGCCGAAGATGCCGGCGCCAATGACGGCGCCGATCGCCAGCATGACGAGGTCGCCGGCGCCAAGGACGCGCTTGAGACCGCTGTCGGTGGATTCTGGGGTTAGCTCGGTGACGGATTTGCGGGCGAAGAGCTGAGACACGGTCCCTCGATTCGCGTGGTCGGTTCGCGGTTCGCGGTGCGCGGTTCGCGGGGTCAAACCCTCGCACCTCGCACCTCGCACCTCGCACCGCTGGTCACATCGTTATGGGCATCGTTAGCTCGCCATCCACCGTCGTCCCGTCCATGCGGCGGGCGGGATTGAAGGTGTACTCGCGCATCATCGAGAGAAACTGCTGGCGGTAGCCAGCGTCTTTGATGTCGGGATCCACCTGGACCCGGGTGACCCGCCCCTGTGCGTTGACCCAGAAATGCACCCGGATGGTTCGCCCCCGCATGGAGGCGGGCTGGGGGAGTGGCGGAAGAATGGTGTAACGCGGCGTCGGGGGGAAGATGTCGCCACCCTGGCCGCCGGTCCCCTTCCCCGTGTCGGCGCCCACGCCGGGTCCCACTCCGGTTCCCACGCCCCCGCCCGACCCGGGCCCCTGCCCGGCCAGGCCGGATACGTCCACGGTCGCGGTGACCGTCCCGGTTGAAACGGGTGCGTCCAGCTTCTGGACCTTGATGGTGGGCGGCCGGAAGACCACCGGCGGTGGCACGGGCGGCTGCTCGACCACCACGGCCGGCTCAGCCGCCGGAGCCCGGTACGCCTGCAGCTCGATCCGGAATGTCTGGCCGCCTCCCCCGCCGCCCCGCTGGCCCGGCGCTCCCGGGGACAGCGAATCCCGCTCTTCTCGGCGCGCGATTTCTGAGCGCACCAGGAGGCCGATGACCAGCGCGTGCAGCGCGACGGACAGCACGACCGTCCAGCGGTAGGGCCGGTCGGTCTGCGGCAAGCGCACGTTGGGAACACGGCGTGGGGCGACCACTCGTCAATCTATACCCCCGAAAAACACAACGGGCACGGGAGCAACCGCCCCCGTGCCCGCTGCGAAACCTGCAACGCCTTACTTCTTGGCTGCTTCGGCCGAGGGCGGCACGAATCCGATGACCTGGACTCCCGCGCCCCGGGCGATGTCCATCGCCTCGACGACGTCCTGGTAGCGACGCTGGGCACCCGCCTTGATGAACATCAGCTTGGCCGGGCGCTGGTCGTAGATCATGTGCAGCTCGGCATCGAGGGCCGGTTTATCCACCGGCTTGGTGTTGATGGCATACCCGCCATTCTCGGTCAGCTCGAGCACGATCTGGTCGCTCTTCAGCTGCTGCTGCTTCTTGCTCTTGTCATCCGCCGGCACCTGCACGTCCATCGCCATGCGGCTGATCGGAATCTGCATCATGAAGATGATCAGGAGCACGAGCAGCACGTCGATCATCGGCACGACGTTCGGCTCGTTCTTGAAGGATGTCGTTTCCTCGGGGAGCTTGATCGACATCTATTTCTTCCTCCCAAAGAGCGCCCGCGACTCCTTCGGCATCTCGGTGACGGCGGCCATCACGCGCACCCCGGACTTCTTGGCCAGCTCGATGGCTTCCTCCACCTTGCGATACGGAGTCTCCTGGTCAGCCTTGAAGTACATGATCTTGTCCGTGGCGCGAGACGCGTACTGGTCTCTCAAGGTCTGTTCCAGCTTTTCCTTCGTGATCGGCTTGGCGTTCAGGTAGAACGCGCCGTCCTTGTCGATGCCGACGGTGATGTCGGTATCGGCTTCCTCGCGCTTCTCGATGTTCTTGCCCTGCGGCATCGTCGCGGTGAAGCCCGAGGCGATCAGGGGCGTCACGATCATGAAGATGACCAGCAGCACCAGCATCACGTCGATCATCGGGACGACGTTGGGCTCGGATTTGACTCCGCCCTTGCCGCCACCTACGTCCATTCCCATGGTGCGTCTCCTTCCTGAAGGCCCGGACTACTTGATGTGCGGGGTCTGGGCGGCCTTCTGGGTCTGGAATTCCTTGGTGAAGATCGAACGCCCGAACTCGGAACCCACGCTCTTGATGAGGAAGTCCACGAACTCCTTGGACGTATAGACCATCTCGACCGTCAGGTTTTCGATCTTGGTCTGGAAATAGTTGTACAACCACACCGCCGGGATCGCGATAAACAGACCGAAGGCGGTGGTGATCAGCGCCTCGGCGATACCGGCCGAGATCGCCGCAAGACCCTGGTTGCCGCTCTGCGCCATGCCGGTGAAGGCGTTGACGATACCCATCGTGGTGCCCAGCAGTCCGACGAACGGCGCGGTGGCGCCAACGGTCGCGATGACGCCCAGGCCGCGCTTCAGCTCCGAAAGGAGGATCAGCATCTGGCGCTCGACGGCACGCTCAGCCGAGTTGATGTCGGCGACCGACACGGAAGCCCGGTCGCGGAGCAACGGCTTGATTTCCAGCAATGCCTCGCCCAGGACGCGGGCGACGTGCGAGACCTTCTGCTTCTCGGACAGGGCAATCGCCTGGTCGAGCTGGCCTTCCTGCAGGAACCGCGCGAACTCGGGCGCGAACTTGGCGGTCTGCTTCATGGAGGTGCGCAGTCTCCACCACTTCGCGGCGCCGATACCGAGCATGTAGATCGACATCAGGAACAGGGTGATCACGACGCCCTTGGCGAACCCACCCATGGTTCCCCAAAGTTCAATGAGCGACAGATTCATGGCTGAAGCGCCTCCACTCTCAGGTTAGCAGCCGCGTTTATCGGCGAATACTGAACGAAACCGGCACCTGCACCAGCACACGCACCGCCTGGCCACGCACCCGGCCGGGGCGATACAGACTCTTCAACACCACGTCCCGGGCGCTCAATTCGAACGCCTTGTTGCTGGACGTCACCACGCGGAGCGAGCCTGGCTCGGCACGCCCGAGGGTATCGATGATGACTTCGATGATCACGCTGCCCTCGATACCTGCCTGGCGGAGCAGGTCCGGGTACTCGAGCGGCGGGCTGGACATGCGTTCCGGCTTCTCGTCCACCGCGGCCTCGATAAAGGCCTGGCCCGGATCGATCTTCATATCGGACGAGGTGAGGGCGGAAAGGCCCTTCTCGATGCCGACGCCGCTGAAATCGCGGGGATCGAACTTCTCGTTCAGGTTGATCGGCGGAATGTTCGTCGGGATGTTCACTGGCGCGAGGAGGGCCGTGAAGCCTTTCGGCTCCTCGAGCTTCACCTCGGGCTGTTCCTCTTCCTTCTTGTCTTCCGGCTGCACGAACACCATCGTGGTGTCGAGCTTGTTGTCATCCATCCGCTCGCCGGCACTGATGGTCGCCTGCACGGCACCGTACAGGAGCACGCCGTGCAGCATGATGGAGATGGTGGTGCTGCCGCCAAACTTTCCCCCCCGGCGGGCCTTGGGGTTCGACTCGATCAACTGGTCAAACACGTGAAAACCCTCCCCCATTGTCGTACGGGTGAGAATCTACCGACAGCGCTTACACAGCCACAGGCCGATGGGTATTAGCTATGTGGTTTCCAGATTACAGGACGATAACAACGCCATTACAGGAGCTGACGCGGATCACGCGGATGCACGCGGATGCGCACCCGGCCCGTCGAGCCCGGATGTGTCATCCGCGCCTGATCGTGAATGAAATCGGCACCTGCACGAGCACCCGGACTGCCTGGCCGTGAATCCGCCCCGGGCGATACCGGCTCCTGAGCACCGCCTCCCTGGCCGACGCGTCGAACATGCCGTTCGACGATTGCACGATCCGCAGTGACGACGGTTCGGCTCGACCAGCGGTATCGATGATCACTTCCACGATCACCATTCCCTCGATGCCCGCCTGCCTGAGAAGATCAGGATACGCGGGCGCCCACGCCGAGATCTGTTCCGGCCGCTCTTCCACTTCCCGCTCGGCCACGGCTGCGCCGGGACGCACCGTCGGCCCGGACAGGTCCGGGACTACGGGGTCGGTCGTACGGTTCCGGGCGAACAGGCGCGGATCCACTACTACGCTCGAATCGATCGGCGGAATGACGGTCGGAATCGTCACCGGCGCATCCAAGGTGATAAACGGACCCGTGGGCGTGAACGGGATGGGAGGCGGCGGTTCCGCGGGCGTTTCATCGCGGTAGACCGACATCGAGATGACTCGAGGACCATCGTTCGGTCCGGCAAGCGCGCTGTCCCTCGTGGCGGCGACGGCCCCGGCAATCAGCATGGCGTGGAAAACGACCGACAACGTGGTGCCCGGGACCCCTCGCAACCCCCGGGCTGGCGGCGCAGACTCGATCAGGTGGGACAGCACGGCACCCTCCGATGTGGTGGACACCGGAGTATTCCGGATGCCCGGGTGTCTCGCTTGGCGAGGCGTTATCCGGCGGATTACAAAAGGGATTCAGCGTGGTGACGGGAGCGGTCCAGCCTGGCGGCGACCTACGCGGGACTCGCTATGGCAGGAATCGACGATTCCATGGACTCTTAGGGCCCATTCCTCCCCAGGAGTCACCATGAGTCCAGCCAGGAAAGACACGAACCAGGCGACGTCAGCTCCGCCCGAGTCGAGAACCAATCGCGCCTCGAAGAGCCCCGGGCAATCCAACGGGGGGTCCCCCCACGAGGATGTGCGCCGCCGGGCCTATGAGTTGTGGGAGGCGCGGGGTCGCGCCGAAGGACACGAGCTGGACGACTGGTGCAAGGCCGAAGACGAGGTGAAGCGATCAGGCCGCTGACGGCCGGCTGACAGGAACGGGGGCGCCGGGTGTCACGGCGCCCTTCTGTATTTCCACGCTCTCCATCGGCAGCCGGACGATGAAGGTCGTGCCGCGTCCCGGCCGGCTCTGCGCCTCGATGGAGCCACCGTGCGCCTCCGCGATCCACTTGCAGATGGCGAGCCCGAGCCCCGCACCGGGCCGTTCGCCGGTGCGGCTCCGGGCCCCGTCGGCGCGCCAGAACCGGTCGAACACGTGGGGCAGATCCCCCGGCGCGATCCCGATCCCGGTATCCCGCACGGTCACGATGACGTTCCCGATCGCGGTCTCCGTCTCGATCCAGACATTGCCACCCTTGGGCGTGTACTTGGTGGCGTTGGTGAGCAGGTTCATCAGGAGCTGGTGAATGCGGGTCGTATCGGCGGCCAGGACGGTCTTGGCCACCGGCATCTTCATCTCGACATGCACCCCGGCCTGCTCTCCCAGCAGGTTCGCGGTCTCCGCTATCTCCTCGAGCAATTCGCCCAGGTCCACCTGTTCCAGGTGCAGGGGGGTGCGTCCCTCGTCAGCGCGCGCGAGCATCAGCAGCGAGTCCACCATCTCGGTCATGCGGTTGACCTCGATGAGCGTCTCCTCGAGCACTTCGAGCACCTCGGGCGGCGTAGACGGGTGCGTGATGGCGCGCTCGACGCCGGACCGCAGCACGGTGAGCGGCGTTTTCAGCTCGTGGCTGGCGTCGGCAGTGAATCGCCGGAGCGTGGTGAAACTGCGCTCCAGCCGGACCAGCATCGCGTTGAGGGTGGCCGAGAGGCGGGCCAGCTCGTCACCGGTCTTCGGCTCCACCAGCCGCCGGTGGAGGCTGCGGCCGTCGGAAATGGCCTCGACCTCGTCCACGATCCCGTCCACCGGCTGGAGCGTCCGCCCCACGAGCAGGTAGCCAAGCAGCGTCGACGCGAAGAGGATGATCGGGGCGATCACGAGCATGGCGGACACGAGGCGCTGCGGACCCAGCAACACGCCCGAGGTGGACGCGCCGGACAGCACGGACCCGATGTTGGGGCCGGCGTCGGTGATGGAGCGGACGAAGTAGCGCACCTGGCCGAACCGGCCGCCGAGGTTCACGCTGCCGAACTTGCCGCCCGTGCTGGTGGAGCCCTCGGAGGCGCGGTCGAGGAGGGATACCAGGGCCTCGCCGGTAAGGGCACGCGCATCCGTGGAGAGGTACAGGGTTTCGTTGGTGGCGCCGAGGACGACGACGAAGTCCGGGATGACGTCGAGGCGACCGGCGGCGCGCGTCGAAAGATTGGGGCGACCGGTCCTGGGATCGGCGGCCACGGGGCCACCCGGCTCGCGGGCAGCGATGTTGAGCACCTGGGCGACGAGGTCGGCCTCGACCCGGGCGCGGGCGTCGAGCTCGTCCAGGTTGCCGGAACGCTGCGCGAAATAGATGACCAGCGCAAACACGAACATGGTCGCGCCGAGGGTGACGGCGTACCAGAGGGCGAGCTTGCCGCGGATGGAGTGCATCTACTCCTTCAGCACGTATCCCACGCCGCGGACCGTGTGAATGAGCTTCGGCGTGCGGCGGTGGTCCACCTTCTTCCGGAGGCGGTTGATCACCACGTCGACGATGTTCGTACCAGGATCGAAATGGTAGTTCCAGGCGTACTCGGTGATCAGCGTGCGCGAGAGCACGCGACCCGGGTTCCGGGCGAGGTACTCCAGCACCGCGTATTCCTTGGGCGTGAGCTCGATGGCCGTGCTGCCGCGGCGAACGTCCCGGCTGCCGGTGTCGATCTTGAGATCCCCGACCGTCAGCACCGCGGGCGCGATGGACTTGGGGCGCCGGGACACCGCTTCCACCCGCGCGAGCAGCTCTTCGAAAGCGAAGGGCTTGGTGACGTAGTCGTCGGCGCCGATGCGCAGCGCCTGGACCTTGGATTCGACCGCGTCCTGCGCGGTCAGGATCAGCACCGGCGTGGTGATGCCGCGGTCCCGCACGGTGCGGAGAACCTCGATGCCGGTCATGCCCGGCAGCCGCAGGTCGAGCACGATGAGGTCGTAGTTCCCTTCGGACGCCAGGCGGAGGCCGTTGGTGCCGTCGTCCACGAGGTCGACCTGCATCCGCTGCTCTTCGAGCCCCCGCTGGACAAACTGGCCGACCGTCCGGTCGTCCTCAATCACCAGGACCTTCATGACTGCCCCGCGATCCCCTTCATCGGCAGGAACACCCGGAACGTGGTACCGCGGTCAGGCTGGGAGTCCACCGTGATCCGGCCCTGGTGCTCGCCCACGATGCTGTAGCAGATGGAGAGGCCGAGCCCGGTGCCCCGCCCCGGCGGCTTGGTGGTGTAGAACGGCTCGAAGATCTTCTGGATGTCTTCCCGGGCGATCCCGTGCCCGGTGTCCTCGATGAAGACCACCACCTCGTCGGAGCGCTCGGGATTCAGCCCGCTGCCGACGGTGAGCGTGCCTTCGCCTTCCATGGCGTCGAGCGCATTCAGCATGAGGTCGAGAAACAGCTGCAGGAGCTGCTTGGCATTCGCCTCGATGTCGGGCAGGCCCTCGGTGAAACGGCGCTGCAGCTTGATCTTCCGGAAGCGGTCATGGTGCTTGACCAGGAACAGCGTGTCTTCCAGGAGCTGGTTGACTTGCTCCGGCTTCTTGACGCTCCCCTTGGGACGCGAAAAGTCCAGCAGCCCGTCGGTGATCGCCTTACAGCGCTCCAGCTCCTTGTCGATGATGCCCAGGTACTCGTCGAAGACCCGCCGGGTCTCGCGGGGGATCTCCAGCCGGCGCGCCTCCAGGGCCTCGATGCAGGCACCGATGGTAGCCATGGGATTGTTGATCTCGTGCATGATGCCGGCGGCCAGCTGGCCCACGGCCGCCATCTTCTCAGTCTGCGCGATCTGTTTCTGAATGTTCTTCCACTCGGTGATGTCTTCACCGATCGTGATGGCGTGGGTGATGCTGTCGTCATTCAGCCGCATGGGGATCTTGGTGATGCGGTAATACCGGGGCGCGCCGGACGTTTCCGACTCGACTTCCACCTGCTCGATCCGGCCGGTCGAGAACACCGCGTCGAATTCGCCCTGGATGAGCTCGCGCGGCTGTCGCGAGAGCACGTCAAAGACACTGCGGCCCAGGGTCTCGTCCCGGTTCATCTCGTGCGTGCCGGTCTCGCGCTTCCGGTTCCACGCCTGAATGACGTAGTCCCGGTCGATCACGTACAGTCCAACCGGGAGCGAATCGATGATCTTGGCCGTGAACCGGCGCTGGGCGTCGATTTCCCGCGTGCGGAGCGTGACCTCGCTCGCCAGGTCCTCGGAGAGCTCCACCGACCAGAGCAGCGGGGAGAGTATCCGCGCCACGATGACGATGATCTCACGGCCGACCGTCGCCCCCGGGCCCTCGGGGATGAAGGCTTCCAGCAGGCCGAGATGCTCCCCCTCGTGCGCCAGGGGGATCCGGAGATGCCACACGCCGTCTCCCGCCTCGTGGGCCTCGCCGGCCTGGACCCAGCGGCCCACCTGGCCCGCGGCCTCGCTGGGCGGCGGGGTGTCACCGGGGCCGGTGTACGAGCGGAACGCGGAACCGTCCTGGGTGCGGACCCAGATACGGCAGTCCCGCGCCCCCAGGCCCCGCTCGAGCGCGCCGAGAATCCCCTGGAAGACCTCCTCGTTCCCGATGCCCGCCTCGAGGTACGAAGCGACATCCGAGAGCACGCGGAGAGCCGGGTGATCCGCCGAGGCGATCGCTGGAGGAGCCGTGTCCGTCATCGGGGGAAACTAGCGCCCGATCAACGGAGTGCGCCAATCTGCTGCGGCAGCTTCCCCCTCCTTTCCCCTTCCCCGGTATATTCCGCCCACACCTTCGAGTGAGCTCCACATGTCGCATGAACTGCCGAAACTCCCCTACGCCTTCGACGCCCTGGAACCGCATATCGATTCGCAGACCATGCAGATCCACCATGGCAAGCACCACCAGGCGTACGTCAACAACCTCAACGCCGCACTCGACAAGCACCCCGAGCTCCACAAGAAGAGCCTCGACGAACTCCTGGCCGGCATCAGCTCCGTCCCGGAGGACATCCGCAATGCCGTCCGGAACAACGGCGGGGGCCACTCCAACCACACACTGTTCTGGCAGGTCATGGGTCCCAAGGCAGGCGGCGAGCCCTCCGGCAAAGTTGGCGACGCCATCAAGGCCGCGTTTGGTGACTTCGCCAAGCTGAAGGAAACGTTCGCCGCGTCCGGTGTCGGGCGGTTCGGGAGCGGATGGGCCTGGCTGATCGCCAAGGGCGGCAAGCTTACAATAGATAGCACGGCCAACCAGGACAGCCCGATCATGGAGGGCAAGACGGCCATCCTGGGACTCGACGTGTGGGAACACGCCTACTACCTGAAGTACCAGAACCGGCGACCGGACTACATTGCCGCCTGGTGGAACGTGGTGAACTGGACGGAAGTCGCTCGGCGCTTTGATGCTGCGAAATGAGCGGTAGACCCGGTTCGAAACTCCCTGAGCAACGCGAACGAGCTCATCCTGAGCGAAGCGAAGGATCCGTTGCCCGGAACTCAAAACGAAAGGTCCTAGTGAACACGCGCAGATACATCCCGGTGTTAGCCCTGGTAGCGGTGGCGGCCTGCCAGCCCAAGGCCGAGAAGCAGGAAGAGACGGCGGCCGCGCCGGCCACGCCCGCGGCGTCGGTGGAGATCGTCGAACCGGCAGCGGGGGCGACGGTCACCAGCCCGGTGAAGTTCGTCCTCAAGGCTACGGGGATCGAGATCGCTCCCGCGGCGGACGAGCGCGAGGGCGTTGGCCACTTTCACCTGTTTGTCGACAAGGACCTCACCGCGGCGGCCGACACCATGCCCCGCGGCGTGACCGGCATCATCCACATGGGCAATGGCAAGAGCGAGTTCACCGATTCAACCAAGTCCATCAAGGCGGGTCACCACCGCGTGATCCTGGTGGTTGGTGATCACCATCACACTGCGCTGACCCCGCTGCACACGGATACCGTCGAATTCGATGTGAAGTAACTCGTACGTAACGGGAGCATCCGAAATACGAAGGCGGCCGGTTTCCCGGCCGCCTTTTTGTCATACCATCGGTGCTGCACCGATCCGTGGCGAGGGCCTCAGCTGGCCGGTGCCCAATTCTGGTTGCCACCCGGGCGCACCCGATCGCCGGTTCCGCGCGATTCGTCACCCACCGCCACATAGACCATCGTGATGCGGTTTGGATTGCGTGCGATGAGCCCCGTGCGATACGGCTTGATGCCATCCTCCACGGGAATCACGGTCAGGATGAACTGATCCAGTGAAGCAAGCGTCGAGCTCGGCAGGACGAAGAACGCCTCGTGCATCGGCGTCACGCTGCCGATCCGCTGGCGGTCAGCCGGCGTGTCCAGGTAGACCGTGACGTCGGTCGGCTGGTAGTTGAATACCCTGATGATGACGACGGTGGTGTCCACCGCGAGCTGTCGCTGCTTCTGCTGCTCGGGCGCGGCCTGGCGATGTCCCAGCTGGAACGGACTGCACGACCAGTTCGCGGCGCTAGTGACGAAACCCAACAGCATCAATACGGTGACGCGCATCGCACGCTTGCTCATGGTGTTCCCCCTCCCGCTTCCCACCTCGTCCGGTGCTTCCACTTCCCCGGACATCGGTATTGCAAAGGGGGTGCCATGCCGCGTGTCGCGGCGCCGCCACTGGTGATTTGGCGTTGCGGGGTCAGCCCGCGGTGAGCAGCTCGTCGAGCAGCGCGGTCAGCCGCTCAACCGCGAACGGCTTCTGGAGCCGCGCGAACACCCAGTCCTTGGGGAGCGTCGTCTCGGTGAGGTCGAGGGTCGGGACGTGACCGCTGTACAGGATCAGCGCGACCGCAGGACTTACCTGCCGGATCGCCAGGATGGACTCCCGCGGCTGGACATTGTCCACCCGCAGGTGCAGCAGGATGGCGGCGGGCGACTCGGCCTGAAGACGGCGCATGGCCGCGTCCAGGCTGCGCGCCTCGACCGTGACGAACCCCTTGGCGCGGAGCCCGTCGGACAGGGTCGACAGGAACGGCTGGTTGTCGTCCACGATGAGGACCGAACGGGCACGGCGGAGCGTCCGCTCGAGACTCTGGAGCAGGCCCTCCAAACCCATCGGCTTGGGAAGAATGCGGATCGCACCTTCCCGCTCCGCCTCCAATATGAGATCCCGGGTGGTGTGGGCGGTCATGAGGAGTACGCGCAGGTCCGGGCGCTCGGCCCGCATGTGCTTGAGGGCCTGCACGCCATCCATCCCGGGCATCTTGATGTCCATCAGGACGGCGGAATAGCCCTTCTTGCGAACGGCTTCAATCGCTTCCTCGCCGGAGAAGACCCCCTCCGTTTCCCACCCGTGGAGTCGCAGCACATCGCAGAGGGTCTTCACCATCGTCCGGTCGTCGTCTACTACGAGGATCTGCCTCATGCGGCGATCACCTGGCCGACCTGCGGCAGGATCAGGGTAAAGGTCGCGCCGTGGCCATGACGGCTTTCAACGGTGATATCGCCGCCGTTGGCCACGGCGAGCGCGCGGGACACCGCGAGGCCGAGCCCCATCCCGCGCGCCTTGGTCGTGAAGAGCGGCTCGAAGATCTTGTCCATGTTCTCCGGCGCGATCCCCTGGCCCTCGTCCTTCACCACGAGCCGGACCCGGGAGCCGTCGACTTCCGCACGGATGGTGAGTATCCCGCCGCGCTCACCCATGGCCTGGACCGCGTTGGTCAACAGGTTCAGCACGATCTGACCCACCTGCACCTGGTCGGCCAGCACGGGCGGCACGCTCGCGGGGATTTCCAGCTTCAGGTTGACGTGGTCCATGCGGCCCGCGCGCTCGATCTGCCGTTCCACGACGTCTCGCAGGGTGACGGCCGCCCGTTGCGGCGGTTTCACGCGGGCGAAGTCGAGCAGGTCGCTCACGATCTTCTCGGAAAGATCGATCTGGCCGCGGAGAATGCCGAGATACTCCTTCACGTTTTCCGGTGCCTCGCCGAGCACGGTCTCGAGGTAGTAAATCGCGTTCGTCATGACTCCGAGAGGGTTGCGCAGTTCATGGCCGACCCCGCTGGCGAGTTGGCCGAGGATCGCCAGCTTCTCGCGGCGGACCAGGCGTTCCTGCGCCTCGCGCAGCTGGGTCAGTGCCTGGTCCAGCTCGTTGGAACGCTGGAGCAGGGCCTCTTCGCCCTGCCGGCGCTCGGTCATGTCCCTCGTCACCTTTGCGAAGCCAACCAGCTCACCGCTGGGGTTCCGCAGTGCCGTGATGAGAGCGCTCGCCCAGAAGCGCGTCCCGTCCTTTCGGACGCGCCATCCTTCGTCCTGCACCCGTCCCTCATCGGTCGCGACCCGCAGGTCCATCTCCGGCTTGCCCCCAGCCTGGTCGTCCGGCTGGTAGAAAACAGAGAAATGCTGGCCGATGATCTCGTCCGCGTCGTAACCCTTGAGACGCGCGGCCCCTTCGTTCCAGGTCACGATCCGCCCGGACGGATCGAGGATGTAAATCGCGTAGTCCCGCACGCTGTCGACCAGGAGGCGGAACCGATCCTCTGCCTGCTGGTGAGTGACCTCCACGCCGGCCGCCAGCCGGTTGAAGGCGGCGGCGAGGCGGCCCAGCTCGTCGGCGCGCTCGAAGTTCACTCGGCGGGCGCGGTCGCCGGCGGTAATGGCGTCCGCCGCCGCCGCGAGCTCGTGGAGCGGGCGGGTGACGGTCCGCGTGGTCATCCAGGTGAGCAGCAACGCCAGACCAAAGACTCCGACCGCGGCGGCCGACATCCAGCGCAGGAAACTGCGAGACGGACCATAGACGCTCGCCGACGGGACCTCGACCAGGGCGATCCACGGCGTGCCGCGGCCCAGGACCGCAATGGCGAACTGGTCCTGCTGGAGCCCCCGGGTATAGCGCGCGATTTCCCCGGCGCGGCTCCCGACACCGGGAACCATGCGGATCGGCGGACCCGGTACCGCGCGGACCAGGTCGGTCCAGACCGCTTGCGTCGTGTCAGTCAGTAGCAGCTCAACGTCGGTCCCCATGAGTTGGTTGAGCTGGTCGCGCGTCTGCGCGGTCGAGGTCTGGCGACGCCACTCGACCACGTAGCCCAGGAGCGTCGCGTTGTCCCGGATCGGCACTCCCACCGGGTAGAAGACAGTGTCGCCCACCGCGTGGAAGCTCCCGATCGTCCCGGAGTCCCTGCGCGCGATCATCTGGTCAAGCTCGGGCGCCTTGACCCCATTCACGCGGTCGATGGCTCCCCACGCCAGGACCCGACGGCCGCGCGGGTCGCGGAGCTCCACGGCAACCACCTGCTCGGTCCCGATCGGGGTGTTGTGAAGCGAATCGCTGACCCGCTGTCCTGTGGCGGCGGACGGCTTCCGCAGAAAATCACGCACGATGGCGCGGTCCGCGGTTCGCTTCGCGGAGGCGAGCGTGCGGGGTACGCTGGCCTCGAGCAGGGCGGCTATCTGGAGCGCGACGTTCTGGAGGCGGGCCGTCGCGGCCGTCACGGTCGTCTGGCGGACGGCAAAGTAGGACGCGGCGACGAGCGCAACGATGATCAGCAACAGCAGAGCGCTGTTGATGATCGGCAGCTTCCATTGCAGGGACTGGGTTCGCCGCATGCGACGCGTCTCGTTACCGAATCAGGTCTACGTAGAACTGCGTATCGATGTGATCTCTCGCGAATCCGCTAATACTATCGCGTCCCCACTTCGTTTTTGTACTGGGATTTTTCCTGGGCCGGCAGCGCGTCCACGGCGTGTAGGAGGAGTGTGAAGGTCGCGCCCTCGCCCGCGGTGCTCCGGACCATGATCTCCCCGCCATTGGCATTCGCGAGGCCGCGCGAGACCGCGAGGCCGAGCCCCATGCCGCGCATCTTGGTGCTGAAGAGCGGCTCGAAGATGCGCTCCAGGTTCTCGGGCGCTATGCCGGGGCCGGTGTCGCGCACTTCGAGCGCCACCCTGTTGTCGTCCACGCGGGCGCCGCGCACCTGGAGCAGCCCGCCCTTTCCGTCCATCGCCTGGATGGCATTGGTCAGCAGGTTGAGGACCACCTGGCCGATCTGCACCTTGTCGCCGAGAGCGGGGGGAAGGTCGGGCGGGAAGATCATCTCTACGGCGACATCGGTGTGCCTGCCGGCGCGGGCGAGCTGGCGGTGCACGAGATCCGGAAGCGCAACGGGCTCGCGCTGGGGCGGCCGCACGCGGGCAAAGTCGAGCAGGTCGCTCACGATCTTGTCGGACAGTTCTACCTGGTTGCGGAGAATGCCGAGGTATTCGGTCACGTCGGATGACCGGTTCTGGAGCACCGCCTCGAGGTAGTAGACCGCGTTGTTCATCACGCCCAGCGGATTGCGCAGCTCGTGCCCTACCCCGCCGGCCAGCTGGCCGAGGACCGCGAGTTTTTCCTTGCGGGCGAGGGTCTGCTCGGTCCCGTCGAGCATCCGGTTCAGCGCAGTTGCGACCGTTCCGAGCTCATCGTCACGATCGATCGTGACCCGGCGGCTGCGGTCACCCTGGTTGAAGGCGTCGGCGGCGGTTGCCAGTTCGGTCATCGGCTTGGTTAGCGACCGGCTCAGGAACCAGACGCCTACAAGCGCCACAAGAATAAATGAGCCCGCGATGGCCAGGAGCCGGGTGAAGAAGGCGTCAGACGGCGCCATGACCACCTTCGTGGGAAGCTCGACGACGGCGATCCAGTGCGAGTAGGACAGCGGGCGGTCACTATTCGCTGGGAAAGAATGTGGTATGCGCGTAACGGCCGCGAAGCGGCTTCCACTGTCCGGGCGCTCAAATCGCACCACAGAAGGCGGCGCCCCGCCCGGCGGTACCGTGAGCGGTTTGGGCGGGGCCGGGACGATTGCCTGCAAGTCGGTCCAAAGACGCTGACTCGTATCCGACAGCAGGAACCTGCCCTGGGGTCCAATCAGGTCCCTCAATGCTTGCAGACCCTGCTGCGTCGACTCGATGTGACGCCACAGAATGAGATACGCCGGCCTGGCTGTCCCCTCGAGCCGCGCCAGCACGGGAAAAACGAGGTGATCCCCATAGGCGCTGAGGTTGCCAACTGCTAAAGTGTCGCGCCCGAAGGCTGGGAGGGCCGAGGGATCGTCGAAAAGAGTGCCGTCAGTACCGGAACTGTCTGTGGCCAGCAAACGCTCTCCATCAGCACCCCGGAT
>CAMDCH010000039.1:0-14992 GCA_945889655.1 bacterium HR33
AGGGCCCGTTCATCATGTCGACGCGGGCGATTTCGATGGGAGCCACGAGACCCCACTTGGGGCTCGCGAACGTGTTGTTGTTGCCGATGAGCGTGCTGAGCAGCAGTCCGTCGGCGAAGACGAGGCTGCGGGCGCTGCCGCCCACGCCCCATATGCGCGTGCCCATGACGGTTTGCCCGTCGCCGTTGTTCCGCTTTCTCATCATGACGCTGGGCATGTACTTCACCGCGTCTTCGGTATCCATGATGTTCACGGTCTGCCGGGCCTGCGTGATCGTGAGGCTGGCGGTCGTGGGCAGCGTCAGCATCTGGATGGGCTGGACCGGCACCTTGTCGGCCGCGGTGGCCGTGACCTCGATGCCCTGGACGCGATAGGCCGTGTCGAGGCGTGCCTTGACGCTATCGCGCTGCTGGGCAGCCGACGGATGGGAAAGGGCGACGGACGCCACGAGCGCGACTGCGGTGACGCGCGCGGCGGCGGCTAGAACCCGTAAAGCCTGCATGCGGATCTCCTGGAATCCATGTCATTCGTGTGCACCACGGACCCGCGCGACTTGGCGTGCGGATCACCAGGTGAGGGAATTGGCCGGAGGCAGCCGCGACGGCGCTGCGCCCGGTTATTTCACGACGTGACTAGGCCCGCGGAGGGGGTGTTGAAAACTCCTGTACGGCGGAGACAAACGTCCCGGGTTGTTCGTCCTGAGGAACCGCGACAGAAACCGGGACATCGGGGGAAGCGGGAAAGGTGGCCGGGACGAACATCGCCACCAGGAGCTGCGGCGTGCCGCAGTGCTCGGGGGAGGAAACCTTGTTCGTCGCCATGTGGTGACCAACGGCGTGATCCTGGCCCATGGCGTCATGCACGTGGTGCGGTGCCTCGGCGGCGTCCCGGAACAGGGCGCATTCCAGGCCGCACGGCAAAGCATTCGCCGTGGCGACCTGGGCCCAGAGGAGCAAGAGGAATACCGCGCCGGTGCGGCGCATGGCTGAATGACGCATGCTGAGGAGAAAGTTAGGAGTTGGCCCCGAAAGCAGCAAGGCGCGAGGGTATGGTACTGCGCGGTTCTTGGCTTCGTGGTAGACCGGAAGCATGAGCGCAACGGCACGCTCATTGCGATCTCGCTTCGCGCCGGGGCTGCTACAGCGCCAGCAGCACCTTCTTGTGGAGCACGCTCTTCTCGTTGCCGATCAGGAACAGCTCGAAGGCCTTGTCCGGCCACACGCCCTCCAGCTCGGTCACCAGCAGCCGCGGGTTGGTTGTCCCGGCCGGTACATCGAAGGCCACGTCGAGCTGGTAGCTGCCTCCCGGGACGATCTGTTGCGAGATCGTGGCCGGATTTACCGAGGCCTGGGGTTGGAAGGTCCGACCGTCGGCGCCGATGAGCGTGATGCCGGGGCGGTGGAGGGTCAGCGGCTCCCGGCGGGCATCACTCGCGAAACGGAGTCCCACGTGGTAGCGCTCGCCCGCGGGCTGCGGCTCGCGGTACACGCTGTCCACCGTGACGCTGAGGTGGCAG
The DNA here is from genome assembly GCA_945889655.1 of bacterium HR33. Lineage (GTDB taxonomy): Bacteria > Gemmatimonadota > Gemmatimonadetes > Gemmatimonadales > GWC2-71-9 > SHZT01. The sequence continues at coordinate 1,517 of CAMDCH010000039.1, forward strand.
TCGAGGTAGAAACCGCAGAAATGCTTGGTCTCTCCGCGGGAAAGCACGACTTCTCGGCTCCTGAGTGAGACCGTGAAGACCGCCAGGAAGTAAACGGCTACCAGGGCCGCAACTCCGAGGCCGAGTGCACGCGTCTGGCCCTCGTGGTGTCCCCGGCGCGCGACCAACCAGGCGGCGCTTCCAGCGACGAAGAGGAATCCAGCCAGGATCTGCAGCAGGACGTTCAGCGGGCTCCAGTTCACGGTCTCTCCATAAAGGACTTTGTACTACAAAGTAATGTCCCAAAACAACGGGCGCAACCAGGCGCCCGCTTCCCCCTTCCCGCTTCCCCCTTAGCTAGTACACCGACCAGTTATCCACCCAGCCGTTGGTGATTGGGGCGAAACCGGTCAATCTCGCGAGTGCCGTACTGACCATACAGGAGTTGTAGTAGAGGTAGGTGGGACGGTTACCGATATCAGTACGGGACACCGCAGAGCCGCCCGTGGGGCCGTCGTTCAATCCGCTGATCAGGGCCCCGTTCACCCAGCTCCAGCTCGTTGCGTTGAAGATCACCCGGCCGCCCACCAGGACGACACCATACCAGTACGACGTGCTGCCGGAGATGGTGAAATCGCCCGTCACGATCAGGAGCCCTGAGCCGGCGCCGCTGAGCGTCGCGTTTCCTGTGACCATCTGCGTCGTGTAGTTCCACTGGTCGGCACCGCTCACCTGGATCGACGTATAGTCGGGCGTGATGCCGCCACCCAGGATGGCGCTCCAGTCGATGTTGGTGTTGAGGGCAATATTGGCCTGCGTGTCGCCTTCCACCTGGATGGTGGTGCCGTAGTCGTACCAGTAGTTGTTGTTCCAATAGGTTCCCGGCGCACCGTTCCAGATGTCGTCGCTTCCGTTGGCGACCTTCAGCGCGGGCAGCCCGGCAGTCACACCGCATGCATCGAGACCGTAGATGTAAATCGTGTTGCTGGCCCCGACCACGACGCGTACCCGGTTGGCAGCCGTGTACGCGGCCTGGATGTCCATCTTGCCCGTCTGCCACTGCGCGAATTGTGCGATGGTCCGCACCGCTTGCGGATCCGCGCCCTGCGTCGGATCGATGACATGTCCGACGCCTCGAATCACGTACATCCAGTTGGCCACCGTGTCGGCGGGGCGGCGCACCACCTTCGCGATGACGTCGGCGTATCCGGATCCGATGGTGATGCGCACCGAGTCACCATCCGGCGGGCGCCAGGGAGCCGAGGTGCTGCCGGGCGTGTTGATGGGCCGGGTTCCCATGTATTGCTGTACCCCGGCCTTGGCGATCCCCAGCGCGTCCACCGCGGCGCCGCTGGAGTTTCCCACGCGCCGGTCCGACTGGACCTTTGTGAACGCCGCGGTGAGCATCAGCGTCAGGATGGAGATGAGGAACAGGGTCATCGGCAACGCGAAGCCCTGGCGGTGGCGGTGGCTCATGGAGTCTGGTTCCCGAAACGGACACGGGTCTTGAGAGGGAAAATATTGTAGCTGGTCTGGCCCTGCGGCTTGTTCTCGCTGGCCGCGTACAGGCGCAGCTCCACGCCGCGGATCGAATCCAGGGCGGATGCGGCAATCGGCGTCGTCGTCCGGAGCGTCAGCGTGGCCGTCTTGGCGCCTCCGATAAGATAGGCAAAGCGCGCGCTGGTATCGAACGGCGTGACCAACTCTTCCGCGGTAGCGCCGCTCATCTCGCGCCAGAGTCCGATGCGCCCGGACAGGTCGGTTGACGCGGCGAACTTGTAGGTCACCCGCTCGTAGATCATGATCACCGAGTGATCCGCCGGCTGGGCCGAGCCACCGATGCCCGCGATGCGGATCACCTTGCCACCGGGGATGACCCGGACGCTGTCGGAACGGCAGTAGGTGCTGTCGGCCAGGTTCGAAGTGATCGTGACACCGGAGACGCGCGTGTACGCCCCCGTGAGCGAACGCCAGTAGAACCCCGGTGAATCCATCGAGGCCCACACGACCGAGTCAACGGGCATGAGGCTAACCACGCGCGTGCTCCCGGTCGGCGCCTGGCAGGCGATGCCGAAAGCGTAAGGAACGCGTACCGTGATGCTGTCCCTGCTCGCCGCCACCACGGCGGCGTCGCTCACCATCGTGAGCTCTGACAGGATCGTGTTCAGCGCCGCCCGGGCCGTCTGCCGGGACCCCAGCATGGCGTCCTGCCGGCTCACGAAGCGCGAATCATTGACCAGCATCCGGGTGAGCGCCGAACCCAGGATGCCCATGACCATCATGGCCATGAGCAGCTCCGTGAGCGTAAAACCTCGGCGGTTCACTTGGTCTTGAGGGGTGCGGTTGTCAGCGGTTTCGCGCGCACCACGGTGAGCGTCTCGGACTTGATCCGGTCGGATGATGCCACGGCGGCCACGGGCCGGATCACCATCGTGAGAACGCGCGTATTGCCGGACGTGGCGTAGCCCATGTATCGCTGGTAGACGAGCTGGCCTATGGTGTCGTTGGTGCCCCAGCCCACGAGGCCGGGAATGCTGTCCCAGGGAATGTTCTGGCCCCAGGCGCCGGCCGAGTTGAGGGCCGCGCTGCGATAGGTGATCTGCGCCGACTGGCGCGTGTGCCGGCCCACCTGGAACATGAGCCCGCCCAACGCCATGAGACACACCGACAGCAGCGACAGCGCAATCATGATCTCCACGAGTCCCACGCCCCGATCGGTCCTAATACTTGATGATCCTGATCTGGCCGGCCTTGCTGAACTTGACCAGCCGCTTGTAGCCATTGAGCCCAAGCGTAAAGGTGGTCGTGGTCGGCGTGACGCCGGTCGCGAACACCTGGATGGTAGTTGAAGGGCTGCCGCTGAGCTCATCGAGTGCGTAGTCCGTGCCGGATCCCAGGTACCGAGTGCGAAAGACCGTTGTCGCGCTGGCGCGGTCTCGAATGACGTACGATTGCGTGGCCACGGTCGCGATGACGACGACCGGCTTGCGCTGCCGGGCCGCGATGATCTGGGCGTACTGGAGATCCGCCGCCATCACCGCAGCCGCCGAATTCACTTTCCCATGCTCCAGCGCAGGCTGAAGCTTGTAATACGAGAGCACCGTCACGATGCTGAGCATCATGATGACGACCGCCAGCTCCACCAAGGTGTAGCCGGCGCGCCCGTAAAATCGTGCTGTCCTCACGGCGGTTTCTCTTCCTTATAGCAATCCGGGTGCCCAAACATAGTGCGTTGCCGTGCATGGAGTTAAGTAAGGGTACCGGAAAACAAGCTCCCGCAACGACTTGCACTTTGCCGCTGTAACGGTACGTCGCAATGTATTTTCCTGCCGTGCCCTCCAACACCTCGCTCGACCGCCTCCGTACCCTGCCGCGCCACCCGCTGGGCCACTATCCCACCCCCCTGGAGGAGCTCCCGCGTCTACGACAGGCCCTGGGCGACATGGCCCCCCGGCTCCTGGTGAAACGGGACGACTCCATCTCGTTCGCCTTCGGCGGCAACAAGGTCCGGAAGCTGGAAATGGTTCTTCCCGACGCTATCGCGAAGGGCGCCGACACGCTGGTGACCATTGGCGGCGTGCATTCCAATCACGTCCGCGTCACCGCTTCCGCCGCGGCCCGCACCGGCCTTGGCTGCGTGGTGATTCTGAACGGCGCGCGTCCCCGCCGCCCATCCGGCAATGCGCTGCTCGACGAGCTGGCCGGCGCCACAGTCCACTACGTGAAGGCCCGGGAAGAACGCGTCCCGCGCATGCGCGCGGTCATGGACGACCTCACGCGCGCCGGGCGGCGACCGTACGAGGTCCCGCTCGGCGCGTCCACGCCGCTCGGCGCCCTGGGCTACGCGCTCGCGGTGGTGGAGCTGGTGGAGCAGGGCGCTCGACCCGACGCGATCGTGCTCTCCTCGTCTTCAGGCGGTACGCTCGCCGGCGTCGTGGCAGGCGTAGAGCTGTGCGGGCTGCGGACCCGGGTGCTGGCGATCAGCCCTGACGACCCCGCAGCCGAGATCGCCGGCGCCGCGGAACGAATCATCGAGGGGATGGGACCACTGCTGGATCTCGATGGCCCGGCCTTCGCCCGCCGCCACAAGATCCAGGTGGACGACGCGTTCGTGGGCGAAGGCTACGGGATCCAGACCGAGGCGTCACGCGAGGCCATCACGCTTGCCGCGCGCTCAGAGGCGTTGTACCTCGATCCCACGTACACCGCGAAAGCGATGGCGGGGCTGATTGCCTACGTGAGAGAGGGACGCTTCAAGAAGGACGAGACGGTGCTGTTCTGGCACACGGGCGGGCAGGTGGAACTGGTGTCCTAGGCGGTGCTCGGTAATCGGTTCTCGGTGCTCGTGTTCGCATTGGGCTGCGAGCACCGATCACCGAGAACCGAGCACCGTTCAGTCCGCGAAAGCTTCCTGCGACACCGGCGCCGACTTCCGGCCGAGCTTCGCGGCCACCCAGTGCTGGAAGTCGTCCAGGTACGTGTAGATCACCGGCGTCACGTAGAGCGTGATCATCTGCGAGAACGCGAGCCCGCCCACGACCGCGATGCCCAGCGGACGGCGTGACTCGGCGCCGGCGCCCCAGCCGATGGCGATCGGCAGCGTGCCCATCAGTGCGCACATCGTGGTCATCATGATCGGCCGGAAGCGGACCAGGCAGGCTTCCACGGCCGCGTCGGCGGCGCCCTTGTTGTCCTTCCGCTGCGCGTCGAGGGCAAAGTCGATCATCATGATCGCGTTCTTCTTCACGAGTCCCACCAGCAGGATCAATCCGACGTACGAGTAGATGTTCAACTCGACCCCGAAGATCAGCAGGGTCAGCAGCGCGCCGAAGATGGCGAACGGCAGGCCCGACAGGATCGTGAACGGGTGGATGAAGCTCTCGTACAGGACGCCGAGCACCAGGTAGATCACCGCGATGGCAATCAGGAGCAGGAACGCGAGCCCCGTCTGCGAGGCCTGGAAGGCCTGCGCGGTGCCCGAGAACGCGGTGCTGATGGTGGCCGGCAGCGTCCGGTCGCCCAGTCGCTGGACGGTGGCGACCGCCGTGCCCAGCGACACGCCTTCACGGATGTTGAACGACAGGGTCACGGACGGGAGCTGGCCCGAATGGTTGATGGTGTTGGGCCCCATGACCGGCGTGATCTTCGCGACCGAACCGAGCGGGACCAGCGCGCCCGTGCGGGACCGGACGTGGATCAGGTTGATGGATGACGGGTCCCGCTGGAACTCGGGGAGCAGCTCCATCATGACCGGGTGGTCGTTGTTCGCGCCGTAGATCGTGGAGATCTGCCGCGATCCATAGGCGTTGTAGAGCGCGTTCTGTACCTGGTCCATGCCGAGGCCCAGGGACGCCGCGCGATCGCGGTCGATGTCGATCTTCAGCTGCGGGTTGCGCAGCTGGAGGTCGGTGCTGATGTCGGTGAGGTCGTCCAGCTCCCGCATTTTCGACTCGAGGACCGCGGCATACTGGTAGAGCTGGTCGATGTCCGGGCTCTGGAGTGTGAACTGGTACGGGCTCTTGGTATTCCGTCCGCCGATACGGATAACGGGAGGATTGCTGAGGAACACCCGCACGCCGGCCACGCCGGTCAGCTTGCCGTTGAGCCGCCGGAGGACGGTCTCGATGCCGTCGCGGTCGTGCCGGGGCTTGAAGTAGACGCTGAGGCGTCCCTCGTTCCCGGAGCCGCCGAACGGGCCGCCGCCGCCGCTGGAGGTCATGACCGCGTCGACGCCCGGGTCGTTCTTGGCCACCTGTGTCACCTGGTCAAGTCGTGTGACCATTTCTTCCCAGCCGATACCCTGGACCGCTTCGACCTGGCCATAGACCGCGCCCTGGTCGCTGTTGGGGATGAAGCCCTTGGGCACCAGCATGAAGAGACCGCCGGTCCCGACCAGGATGAGGAACGAGAACGCGACCATGGTTTTCCGGTGGGCCATGGCCCAGAGGAGTGTGCGCTCGTAGAACCCGAGCACCCGCTGGTACACATTCTCGGTCGCGTTGTAGAACCGGCCGTGCGTTTCCTCGTGGTGGGGCTTGAGGAAGAGCGAGCACAGCATGGGAGTCAACGTCAGTGAGACGAACCCGGACACGAGGATCGAGATGCCGATCACCACCGCGAACTCGTGGAAGAGCCGGCCGAGCAGCCCGCCGAGGAACAGGATCGGGATGAACACCGCGACGAGGGACAGCGTCATCGAAAGGATGGTGAACACGATTTCCCTCGACCCCTCGAGGGCCGCCTGCATCACCGGCTTTCCCATCTCGATATGCCGGTGGATGTTCTCGAGCATGACGATGGCGTCGTCCACCACGAAGCCCACTGCCAGCGTCAGGGCCATCATCGACAGGTTGTCGATGCTGAACCCCAGCAGGTACATGGCTCCGAATGTGGCGATGACCGACATCGGCAGAGCCGTGCTGGGAATGAGCGTTGCGGGGACGTTCCTGAGGAACACGAAGATCACCATGACGACGAGGCCGAGCGTCAGCAGCAGGGTGAACTTCACGTCGTTCACCGACTCGCGAATGGTCTGCGAGCGGTCGTATAGCAGCGACACGGTGATCGATCCCGGGAGCTGGCCCTGGAGGCTTTGCATGGTCGCTCGCACCTTGTCCGATACTTCCACCGTGTTGCTGCCCGGCTGGCGGCGGACCGACAGGACGATGGTCCGGTTCCCGTTGAGCCAGTTGCCCGAGCGCGGGTTCTCGACGCCGTCGAAGATGGTGCCGAGGTCGCCGAGGCGGACCGGGGAGCCGTTGCGGTAGGTGACCGTGATGTTCCGGAACGCGTCCGCGCTCTGGAGCTGGCCGTTGGATTGCAGGGCGAGCGACTTGTACTTGCCCTGGATGGACCCGGCCGGGCTGTTCACGTTGTTCTGGCTGACCGCACTCACGACCTCGTCGAACCCGATGCGGCGATAGGCCAGCGCCCGCGGGTCGAGCTGGAGCCGGACGGCGTAGCGCTGCGCGCCCATGATGTCGATCTGGGCTACGCCTTCGATAGTCGAAATGCGCTGGGCCAGTACCGTCTCGGCGTACTCATTGACCGTCGAGAGCGGGAGCGTGGGTCCCTGGACCGCGAAGAACAGGATCGGCTGATCGGACGGGTTCGACTTGTTAAGGGACGGCGGCTGCATGCCCTGGGGCAGCTGGCGGACGACGCGTGACAAGGCGGTCTGCACGTCCTGCGCCGCGGCGTCGATGTTGCGCGACAGGGCGAAGGTGAGCGTGATGTTGGTGGAGCCCTGCCGGCTGGTGGACGTGATCTGGTCGATGCCGGGGATACTCGACATCGCTTTTTCCAGCGGCGTCGCGACCGACGAGGCCATGGACTCCGGTGACGCGCCCGAGAAGCTGGCGTTCACGTTCAGCGTGGGATAATCCACGGCCGGAAGGTCACTGACCGGCAGCTTGCGGTAACCCGCGATGCCGAAGAACAGGATGCCGACCATCACCAGCGTGGTGGCGATCGGGCGGCGGATGAAAAGTTCGGCGATGTTCACGAGGTACTCTCCCGTCCACCTGCTGGATTGCGCTGGTTAGTGCCGCCCGGCTGGGCGCCACCCTGGCCATTTCGGCCGCCGCGTCCGCCACGGCCCTGTCCACCGCGGGCGCCCGCTGCGGCATTGTTTCCGTTCTGCCCCGGTGACGACGCAAGCGCCGTGTCTTCCGGAGTCTTGATGTCCACCCGTGCATTGGGCGTGAGGCGGAGCTGGCCGTCGACCACCACGGTCTCACCGATCTCGATGCCCTTGTTCACGATCACGACGTCTTCCACGGTCCGCCCCGTTTCGACGGGCCGGGTGGCCACCTTCTGCTCCGCGGTGACTACGAAGAGGTAGGGGCCGCGGTCGCCGTTCATGATGGCGGGCGCGGGCACCACGATGTTGTTCTGGACGTAGAGGACGAGCGTCGCCGTGACGAACTGCCCCGGCCAGAGCACACCCTCCGCATTCTCGAGCCGGCCCTTGAGGGCAATGGTACCGGTGGTGGTATCAACGACGTTATCCACGAACGCCAGCTCGCCCATCATGGGCGGGGCGCCGGCGGGGGAGATGCGGACCTTGAGGCTGTCACCCTGGCGCGCGCGGATCTCCGGGAGGAACGTGGCCGGCACCGCGAAGCGCACCTGGATCGGCTTGATCTGGTTGAGCATCACCATGGTTCCCACGCCCTGATTGCGGACGAGGTTGCCTTCCTTGATCAGGAGACTTCCCGTCCGGCCCGAGATCGGGGCACGGATGACCGTGTATTCCATGTTCAGGCGGGCGTTGTCGAGTGCCGCCGAGTCGGACTTCACGGTGGCGGTCAGGCCTTCGGCGTTGGTCTTGAAAGCCTGGTATTGCTCGTCCGTCACGTACTCGCTTTTGGCGAGCGATTCGTAGCGCTGCACCTGGCGCTTGGCGTTGACCAGTTGTGCGACGTCCCGCGCGAGGGCGGCTTCCGCCTGCTGTAGCGCGTTCCGGTAGGGGCGCTGGTCGATCCGGAAGAGGACCTGCCCTTGCTTGACGTCATCCCCTTCGTGAAACGCGACCTGTGTGACGACACCGGTTACCTGCGCGTTCACCTGTATGGCGCGAATCGCTTCGACGGTACCGGGGGCGGTTATTTCAAACGGAACGGCCTTCTCTTCAGCCTTGGCCACGGTAACTGGAATCGGTGGCGGTGTCGGACGCTGCGGCTTCTCGCAGGCGGCCGTGGCGACCAAGGGGAGGAAAAGGCCGAGAATGCGCGGGCGGGCCGTCATATCGTATTCGGTGTTCTCTATAGAAGGAAAAAGGTCCGGCGCGGAGTTACATGCCCGCTCATCAAAGTACGCACAGGGACCCGGAAATGCTGTGGGGGGTTCAGGTTGTCCCACGTTGCGGAAGGAGACGGCGCATAGACGGTCGGACGGGCAGACGGTCAGACGGTCAAAGAGACTCCGTGCATCCCTGTTGCGCCTCCCTGTCCGCCCGTCTGGCCGTCTGGCCGTCTGACCGTCTGACCGTCTAGTTTCCCGGCAGTAATGACTCATACTCCAGTCCTGGACCGCCTTACAGCGCCGTCCCCCTTGGTTGCGGTCGAGCTCCGTCCGCCCCAGGCCGGTCTTACGGCCGCGCGCAGCATGGACACGTGGATCGACATGCACCACGGGATTCGCCGCCTTGCCGCCAACGACACGATCCTTTTCATGACGGATAACGCGGTGGGCCAGGCGGAAGAGGAGAACCTGGGCCACCTGATGGCGAACCTCGCCGGGGATGTCAGTCCCTCGAAGCTGGTCCCGTTCCTGACGGCCAAGCACTCGCTCGAGTACTGCCTGATGTATGCGGCACGGGCGGCGTCGAACGGATTCCAGACGCTGACGGTGCTCGGGGGTGACCGCAGCGTGGGGCCGCCGCGGTGCGTGGAGTTTGCCTGGCAGCTGCGGAAGATCATCCGCGAGCGGGTAACCCAGGTGACGCTGGGGGGTTGGGCGAACCCCTTAGGGGGCGCAGCCGCGCAGGTGGACTTCCTGCTACAGCCCGAGTTCAACGCGAGCTTCTATCTCACGCAGATCGTGTCCCACCACTCGATCCGGGAGGTGGACCAGTTCGTCACGGAAGCGCGGAAGCGGGGCGTGCCCTGGCCCGGGGTCTTCGGCGTATTCCACTACCTGAGTCCAAACCCGGAGACGCTGAAGCGGCTGGGCCGGTTTTTTCCTGTCCCGGCAGAAGGTGTGATCAGGGACTTCGAGTCTGGAATGAAGGCCGAGGAGATCACGGCGAAAACGATCCGCGCGTTGCGCGAGGTCGGGGTGGACAAGGTCTATCTGAGCAACCTGGGCTTCAAACGGCCTGAAGAGCGGTATCGGAAAGTGGTGGAGGCCTTGGGGTGATGGGTGCGTGGTGCTAGGTGCTGGGGTTTGTTGACCCGAATCCCCAGCACCCATCACCCATCACCTATCTCTTCGCCAGCATCTCGCTCTTCTGCACCTTCCCGACCAGTTCGACGAATTCTTTCCGGTAGCCGTTGTCGTCGGAGCCCAGGGCGCCGCGCGCCGTGGCCAGAACATCGTCCATCGTCCACGTGCCGCGGTGCTCCGATTCGCGCAGGAGCATGCCGAAGCCCGCGACCGCTGAGGCGAAGCGCAAGTCCACCGACGGTTGGATGGTGGCATCGCCGACCGGGTGGTCCAGCCGCTGGCTGGTGGCGCCCGTCGGCTGCTTGTAACGGAGCTTCACGAACGCGAGCTCGGTTGTGCTGCTGACGGCCGACGGGGGCGCCTGCTGGTAGCGAAGCGAGTCCACGCCGCGGATCCGCTCACCGGTGTCGACGCCTGCCGGGATGACCTCGTAGAGCGCGGTCACGGTGTGGCCCGCGCCGAGCTCGCCCGCGTCCTTCGTGTCGTCGTTGAAGTCTTCGGCCGCGAGCATGCGGTTCTCGTAACCGACGAGCCGGTAGCCGCGCACACGTGACGGATTGAACTCCACCTGGATCTTCACGTCCTTGGCGATGGTGAGCAGTGTCCCGCCCATCTCGGTCACCAGCACCTTCTTCGCCTCATTCTCGCTGTCCACATAGGCGTAGTTGCCGTTCCCCTTGTCCGCGAGCTGTTCCATCTTCGAATCCTTCACGTTGCCGGTCCCGAATCCGAGCACGGTGAGAAAGACGCCGTGCGCGCGCTCGGCCTCGATGAGCCGGACCAGCTCGCCATCGCTCGGGATGCCGACGTTGAAATCGCCGTCGGTGGCGAGGATGACGCGATTGTTGCCCTCCGCCAGCAGGTGCTTACGGGCCACCTGGTAGGCGAGGCGAATGCCTTCGGCGCCGGCGGTCGAGCCGCCCGCTTCGAGGCGGTCGATGGCATCGAGGATCTCGGGCTTGTGCTCGCCGGACGTGGAAGGCAGAACGAGGCCCGCGGCGCCGGCATACACCACGAGCGAAACGCGGTCCTGCGGCCGCAGCTGCCCGACCAGCATGCGCAGCGACTTCTTCACCAGTGGGAGCTTGTTCTCGTCCATCATCGAGCCCGAAACGTCGATCAGGAAGACGAGGTTGGCCGCCGGCAGGCTCTCGTTGTGGACGCTGCGTCCCTTGAGGCCCACGCGCATGAGGAGGTGCTTCGTGTTCCAGGGCGCCGTGGCGATCTCGGTCGTGATCGAGAACGGGTGAGCGCCCGTGGGCTCCGGATACGCGTACGGGAAATAGTTCACCATCTCTTCGATGCGGACGGCATCGATGGGCGGGCGCTGTCCACCACTGATGAAGCGGCGGATGTTGCCGTACGAGGCGCGGTCAACGTCGATCGAGAACGTGGAGAGCGGTTCGCGCTCCGCGCTGCGGAACGCGTTGTCCACGAAATGACCGTATTCCTCGGTATTGAACGCGCCGGGGTCGGCGACCGCGGCGATGGAGGCCAGGTCGCGGCGTTCGCGGGCGAACTTGGCGCCGACCGGCTGAGGCGTCATCGCCTTGATTTCGTCCACCTCGGACCGGGCACCTTGCGCGGCCGAGCCGTCCGCGAGCTGCGCTTCGTTGGCTCGTACCGGCTGCGCCACGGGTGCCGACTGTTGACTCGAGCAGGCCCCGATCAGGGCCAGCCACGCGATGAAAGCTATCCGCTTCATTGGTCGCTCCTCGTAGGGGTGATGGGTCTCAGTGCAGGAGGACGAGGAGGGACGCGGTTCTTGCACACCGGGCTTCCGGCGGGGGCTGGTCCCGGTGTCATTTAGGGACCCCGCACACGGAGGCGACATGAAGCGTTTCATCCCGGTACTGGCGAGCGTGCTGCTGATGGGCGCGCAGGCCCCGCAGCAGACCACGTCGTTCTTCATCACGAGCGCCGGCTCCGGCAAAGGGGCGGACCTCGGCGGGATCGAAGGCGCCGACCGGCACTGCCAGGCCCTGGCGGACGCCGCCGGCATTCGGGGCGTGCAGTTCCGCGCCTACCTGAGCACGATCGACAAGGAGGGCAAGGCGGTGGTCCACGCGAAGGACCGGATCGGCCCGGGTCCCTGGTACAACGCGAAGGGCGTGAAGGTGGCCGAGAACGTGGCCGACCTCCACAGCGACAACAACAAGCTCTCGAAGGTCAACTCGATCACCGAGAAGGGCGCCCTGGTGAACGGGCGCGGCGACACGCCGAACACGCACGACATCATCACGGGATCGAACCTCGACGGCACGGCGTTCACCGCCGTTGGCTACACCAACTGCGACAACTACTCGAGCAGCGGCGAGGGCGGGACGCGCCTGGGTCATCACGACCGGCAGGGTGGGGGCGACAACCCCACGTCGTGGAATTCGGCGCACAGTTCGCGCGGCTGCAGCCAGGAGAACCTGCGCGGGTCAGGCGGGGCGGGGCTTTTCTACTGTTTCGGCTTGCGGTAGAACGAGACTATTGACATAACATTAATTGACGTGTAATGTAAATCATGGAACCGACCCCCATCCAGGCCGCCATCAAGCAGAACAAGCCGTTTGCCGGTCCGGGGCACGAGGCGGTCATCGGCATCGTGCTGCTGGCCGATCGCCTGCGGCGGCGGGGGGAGAGGATGGTCGCTCCCTTCGGTATCACTGGACAGCAGTACAACGTCCTGCGGATCCTGCGGGGCGGTGGGAAGGAAGGCGTGCCGACACTGAGCATCGCCGACCGGATGATCGAGCAAACGCCGGGAATCACGCGGCTGCTCGATCGCCTGGAAGAGAAGGGCCTGGTACGTCGCGAGCGGTGCGAAGCGGACCGCCGGCAGGTCCTCTGCTGGATCACTGACCCGGGGCTCAAGCTGCTCGAGTCCTTGGCCAGCCTGGTCCGGAAGAATGAAGAGGAAGCGCTCTCGGCCCTGAAGGTCAGCGAACAGCGGGAGCTGGTCCGGCTCCTGGGCCTGCTGGTAGCGAAGGCGGCCGGGGAGTAGGAGAGAGGCGCGGAACCCCCGCGCCTTTCGCATGGTTTGATACGTGATTAGTCAAATGTTGATTGGTGTAGGAAAATCTATCGAGGAGGATGTATGCTGAACCGGTTGCTGAAGACGGACAACGACGTGGCCGCGACGGTCGCGCGCGTAGTGCTCGGGCTGGTGATGTTTCCCCACGCTGCCCAGAAGGTGCTCGGGTGGTTCGGCGGGTACGGGATCCAGGGAACGCTGGGGTTCTTTTCGAGCATCGGCATCCCGACGTGGCTCGGAGTGCTCGTGCTGGTCGCCGAGTTCGGCGGCGCGATTGCGCTGATCGTGGGCGGGGCGGGACGCCTGGCAGCGGCCGGCATCGTGGCGGTCATGGCCGGCGCTGTACTCACTTCTCACCTTGCCAATGGGTTCTTCATGAACTGGGCCGGGTCGCAGGCGGGCGAGGGATTCGAGTTTCACATCCTTGCGGCAGCCCTGGCGTCGGTCGTCATGATCAAGGGCAGCGGTGCGTTCTCACTCGATGGGTGGCTCTCGCGGGCCCGGGTGGAGATTCATGAGCCGGCAGCAGAAGAACTCGCAGGTGTCTGAGTCCACGACGCATGGTGTCGCGCCGGCAGGCTATCGCC
>CAMDCH010000040.1:0-14910 GCA_945889655.1 bacterium HR33
TTGCTGGAGGTGGTAAACAGCAGGGCCCGGCCGTCAGAGTGCTTATACGGGTAGGTCTCGTGAAAGCCACCGGGGGCGTCGGGCGCCTTGATGCGCGCCACTTCCTTGATCTTGGTCGTGTCCGGCAGGCCAGTCACGTCGAACACCACCGCGCCCAGGTCACCGTCGGGGCCCCCCGCCTGAAACTGGAACGACTGGGTCAGGTAGTACCGGCCCCGGTCCTTGAGGTACATGGCACTCAGCGCACGTCCCTGGTGCAGGTCGGCGTTCTCGATCTCCCACTTGTAGAGGAGTCGGGCGCGGCCAAGATCCTTGAGGTCAATGATGTGGTAACCGAAGTGCGATCGCCCGGAGACGTAGGCGTAGGGGCGGGACAATTCCTGTTCGATGTCAATGTCGTTGGCCTGCAAGAAACCGCCGAGCGGGACGTGTGCCATGACCTTCATGTTGCGGCTGCCGCGCTCACCCGGCGCCTGCTGCTCATTCTTCTGAGCAAAAAGGGGCGGAGCAGTGATCACGAGGGCTGCAACGCCGAACAGAATCGAACGCTTCATGCATGCCTCCATAGTGAAAGATCCTTCGCGCTACGCGCTCAGGATGCCCTGAGGTTCGCGCGCACGCGCGACCTCAGGACACCTTCTGGGGTTTCGGGGCTCCGTCCGGGCCGTTGTCCCAGTCCTGGGCGGACGACTGGTTCGGCATGCCCCACTGGTGGCCGTTCCAGCCATCGAAGCCTTCCATCTTGAACAGCCAGAGACCGGTGTAGAGATCGCCGATGACGATCAGGCCGTCGGCGTTACGGACATCGATGCCATCGGCGCCGTTCGCCACGCTGCCCTGCCCGGGCGTCGGCACGTCGAAGGGCTTGTCCTTGTTGAGCATGACCGGGCCGTCGTAGGTGTCGTAGTAGCCCACGGTGTACGGGTTAGTCGGGTCCATCATGTTGAAGACCGACATCCCGTCTTCGTACGTCGAAACGAACACGTACGGCCAGCGGACTTCATGATTGTGCGGCAGGCCCTGCCAGCGATTGGTCCAGGCACCAATCGGGCGCGAGATGTTCTTCACCGTGCCGTCAAAGCCAGGCTTCAGGTCGATGATCCGCAGTGGCGCGTACTGGTACTCGGACTCGAGCACGGCGTAGCGACCGTCGGGAGTCGGCGTGAACGTATGGCCCCGCGAAAGGCCGGAGATGCCGGTCGCCGAGACCAGCAGCTTGGGATCGAGGAGGTTCGTGATGTCGTAGACGTAGTAGCCACCGCTGCCGGCGCCGAAGAACCGGTCGGCCTTGGTGACGGGATCGTAGCCGGCGTAGAAATCGTGGTAGCCGGCGGCGGCACCCTCGGTGGTGGTGGGGTTCGGGATGCGGCCGATGAAGCCCATTCCTTTATCACCAGTTGTGGCCTTGCCGATGTCGTAGATGCGCGCGCCCGGGTTACCCCCGGTGGTGAGGAGCAGCGCCGCGCCGGACGAGTGCTTGTACGCGAAGATTTCGTGGAATCCGCCGGGGGCGTCGGGCGCCCGGAGCCGGACAGCTTCCTTGATCTTGCTGGTGTCAGGCAGGCCGGTCACGTCGAAGATGACCGCGCCGAGGTCGGCGTCAGGTCCGCCCTGCTGGAACTGGAAGGCCTGGGCGTAGTAGTAGCGGCCGTTGGTCTTCAGGTAGGCGGGCGCGGTCGCGCGGCCCGTGTGGAGATTGTCGTTCTCGATGGTCCACCGGTACATCTCGAAGGCCTTCGCCGGATCCTTGATGTTGACGAGCTTGAACCCGTAGTGCGAGCGGCCGGAGACGTACACGTACGGACGGGACAGCTCCTGCTCGACCTCGACGTCGTTCGAGTAGAAGGGTCCACCCATCGGGATGTGCGACAACAGCTTGATGTTGGAGCTGCCCTGGAGGCCCGGGAGAGGCTGCTCGCCGCCGCGCTGCGCCATGGCCGGCGTCACTCCAAGACCGATCGCAAGAACTCCGACCAGCAACGCTTTCCGCGTCATTCGGCAACTCCTTGGGGATACGACAAAAAAGGGTGTGGGAAGGGACACGATAATCTGGGAAGGGGACCGCCACCAGGCAACCTTACACTCCCCCAGGGTCCCGTCCAAGGCACGCGCATACGGGCTCCTCGGCGTCCATTGTCCGAGGACGTGACGCTCGCGCCGCGACAGGTGTGTCGCTGGGACTCAGCGCGAGCGTGAGTTGTGGCGAGCATGCAGCAGCCCTCTAGCCCCGCCTGACCGCGTCGCCCTGAGCGAAGCGAAGGGTCTGACCGCGTCGTTTCAGGCACATTCCCTGCTATCTCCACCATCGGACGCACTATCAACCGGGCGCCGGACCACCACGCCGAGGAGCACACGTGAGCACGATGAATCGCAGCAAGGGATGGCAGCTGGCAGCGGGGGGCAGCATCGCGGTGCTGTGGTTTGCGGTCGCATGCGCGACCAATCCCGCGACGGGCCAGCGGCAACTCTCACTGGTCTCGGAGTCGCAGGAGATTGCGATAGGCCGTTCGAACGATACGACGGTCGTGATGGAAATGGGCCTGACGCCCAACGAGGCAATCCAGTCCTACGTGCGTGGCATGGGGACCAAGCTCGCCCAGGTTTCCGAGCGGCCGCAGCTCGAATGGAGCTTCCGGGTGGTCGAAGACCCGATCGTGAACGCCTTCGCGGTACCAGGCGGATTCATCTACATCACGCGCGGGATCATGGCCTACATGAACTCCGAGGCGCAGCTCGCCGCGGTCATGGGCCACGAGATCGGCCACGTCACCGCGCGGCACTCGGTCGAGCAGATGAGCCGCGCGCAGCTCGCCAACCTGGGTCTCGGCCTGGGAATGATCTTCTCCTCCACGGTTCGGCAGGTGGGCGACGTCGCCGGGGCGGGCGTCGGGGTCCTGTTCCTCAAGTTCGGCCGCGATGATGAGAACCAGGCGGATGAGCTGGGCCTGCGATACATGAGCAAGGCCGGCTTCGATCCGCGTGAGATGCCGGGTGTCTTCACCATGCTTCAGCGCGTGAGCGGCAGCGAGGGTGGCGGCAAGTCACCCGAGTGGCTCTCCACCCACCCGGACCCCGGTAACCGGTACAATCACATCAACGGGCTCATCGTTGCGCAGAAACTCCCCACCGGCGGCGTTGTCGGCGTGGAGTCGTACATGATGAAGCTGAACGGCCTGATGTACGGGCTGAACCCGCGGGAAGGGTTCTTCCGGCAGAACCTGTTTCTGCATCCTGACCTCGCATTCCAGGTGCAGTTCCCCGCGGGGTGGAAGTACGCCAACCAGAAGCAGGCGGTGGTGGCAATGTCGGCCGAGCAGGACGCGATGATCCAGGTGGAGATCGTCGCACAGAAATCGGTGGATGAAGCGGCCAACGCGTTCTTCGGCCAGCAGGGCCTGACGGCGAGCCGCCCGACCCACCAGCGGCTCGGCGATTTTGACGGCGTCGTGGGTGAGTTCGCGGCGCAGACCCCGGAAGGCGCGCAAATCCGCGGGGTGGCCGGTTTCCTCCAGTACGACAACCGGGTGTACCAGCTGATCGGCTATGGAACGGCGCAGGGTTTCTCGAAGAACAGCCGGGCCATCGAGAGCACGTTCGGCAGCTTCACCAGGGTGACGGACCGCGAGGTCCTCAACATGCAGCCGATGCGGCTCGAGATCGTGAAGCTGTCACAGTCGATGAACCTGTCGCAGTTTGCCCAGCAGTACCCATCGCAGATCGCGGTGGACAAGCTTGCGCTGCTGAACCAGGTCGAGGACGCCAACGCGCCGCTGCCAGCGGGACGACTCCTGAAGCGCGTGGTGCGCGGAAGCTGATGGGCATGACGAGTTTTCCCAGCCACCTGGACGGGCCGTCGGATGACGACTTCCTCTCGGGCGAGGGGGCGGTCGAGGCGGGGGCACGCATCCGGTGCCCCTACTGCGCCGTGCTGAACGAGATCCCACTCGACCTGACCTACGGCAAGAACCAGGAGTACCTCCAGGATTGCGCGGTCTGCCAACGCCCATGGCAAGTGCGCGTAGTCCACGATCGGTGGGGACGCGTAGTTGTAGAAGTCAGCGCCGCAGACGATTCCTGACCGGGTGTCCGCGGCGGCACCACAATGTGGCCGCCGCGACCCCTGCTATCCTTCGGCTGCACTCTCCGTTTTCCGTCTTACTCCCTCCAGGCCTTAGTCT
Source organism: bacterium HR33 (assembly GCA_945889655.1). Classification (GTDB taxonomy): domain Bacteria; phylum Gemmatimonadota; class Gemmatimonadetes; order Gemmatimonadales; family GWC2-71-9; genus SHZT01. The sequence continues at coordinate 4,179 of CAMDCH010000040.1, forward strand.
CACCAGCAGTGGCACTTAGGTGCCATATCGTTGCGCCCCCGCCCGACGCTGGTCCGGTTGTTGCAATCCAACGGTACGGCAGTTGGACGGCCTGATCGCAGCTTGGAGGAAGCCCATGTTGCTGCTCGCGGTAGGGTTCATTCTTGGGGGCTTTGTGGGGTGCCTGGTGATGGCATTGGTCATTGCGTCTCGAGATGAGCACGCAGACCTGCGTAGTGCCAGCACGAGGACCGCGAACCGTGCACGGGAGTTAGGAGCTTCCTGGGTCATCGCCGGCAACGGAGCCGTGACGACCGGGTCCCGCCTGGGACGCTTCTCAGTAGCGAGACGCAGGGCGGTTCTGCCGCTCTGAGTAGAGAAGGGGAAGTAGGAAGCGGGAGACGGGAAACCTGAGCAAGGAATAGGCGTTAGTCGCGACGGCGACTGACGCCTTTCGTTTTGCCCCCTCACGTCAGTGTGCGTCCGACACAAGCCTACCGTCGCGTCCGGGCATCAGTGCCGACCATGCCGATAGTGACGCGGTTCGGTCCCAGTGACATTCTCTGCCATGACTCGCTTGTTCCGCTGGGGGCGCTGGCTCCCCGTGATCGCGCTGTTGCTGACCGGCTTCCTGGCCGGCAGCGCATCCGCGCGCCGAGAGACGAAAGCCAAGGTCCAGCAGCACGACTCGGCACAATCACAGCTGGTGGAGCAGGTCCTCTCGGTCATCAAGCAGAACTACGTCGACTCCCTGGGTGATGCCGACCTGGCCCGGCTCGCGGCCGAGGGCATCGTGTCCCGCCTGAAGGACCCCTACTCCGCCCTGCTCGACCAGCGGGGCTATGAGCGGTCTTCTCGGCCATCGGTCCAGCCGGCGTCCACCACGGTCCGCGTATTGGCCGACAGCATCGCGCTCGTCTCGATCCCCTCCGTCAGCAAGGGTTCGGCAGACGCGCTGCGCGCCACCATCACGGGACTGCGCGCCACCGGGCTCCGCGGACTCGTCCTGGATCTCCGGGGCAATCCCGGCGGACTCGTGGCGGAAGGTGTGGCCATCGCAGGGCTGTTCCTGGACCAGGATCTCCCGATCGGGCGGCTTGAAGGGCACCGCTACTCGCAGCGATTCGTCGCGCGCGAGAACCAGCAGTGGCCGGACCTGCCGCTGGTGGTCCTGGTGGACAAGCGCACCGCGAGCGCCGCTGAGCTGATCGCCGGCACGCTCCAGGAGCATGACCGCGCGGCGATCGTCGGCTCGCGCACCTTTGGCAATGGGCTCGCGCAGACGCCGTTCACGCTCAAGGATGGCCTCGTCCTCAAACTGACGACGGCTCGCTGGGTCACCGCGCGAGGACGGGTGCTCGATGCCAACCCCGCGAACGTCGGCACGTACACGTCGGATAGTGGTCGACTGCTGCGGGATGCCCGCGGCGTGTCACCCGACTTCGAGTTTCCCGATGCGAATCCGGAAGCGGCGCTCGACGCCGCCATCCGTATGCTTCAAAACAGCCGGTCGGTGACGGACCTGTTTACGCAGCAGACGGAGCTTTCAGCGAAGTAGGACCGCTGACCGCCTGTCCGCCTATTTTTCCCTCATGTCAGACGATCTCGACGAAGACTTCCCGCTGGGTGACGGCACCGCCGACACGACGGGCCAGGTGTCGTGTCCGTATTGCGGGGCGGAGAACGAGATCGCGCTCGATCCGGGGAGCGGCGCTGCCCAGGAGTACGTGGAAGACTGCCAGGTCTGCTGTCAGCCGTGGAACGTGACGGTGACGTACGGAGAGGACGGGACGGCGATAATCGTGGTAGAGGCCGCCGACTCCGAATAGTTACGTTGTTGCGGTAAGCGCCTTCGTTTTCTGGTCCCCATCGGCCAGCACGATCATGCCCGTCCCTTCAGGCCGGACCACCAGTGCCACCCTGGCCGTCCCGTCCGGCGCGGCCAGCTGGATCTGCGGCATGTCATTCCACGAGAGGCCGACGATGACGCGCGCCTCGCCCTTCGCGTCGTAGAACACGCACGATGGGACCCCCGTGTCTTCCTCGCAGGACAGCAGCGCCCGCACGTTGCCTTTCGCGTCGAGCAGCTCGAATCGCTCGGCGCGGATCACGTTGTCCGACATGGATGGTCTCCTAGAAGAAGGCGCGCGCGTGCCAGGACTGCCTGGCGGGCACTTCCCAGCGGCCCTCGCGCAACGCGCCGACCGTCGTGAGGGTGGTATCGAAGACCGTCGTGTCCGGCGTAACCGCGCCCTTCTCGGCGAGCGCCATGAACTCCGGCCGGGTCACGCGCTGGACGTCACCGGCCGCACCGCGGTAGAGCACCGGTCCGTTATCGGTGAAGGTGACGCCGAGCTGCTGCTCCAGCTGCCGCATGAACCGTACGAGCGCGTCGATGGAGCAACCGGACGCGCCGGCCATGGACTCATCCACCGCAACGAAGAGGAACCGGTTGAGCCGCCATTCCCAGGCGGTCGCCAGCGGGACCTTGTGGGCGGTCCATTCATTCAGGAAGCGCTCGACCGCCGGGCCCAGCTGCGCCGATTCCGCGTCGGCCAACGGGCGCGCCGCGGCAAAGGTCCAGAGACGCGCCGTGGCGGGGAGATTCTCGAAAGAGACGAGCATGAAGGGAATCTAAGTGGTTCCGGAGGCCTGGCTGGGGCCTCGAGAAGCAAGCAGGCGGATCGCGATGGCGGCCCAGATGATGTTCAGCGCCGCAGAGGGATAGGCTTCGTGAAAGCCCGAATTGAGGGCAAAGAAAAAGCTGCCGGCGATGTTGAAGAGCAGGTAGGGTTTGGAGCGACCATTCCATCGACCCGAGGAAATCCGGTAGTAGGCGTACAGCAGGCAGAGGCCGCCGGTCCAGCCGAGGACTTCAATGAGGATTGATTTCATCGTCGTGAGTGGCGAAGGGTGATCGAACGATTGCGCGTGTTCGACCCGGAGGCAAGTATTGGCGCGTGCCAAAACTCCGCTCGCTCCGTGTTGCCGGGTTGCTCGTACTCGGGATCATGGCGGTACTCCTGTTCTACGCCAGCACCTTCGTCGTGGAATACGGCGAGTGGTTCCGGCGGCGCGATCCTCTCGTACGCGAGGACTACTCGCGGCTGGAGCCGGCGCGGGTGGCCGCGGTGGATACGGTCCGTCGCGTGGAGGAACTGCGCGCGGTGCTTGCGGACGCACGCTCCCGCAAGCTGAAGGTTTCCATCGCCGGCAGCCGCCACAGCCAGGGCGGGCACACCTACACGGCGGGCGGGCTGGTGCTGGACATGCGGAGCTTCAACAATGTCCTCGCGATCGACTCCGCGGGAAAACGGATCACGGTCGAGGCCGGGGCTACCTGGGCCGAGGTCCAGCGCGCGATCGCGCCGAAACGCCTCGCCATCAAGGTCATGCAGTCGTCCAACATCTTCACGGTAGGCGGGACGATGTCCGCCAACGCGCACGGCCGTGACCTGGACGTGACACAGATGGTCGAGGTCGTGGAGAGCTTCCGCATCATGCTGGCCGACGGGAGCATGGTGGATGCCAGCCGCACGAAGAACACCGAGCTGTTCTCACTCGCCATCGGCGGTTACGGCATGTACGGCGTGATCCTCGACGCCACGCTCCGCCTCGCTGCCGACGAGATGTATGAACAGCGCAGTGTCGCGATGGACTATCACGACTTCCCTGCCTGGTTCGCGACGAAGGTGAAAGCGGATACGAGCGTCGTGTTCCTGCTCGCCCGGCCCTCCATTGACCCGGACGCCGATTCGTTCCTCAAGGAAATCATCGGCGTCACCTGGCGTCGCGCGCCCGCGGGAATGCACGACAACTACGCGCTGACGGAAGAAGCCAACGTCTGGCGCGACAAAGTCTTCTTCGGCATTTCCCGGAAGAGCGACTGGGCCAAGTCGCTGCGGTGGGCGCTCCAGAAGAAGTTCGAGCTCGGCGCAGACGAAGCACGCATCGTCTCCCGCAATAACTCGATGCGCCCGCCTCTCGCTCCGCTCGAGCTGCTCTCCTATCACTCGTCGAAGAACACCGACATCATCCAGGAGTATTACGTCCCGGTCGAGAACTTCATTCCGTTCATGGACCGGTTCCGGACTATCCTGGTGGATGGCAGGATGAACGTCCTCAGTGCGACCGTCCGGTACGTCACCGCGAATCCCTCGACCGCGCTCTCCTACGCGCCCGCGCGCGACGTCTTCGCGATCATCCACATGAGCAACGTCCCGCTCTCGGCCGAGGGGCAGGCCCACGCGCGGGACGTCACTCGCAAGCTGGTGGACGCCGCGATCGAGAACGGTGGCACCTACTACCTCACGTACCAGCTCTACCCAACGGTCCAGCAGTTCCATCGCGCCTACCCGGGCGCCGCGCGGGCGCTGGAACGGAAGCGCTTCTACGATCCGGACGACATTTTCTCCAGCCAGTTCTACGAGACCTATGGCCGCCCTGTCACCCGGTAAGCGGGTCGCGCTCGCGGTGCTGGCCCTTCTTATCGGGGCCGGTCTCTACCTGTTCGTTTACGAGCCTCCGTACTCCGGGACACTCGTCACTCGTCCCGCCCGCACGCTCGTCTTCGCGCATCGCGGCTTCGGCGACCTCGGTCCCGACAACAGCCTCTACGCGGTGGAAAAGGCGATGGCGGCCGCGATGGACGGCGTTGACGTGGACGGCCAGTTCACGCGTGACGGCGAGCTGGTGGTCTATCACGACTTGAGCGTAGACCGCCTGACCTCGGGCACCGGCAAAGTCCGTGAGAAGACCGCCGCAGAGATGCTGGCGCTGGACCTAGGCCCCAAATACGACTCGGCCCTGAACGGGGCCAACGTGCACACCTTCGAGGACTTCGTCCGCGCGGTGAAGGGTCGCGGGATCCTCATGACGGAGCTCAAGGTTCCGGGCATGGGCCGCACCGGGATCGAGGAGCGGGCGGTCGAGATCATCCGGAAGTACGACGCGCACGAGAGCGTCGTGCTCAGCTCCTTCAACCCGCTCGTCCTCTACCGGCTGAAGCAGCTCGACCCAAGGGTCCGAACCGCGCTGATCTTCATGGACACCAACTGGAATCCCGAGCTGCTGGCGGAGATCCGGCCGGAGGACAAGGTCAACCTCCCGTGGGCGGTGCGACAGGAGTTCATCCGCCGGGCCGTCCGCAAGATCGTGAAGCCGGACCTGCTCAGCATCAATCACGAAGTGAATCCGAAGACGATCGACCGCCTGCTCGCGCGCGGCTGGCCTGCGTTCATCTGGACCATTGATGACGAGGCCGACCTGAAGGCCGCGTTCGCGCGACAGCCGTACGGCATCATCTCCGACCAGCCGGTACGTGCGAAAGCCCTGAGGGGCGATTGACCATCCACGATCCCGACGTCGTATTCACCGACGTCGGGTTGGCAGTACTCGGCACCGGACTGGCGTGGATGCTGAAGCGGAGAGCCGCGCCGGGCCTGCTGACCAGTGGCGGGATCGTGATCCTGCTCGGCTTGTCGGTTGCGGCACTCGCCGGCGCGGTCTTTCACGCCATCTTCACCACCGGCACGACCACCCTGGCCGGTTACCTCGTATGGCTTCCCGTGCCCCTCGCCATCGCGGTCGTATCCAGCACGCTGGTGTACCTCGCCTTCCGCCAGGTACTCCCGTTCGCTGGAGAGTCGGTCGTCCGGCTGGGCGTCGTCATGTACGGCCTCGCATTCATCGGCAGCACCGTGCTGGTGGATGAATCCTTCGGGATGATCGTGCGATTCTACGCGCCGGCCCTGCTGCTCTTCCTGGTTACGGCAATGATCCAGCGGGCGAAGGGGCAAGCGGGGTGGGGACTGCTCGCAGGATCGTTCGCGGTCTCCGCTATGGCCGCGGCGGTCCAGCAGGCGAAGCTGGGGATACACCCCGACTATTTCGACCACAACGCCGTGTATCACGTCTTCCAGGGCATCGCGCTCGTGTTGCTGTATCGTGGCGTCAGGCAGGCCGCCGCGCCGTTCGCGGCGTAAAGCCGTCCTTCGCTGCGCTCAGGACAAGCTTTTCGGCTTCTGTCGCGTGAAGCGACTGAAAATCCGCCCACTTGCGCCAATCCACTTTGTAGTACAAAGTACTTGAGGAAACTGAACCAGAGGCCGGGATGACCGCCGTCGAGAAGTACTTCTTTACTCCTCTCTACTATCCGCGCGGTAACTGGGGCGTCGTCAGGTGGTGGGAGTCGCGAAGGCTCCTGTTCAACGCGTCGGTCGGGGGTGCAGGGCTCGTCACGCTCAGCTTCGCCGCTCTTTCGTTCATCATTCCGCCCAGAGTCCTCCCTCCCGCCCTGGCAGCTCGCAATTCCTTCGCTCGTCTACGGCGTACTGGCCAACGTCTGCTATTCCATCGGCGCGCCGGTGGACATGCTCCTTCGCCGGTTCCTCGGCGAGCGGGCACCGGCCGTAAGCCAGGCGCTCTTCCGCTATGGGTTCGTGTTCTCGATCGGACTGACCCTCTTCCCCGCACCGTTCTTCCTGATTGCGTGGCTGGGGAAGTGGCTCTTCTGATCGGGAGGTTCAGGCTGCTTCAATGGCCATCGGTACCAAACCCCTGCTGATAATTCCGAACGCATGTGGAGACTCCATCCTTTGGCGGCGGGCTCCTTGATGGGCGCAAAAAAGGCCCCACCTCAGCGGCGGGGCCTTCATCCGGACATTAGTTCACGACGAAACGTATGTCGTGAAGCGAGGGGTATCGATTTCCATGGTCGCCTCTGCTAGCGCAACGATTGGATCACTCTCTTTCGAGATCGTTTCGGACTTCTGGACTGTCTCGGAGTGTCCCGCCTCCTGCAGCTTCGCAAAAAGCACTTCGAATTCCGAGAATTTCCCCTGGTCCAGAGCTTTGCTCTCCATGTCGGTTTAGTCCGTCGGTTGAGTGTCGAGAGCCTTCTTTCCGAGGTTTTGCTCAATTTCTTTACGAACCGGCTCCAAGTTAATGGTCTGGTTACAGCTCGGACAGGGCAGCTTCCCAGACTTCGGGTATCGAACTGCCCCCGGCCGATGCGGCACACCGGGCTGAAGGTCGATTTGGACTTTCAGCGACTTACGGCACTTACCACACTGGACGTTCGCAACCACCGAGCGCGGCTGCGGCATATTCTGCTCGACCTGGGTGACTTCCATGTTGAAGCGCATCGCCAGGGTCGCGGTGGGCGTCTCAAACACCTTATAAACATTTCCTGCATCAAAGGTCATGCGCAATAAGATGTGATACCGAGTGATCGCATCCTTCAGCTCCCTCTCCCGATCGTAGTTAGTGACGCGTAAACGCAACGCCTCCAAGTCCGGGATCCTGATTGAACGACCGTGAGTCCGCCACCGCGACTGACTACAGAGCGCTGCCGCGATCTCGTCTGCGCGTTGGCGCTTGTCATCCTCGGTCACTGGGCGACCGTCGGACGAATGCTTCTTCCAGTCGCTGAACTTGTAGAGTGCCAGCCATTCCCGGACGGTCTCCCGGGCAAACTGCAGAGCGTTATAGGCATGCTCCAGCTCTCCAGGTGAGATCTTCTGGAGGATCGGAATGAACGCACTGTTCAGTTTGCCGGTCTGTTCGACCTCATCCTTGATTCGCTTCAAACCCTCAATCAGGGCATCGGCCGAATACTGCTTCCCATCGTTGAAGAGCTGGGCATCAATCGGGCCGAGCGATGAGGTTGAGCCCATCAGGAACTCGTCGCCACCGAGCACCATGATCGTCCCCGTGCTCTTGGCTGTGCCCGGGACGATGAAACTGACGTGCCTGAACCGCTCGTGAAGGATCTCGACCATCTCACGCCCGACTTCACCTGCACCACCAGGAGTCTCGAGGATTACGGAGATCCGATCTCCGGAGCAATTAGCCAGCATGTCTGTGAAGGGCAGCAAGTCGTCATACATGATTCCTATCGGCGCACGAACCGGCATTGCTGTCAAACGCGCCGCGTAGGTGATGACAGCTGATTTCCTCAGGGTACCTATCCGCGCCAGCTGCTCCCGGCGCTCTGCGTCGATCTGCTTCAGGTTCAGATTGCGATTGATGTACCCATGGAAGAGAGCCATCGTCTCCGCCTCATTCTTCGCGTCCGGTTGGCTTTCGCTTTCACCAGGTGCGTCGCTCATTCACTCTCCTCGCCTGCCTGAGAATCCATGTACGCCCTCAAAACCGCATTCATGCGGGTCTGATACTTGGGGCCCTTCGCTTTGAAAAAGCCCAACACATCCGGGTCAACGCGAAATGAAATCGGCTGCTTCGGTTCTTGAGGCACGACCGGGTCTCCGGCACTCCATTCCACCTCGAATTCGACCGCTCGCGCGCGCCGGCGGCGCGGGCGGTCCTTTTTCCGTTTCGTCATTCACGCTCCCGTGAGAACCATTGCTACGAATATACAAGTGTATATACAGCACCGCTAGCCCATGATACCTGCGCGGAACGCACGCGGCACCTTTCCGACGGGCACATTTGGGCACAAACGACCGAGGCCGCGGCATCCAGCACCGGCGGCCTCACACTCCGAAACCTCTACTGGCTGGCTAACTTTCCGGCCTGCCCGCGACCGTGGCGTAATTGGTAGACGCGCAGGACTTAGGATCCCACGTCCACTCGTTGCGGCACAAGCACTTAGACGCGCAAATTGTGCTAGGCGTGTGTCAAATGCGCACCCGGGTGGCGGAATGGCAGACGCGCCGGCCTTAGGAGCCGGTGGGGCAACCCGTGCGGGTTCGAGTCCCGCCCCGGGTATCGCGAAGGAATCGGGGGAGGCCGACGGGAACATTCGTCGGCCCTCTCTTGTTTTCACTAATGGTGGAAGCCTGCCGGGCTCACTCGGGTCCGGCACAACCTGAGTGTTCAACAAGAGGAGTAGCCCGATGCTGGACAAGATCGTCATGTTTCACGCAGGGAAGAAGGTCGAAGGAGAGTGTCTCTCGACCGGAGTAACGACAAACGGATTGGCCCGGCCCTCCAACGCCTCGTGGAAGCTCACGGTAGACGGCGTGACGCGCGAGGGATTTCCCGGCAGCCCATACGACACCGAGGAGTCGGTCAGCATCCAGATCATGTCGTGGGCACAGCAAAACCGTGAGCTGTTCTACGACCAGGTGCCGTACCGGGGGTACATGATCAGAGCCACTCCGAAGCAGCTCCGGGATCTTGGCGACTGGACGCTGGACATCCAGATCGGACGCCAGGATCACGGCCAGAACACCTGGATGCCAGCCATCGCTAGGGACACGTTCAAGACACGCACCGACGCCGTCGCGGCCGGGTTCAAGTTCGGAGCGCACATCATCGACGGCAACGTACCCGGCTTGTCGGTGGACGACCTCTAGCTTCGGCACGCAGGCGTAGAGCTGCACCGTCGGTGGTTCAGTATTCAGTTGTCTCTGGGTGGTAAGTCTCCGGACCTGAGAAGTCGAAGGAACAATTCCGGCGTCATCGTCGGGCTGGCAGCCGGTCGGCCTTCATCTCCCAGCAGATCGGCCGCCATCAGGGCCTTTCCTTCAAGCGCTGCGACTATGGCTCGTTCGATCGTGTCAGCTGCGAGCAGTCGAATGTAGGTGACCGGATTGCGTTGGCCGATACGGTGGTTGCGATCCTGGCTCTGGGCGTACAGATCGTATCGCCATGTGAGGGTCTCGTAGATCGAGTAGGTCGCGGCCGTGAGGGTCAGGCCGGTGCCCGCGGCGGACGGATTGGCGACCATCACATGCACGCTGGGGTCGTCTTGGAACTGGGTGGCCAAGGGTTGACGTTCCTCGGCGGGGGTAGCGCCATAGATCGCTATCACCCCGCGGTCGGCGTAGCGGGCGGCGATCATCTCGATCGTCGCCACGTAGTACGACCAGATGATCACCTTCCGACCGTTGGCATCGACCAGCTCGGACACGAGCCCATCCAGCTCGGCCAGCTTGCCCGGGATACGATGCTCGTTGGGGAGGATCAAGGCCGGATTACTCGCCACTTGCGACAGCCGGAGCAGCCTGGTCATCGCGGTCGGGAGAAACGAGCGGAACTGCTCCTCGCTCATCCCTTCCACCTCGTGCGCGAGATCGTCCCGCATGGCGTCGTACATCTTCCTTTGCCAAGCCGGCAACTCGACGATCACGTCCACAAAGGTCTTTTCCGGCAGGTCCAGGCACTCTTCCTTGGTCCGCCTCAACAAGAACGGAGCAATCTTCCCCGCGAGCACTTGACGTTTGTCCGCGGGCACCGTGGGGTCGCCGTACTCCGCCTTGAACGCCGCCGGGGACCCGAATGGCTTGCCATCCGCGACGACGGACAACTGCGCGTACAGGTCCATCGGACTGTTTGTGGCCGGAGTGCCAGTTAGCAGCCACCGATACCGTGAGAGCGGCGCAAAATGCTGCGCGGCGACGCTGCTGAGCGACTGGTGGTTCTTGATGGTGTGCGACTCATCGAGGACCAGGACACCCCGTCGGCGCTGAAGCAGCGCCTGCACCGCCACGATCTCTTCCAATCGCTCGACACGCTGGGGTACGAGTGCCAGGCGCGTACGCTTTACGCTGAGGACTATGGCGTTCCCCAGCAGCGGCGGCGCGTGTTCTTCCTTGCCACTAGACTGGGGTGGGACGACCGGTTGTTCCCACGCGGGCGCTATGGGCCTGTCCCGAAGCCTTCGCTCGAAGCGAGCCCGTACGTCCACCGCTGGAAGCCTCATGGCAACCAACGGCGCCGCCATGTCCCAACCGTGTGGTCCGCGATTGGCGACCTTCCTGAGCTGATGAACGGCGGATGCCACGTG
>CAMDCH010000041.1:0-14906 GCA_945889655.1 bacterium HR33
CGCGAGGCTATCCACTTTTTCCTGGAGCTCCAGCGCGGCGTCGGCGAATTCGGTGACCGAGCTCGTGGGCAGGAGGCTGGCGGGAACGGGCCTGATCGCTGACGAGAATGGAATGCTCGACGAGAAGCCTTCTTCGAACGCGAGCACAGAGAGGGTGGTGATGGCGGCGAGCACGACCGAAATGCCGATGCCGGCCTCCCACCGCCGCTTGCGCGGCAGGTGCGAGGCGAAGCCGAGGTGCAGCGCGATCGCCGACGCGAGCACGGCCCACAGGACGGCGATCTCGGTCCAGTCCAGGATCCTGCCGTCGGGGAACGTGAAGCCCAGCCACTCGAAGATCACGGTCGCGACCAGGCTGGCCACCCACGCGGCCGACGCCAGCGCGAGGTGCTCGAAGAACGAGAACCGGTGCCGGATGATGCGGGTCGCAATGGCCCAGATGCTCACGTAGAGGAGCGCGAGGACCGCCATCCCGACGACCATGCCGAACACCGCTCCCGCGCTCGAGCGTTCGTAGGTGCCCAGCCAGGTCTGGAGCACGGTCAGCCCGATGGCGAGGAGGGGCATCGCGATCCGGCCCTCCCGGCTGGTGATCCGGGCCAGCGCCTGCGATGTGCTGCTACCTGTTTCGGCGCGATCCGGAAGCGCCGGCGGGAGCGAGGCATCGGGATCGCGGAACCGGAGGGTCGTGCGGCCCAGCCGCAGCGTCAGGCCGGCCTCGAGCGGAACGCGTGTCGCCCGGGTCTCATCGTGTATGACCAGCCGGTTGACGCTTCCCAGGTCCTCAATGACCACGACCCCTGCTTCATCCCGGACGATCCTCGCGTGGCGTGCGTCGACGTATGGATCGTCGAGGATGACATCGTTGGAATAGTCGCGGCCGATGGAAAGGGGTGTTGCGCCGTCCAGGCGTAGGCGGCTACGGACGTCCCCGGTGCTCGTGTCCACGACCTCGAGGATCAGTGCCACGTGATCCGGTCCAGGTAGAGGCGGGTGAGGCGGGTGACGTTGGAGAACGTGACGCCGGAAAGCGTGAGCGTCGATACGAGCCCCGAGTCCTCGTGCCCAAGTACGGCGACCTTGAGCAGCGCGTCGTAGAGCTGTCCCAGCTTCTTGTACCGCCGCACGCACAACACCGCCCGCAGGGGCACGGTCTCGTTGCGGACGTTTCGGGTCTGGCAGCGCCACTCGGTTACGTGGTCCTCGCCGGCCCAGACCTGGCCGCTGCCCGAGAACTCGCTGGAGTAGAGCGAATAGAAGCGCAGGACGTTCAGCGAGGTGGTGGTCAGCAGCTCATGCCGCACCTCGACGATTCCCGACTCCTGGTCCCCCGCGATGAACACCACGTCATCGGTCGAGCACTGGTGCTGGGAGCTTTCGTACGGCTGTTCCTTCCGGCGGTTCGCGTCGCCCCAGCAGCGGAAGAAGCGCGCGGGCTCCGTCGGGACGCGGTAGGGACCAAGGTCGATGGTCCGGGTGCCTTCGGCGAACAGGTCCTTGAGATAGACGTCCTGGTACGCGGTGATCTGTGAGCCGACATCATCGAGCAGGCGCGCAGCCGTCTTGTAGCCGGGCTTCAGCGCGCCGCCTGCGAGTGCAACCGCCCGCGCCACCGGCACGAGGAAGCTGACCTGGTTGCCCGCGGTGGACACGTTGATCCCGATGACCTGGCCGTCCGCGTTGATCGTGGGGCCGCCGCTCATGCCCGGATTCAGCGACCCGGTGAAATGGAGCTTCTGGTAGAGCGTGTGCTCGAGGAGGCCGTTGTGCACGCCTTCGACGATGGTCAGGCCGAGGTCGTGTGGGTGACCCAGCGCGTAGAGCCGTTCACCCTGGCGGGTGGTGGCCGGGCCGAGCGTGAAATGCGGATGCGGAGCGACCTTGCCCTGGAGCAGCGCCACGTCGTGCACCACGTCGATCGACAGTACGGCGACGGAGTCGGTGGTGACGGCGCCGTCGATCACCTGGGCCCGGTAGCGCTCCGGGCTGTGGATCATGTCGGAGACGACGTGATAGTTGGTGATGATGTGGCCGCGGTCGTCGATGTAGAAGCCGGAGCCGACGGTGGACTTGGCCCCGGAGCCCGCCTCGACGACCTGGATCTTCACGACCCGGTCGGAATAGCGCTGAAAAACCGTAGGTGTGATCGTGGGGCTCTCCTGGGCCCGCCGCGATGCGGTGCCCAGGAGGAGCCCCACGACGGCAAGGAGTGACTGCCGCAAAGGAGTGGCTAGTGGTGCTCCGGCTTTTTCATCGCGAGCGCGATCAGGACGATCGGGATCGCGACGAGGAGCAGGCCAGAAAAGATGAAGTCGAACTTGATCAAGAGACCGGCGATGGACTCCATTGGTTTCCCCGTGGGGTCAGGATTGCAAGGAAGGTGTCGCGACGGCGCGCGCGGCGCCAGTCACCCGGGGTAGTAGAGTTGCAGATTCCTCCACGGTGCACCGGGCCGTATGATACTGCGGTGTCAAAGCACATGTCGGTATGCAACGTGGAGTATCAGCCCACTCAGAGGGAATGGGTTGTCACCTGCGTTGATGGCACCTTCACGCAAAGCCACCACGCCACGCAAGACGAGGCCATCTGGGCCGCCCGCCAGCAGGCGAAGAACATTCGTCCGTCGACTATCAAGATCCACGCCGAAGATGGAACGCTGCAGTCCGAACACCCTTACCGCTGAACCTCCACGCTGGCTTTGTAACTCTTCTGTGGGCCATGGCGCCCGCATCCTGATGCTAGGGCAGGGCATACTCGAATTCGTAGGAATGCTTACTGCCTTCGATGATGATCTTCATGCTGCCGGTGAGTCCCGCGAGCTCATCGGTCCCGGAATCGGGAACGACGAAGACCGCCAGGTCGGCCTTCCCGCGATCCATGACGCCGCGGTGATGTAGAAGGAACGAGCCCCGCTTCCCCTTCAACACTCCCGTCACTTTCTCGATCGCCACGTAGACCCCTGACCCCTTGGCCTGGTCCATCGTCGCGAGCATTTCGCCGGTGGCCGAGCCCTCGAGGTCGCCGTGATACTGCTTGCTGATCAGCATCCGTCCGGCGGGAGATTCTCCTGCGGGCTGCGGGGTCATCTTCACGTCGAAGGTGCCGGTTGCGCGGATCATGCGGGTCTCCGACTGGGCGCGGGCGGTCGCGGGTAAGGCGAGGAGTGGTAGCAGGGCTGCGAAAAGTGCTGATCGAGAGAGTCGGGGCATGATCCAATATACGGAAGGTTCTTCGCGCCTTCGGCGCTGCGATGGCGGCTCCAAGGTTCTTCGCGCCTTCGGCGCTCAGAATGACGGGCGGCGTTTTGACGGGGGCAGGGCGCCGGCTTAAGCCGGCGCCCATGGCTTCCAACTCACACCCCGCCGTCATCCTGAGGGCCCAACGTGATTCGCAGTCTAAAGTGATCCGTCGGGCCCGAAGGACCTCGGGGGCAACGAATGCCGGCGATACATCAGCCAGTACACGAGCGATGAAAGGAGGGCGAGATCGATGGCCGCGCTGAAGACCAGCGCCAGGATCGTGGGTCCGTCGTCGGTGGATGTGGGTGGCTGCGGGAAAATCAGCTGGAAGAAGGGAACGGGCCACGCCAGGAACCAGAAGAAGATGCCGCTGACCCATCGCGGCGGGTGTCCGGAGAACGCTCGGGTAGCGAGCGCGAGGCCGGTGACGTCGGCGACCATGATGAGGCCGCCGATGAAGGTCGAAATGAACCAGCGCCTGAGCGCTGCCCGGTTCACGTCGCCGTGCGCGATCGGCGCCAGGCCCAGCGCGCGAACAGGCCGGCACAGATCGCCGCGATGGGGAAGGCGATTGCGCCGATGTACATGCCGCCGCCACCCTCGCGCGTCAACGTAAGGAATCGTGAGACAATGAGCAGTCGCACCGTGTAGGATGTGAAGAAGAGGCAGACCAGTGCCGCCCCGAGGCTGGCGATGACGTATACCACGCGCATCGCCCGCTAGCCTCCGGCCGAAGCGCCGGCGGCGGGATCGGACACGGGGGGGCAGGGACCGAGGTCGTGTAGTGGAGTGACCGCTTCGTGCGCGCGTTTCCGCGCGAGGTTCCAGCTCCGCCAATCCGTGATCTCGGTGCCGTAGCGCTCCTTGAGTCGCGTGGCCACGTGGCACCGCTCGGCCTCGGGAACGAGGTCGAAATTGGAAACCAGGACCGGCACGGCCCCCCCGCCCAGGTAGCTGAGGTGCTTGAAGTCGATCTCGCGCCCGTTCTGGTGCGTGAGGTTGAAGCGCGCGATGAGAACTTCCGGGTTCGCCAGGTTGAGCGCGCCGAGGGTGATCACGGCCGCGACCAGCGAGCCGTAGGCCGCGCGTTCGGGCCTGCCCTGCACGACAGTCACGGCGAAGATCGCGAGCGTGGCGGCGATCCACAGCATGATCGCGGTGCTGTTTACGCGGTCCACGGTCAGGCCGTACATCTGGATGTAGAGCGCCATGCGCCAGAGGGCGGACACGAGGACCAGCGCGGTGAGCGCGAGCTGCGCGAGGAGCGTAAGGCGCAGGCGGCGCGAGGCGCGCTCGTCCAGCGTCCCCGCAAGCATCGGCGCGTAGTAGACCATCGGCAGTACCAGCATCGACGCAAAGACGAGCTGGAAGAATCCGCCCCGCGCGTACTCCGCGTACGTGAGCCCGGTGGTGGTCTCCACGAACTGCTGCCCACCGAAGAGACTGTACGCCTGGACGCCGATGAATGCCGCGAACAGCGCGACCGTGACGAGCAGCGGCGTCTGGACCTGCGGTCCGCCCAGGTCACCGATCCACCTGGTGTGCGCGTAGGCGCGCGGCGTCCGGGCGAGCGTCCAGAGGTAGCCGGCACTCGCGACGGTGAGGACACCGATGACCGCGACGTGGGAGAAGGCGGTGCCGAGGTTCTGTCCGAAGATCGACTTGAACACCGGGTCCGCGGAGGCGAACAGGGAGCCGAAGACGAGGACGAGCGGAACGGAGAGCAGGACCCCGATGCCGACGCCGCGCATCTGTCCCTGGCCCTTGACCGCCGGCGCCATCCGTGTGCGGACCTGGCCCGCGAAGTCCAGGGCGTCCAGCGTTGCAGCCTGGATGGGGCGGAAGGGCGCGGTCACCAGCTCGGCGAGCGTTATGGCGCGGAGCCGGATGCTCCGCTCGCCGAGCAGTGGGAGGCTCGCCAAGGCGAGCGCCGCGAGGAGATCAACGGCCAGCAGGTCGGTGTCGCGGAAGGCAAACATGGATGCGAAGAACACCGATGCGAGCCAAGGCCAGGGCGCGCGGGGCTGGGTCTTGGGCATGGCGAGGCCCGCCACGGCGAGCAGGGCGGCCGCGATCGTGATGTTGATCCCCGGCTCGGCGCGAAGCAGCTGGTCGGCGATAACGCCGATGGCGACGGCCCAGGCCAGGATGACGGTGGTGGTGCGGGTCTGGTTCATGACGAGTAAAGTACTTTACGGTGCAAAGGACAGCAAGGGAGAAGTGAGAAGTGAGAAGTGAGAAGGCGTCCGGATCAGCCGGGCGCCCTCCTCACGTGTGGAGTTCCTTCTCACTTCTTACTTCTTACTTCTTACTTCTCACTATCGTCGCTGAGGAGGGACTGCGGTCGCTGTCACGCGCTGAATTGCTCCACGATTTCAATGTCTCCGCGCATTTGAATCGTTGATCGCAGGTTGATGAGCACCTCGCAGGATGTCCGGCGTTGCAGTCGCACTCAACGCCGGACGTCCTGGGAGGTCCATGAATCGCCTGTGCCTGTCACTCCTGCTCGCCTTCCTCGCCGGATGCGATTTGTCCGCGCCCGAAGGCATCACCTCGCCGCTCTTCCACAGCATTTCCCCGCCGGGAAGCGGCATTCTCCCGGTGGCGGACACCTACATCCGCGATGGCGCCGAAAACGAGAACCAGGGCGCGGAGAAGATTCTGCGCGTCCGGGACGCGGGAAACAACCGCGTGCTGCTGCGGTGGGATTCGTCCGTCATTGCGCAGGCCGTCGCGGCCGGCGAGCTGCTGTCCGCCCGCATCGAGCTCTCCATCGTGACCACCGGGCACAACTGGGGCCGATTCGGGGGCAGCGTTTCGCTGCACCGCCTTACACGTCCATGGACCGAATCCGGCGCCACGTGGAATTGCGCCGTGGATGCGCGGCCCGGGAATCACCGCCCCGAGTGCCGCGGCGCGGACGCATGGGACATGGGCCGTCCCCGCCGGGATGACCCCTTCGTGGACTCTCCCACGGGCGCGCACGGCATCCGCAACGGGCAGCGCGGCGTGGTTGCGTTCGACGTCACCGCCGACGTCGCGGCGATGTTGCGAGGCCAGGTTCGGAACCATGGGTGGCTCCTGAAGAAGGTGGATGAGCGAGCGGGAGGGCTGGTGGAGTTCGGCTCCCGGGAGGGCGCCGCACCACCGATGCTCATCATCAGGGTCCAGCCGGTAGCAACGCAACAGAAGCTGGTCGTGATCGCGGACACCGGGGTGGTGGCGTCTCCTTCGGCGTTCGAGACGCTCGTTCCCGCGGGCACCGCGGTGCCCTATGCGTTCTCGCTGCGGCCGGGCTTCTCGGATCTCACGGTGTTCCGGGACGAGGGAATCGTCGCCCCGGCTTCCGGATCGATCGTCATGGACACGACCCACGTGCTGATGGCTTCGTCGCGGAAAGTGTTCGTCCTGCAGCCGGGCACAGAGGTCCTGGTGAGCGATGCCCGCGGGCTGCTCACCGCGGCCGATCCGGTGACGGCTTTCCAGGCGCACATCGATCGCGTGATGGCGTACGCCGAGTCGGTTGATTCAGCGCGGGTGGATGATGCCCTCGCCGCCGTGTACCAGCAGGCGTTCGATCCGGTGGCGGATTCTGCCGCGCTTAACCGGCTGGATGAAGCACTTGCCACACACACGTTCAGCATCCTGCGCGCTGATGACCCGCCCGCTGCAATCGCGAGGTCGAGCGCGGCTGTGGTAGGCGACTCCGCAGAACCGACGACGTACCTGTATGTGAATGGCATCAACACAAGACTGGAAGGAATGCTCGTATCCACGGCTACGCTCCGATCGATCGTTCTGGACGTCCGTGAATTGCGAACGCCGCGGGCTGCGGTGGACTGGTTCTACAACCGGACGCGGAGCGCACAGACGCTCAGCGAACCCGAGAAGCGTATCAAGTGCATGGACGAAGCGTCTCATAGGGTTGCTTATCTCGACTACGGCAGCTGGAAAACGGCATTCGATCAATGCATGGCCGGAGAGTACTTCAGCAACGAATCGGACCTGGTGGAGGCGATCCGGCAGTGGTTCGCGGTGCGCTTCTTCCCGACCAAGTACGAGACGGACGCGCTGGAGCTGGCTAACCGGTTGATTGGATATCGCATGGCGGGTTCGCACGCCATCGTTGTGCCCCACTCACAGGGCAACCTGATGCTGCAACAGGCACTCAGGCGCATGCAGGAGTTCGGTTGGGAGTTTCAGAACGATTCCGCGTTTACCGGCGCGGTGTCGCTGGCCGCTCCCAGCAGTGAGGGCTGGCTGCTGGATGAGCGCCACCTGCTCGGGGAGATCGTGCGAGGGGACCTGGTGCCGGACGCAGGACTGAACACCTGGCCACGAACCAACACGCCACTATCCGAAACGCGGGATCGTGTCGTCTCGCAATTCAGTTGGCTGGGATCGCGCGGTCCTGTAAGCGCGTACTTCGGGTTCTTCGTGATGCACAGTATCGACCAGAGCTACTTCGGGCAGCCGGTGATGCGGAATAGGATAGTCCAGGATCTCGTCACGCTCTATCGCGAAGCCACCGTTGGCTCGACGAACTGCATGATCGAGGATCAGGTCGTCTATCCGGGGTACGGCCGTAACCTTTCGCCATACGTTCAGGTGCTGAACCGCAACGGCGGTCTGGCGCGCGGACGCAAGCTTGAATGGTCCAGCTCAGACTCTGGTGTCGTGAGCGTTTCGTCCAGCGGCAGCATTGCGGCGCACTCGCCCGGGACTGCGACTATCACGGCCCGAAGCTGGCAAACTTCCTGTCGCGTCGTCTACAACGTGGTTCCCGTACCAAGCCTGGCGGGAAGCTGGGCGGGGACGTGGGTCAGCACCGATTTCGGCACGGCGCTCGATTCGGGGGTTGTCTCGCTGACTGTCAGTCAGTCCAACACCGTGCTGAGCGGCCAAATCTCGTACTCGTATCGCGGCGCCACATACAGCACCCTGATGTCCGGGCAGGTTACCAGTGGTGCCGGCGCGCCGGTCACGGCCAGGATGAATGTAGGAGCACCGGAGTACCAGCTCGGATCGTCCTACATCTTCAGCATCAACCTCACACTTCGGAACGATCTGCTCAGCGGCAACGGGCAGGTATTCCATTTCGGCAGCCCGACCGGAGCTAGCCGCTCCTGGTCACTGCGCAAGGTGAATCAATGACCCCGACGAAGCTCCCGATCGCGCTTGCATTGCTGCTAGCTGGGTGCCGAGGCAACGCCTCACGAGAAGCGAATCCGGTTGTGATCGACGCGGGGCTCCCACCCGTGCCGGCTGAGAGCCTGCATCTCTCAGATGGGATGATCCGGATACTGCGGGAAGAGCTGACGACCAAGGATCCCGCGTTTTCAATGCGCGCGGCTCTCTGCGAAAGCATTCGCTTGCAGCTCGTGTACGGTGAGAACGTGGCGAATCGGCTAACGGCAGCCGCGGTCGCCACAGCTCACAGGGGTGTAGCCGATTCGACCCTGCGGCGCATCGATGCGGCATTGGCCACTCGAACGTTCCGGGTTGGTGACAACTGCGATTCGCTCGCGAAGGCAGGGATCCTAGGGGACACCGCCTTCCCGCCGGATCCTCCGGCGGTGCGCTGACTCTGCATTGAGGCCGGCCGCCTTGGCGGCTCTTAGCCGAGTGGCGGGTTTACCCGCCGAACGCGCCGCTCGCGCTGAAGACCCGCGCTCCAGAGAGCAGGCGAGTGATCCAGGACACGGCCTCGCGGCGGCCCCGGAAGGAGCTTGGAACCTGCGCCCCCTTTCCTCTATATGTATGGTAAGGACGCATGCTCGATTCTCCGCTCACCCGCCCGCTGCTGGCCGCCGCCGTAACCCTCGCGGCGGCCTGCGCCCCGGGCTCTCCCACCGATGGCACCGGGTCCGACACGCCGCCTGATCTTTCGGCGCGTTCCGTCTTTCCCGCAAACAATCCCTGGAACCGCGACATCTCCGGCGACCCGGTGGATCCCAACTCCGCCAACCTCATAGCGACGTGCGGCGCATCAAATGAGCTGCACCCCGATTTCGGAACGACCTACCAGGGCCAGCTATTCGGGATGCCGTTCGTCACCGTGCGGTCCACGCAGCCACGGGTGCCGGTCTCGTTCCGCTACTCCGACGACAGCGATCCCGGCCCCTATCCGATTCCGCCCGACGCGCCTATCGAGGGCGGCCCGGGCGCTACTGGTGACCGCCACGTGCTGGTGGTGGATCTCGACGCGTGGAAACTCTACGAGCTCTTCGACGCCCGCCCCGTGAACAACGGCGCCAGCTGGACCGCCGGCTCCGGCGCCATCTTCGACCTCAGCTCCAACGCGCTGCGCCCCGCCGGCTGGACGTCGGCCGATGCTGCCGGGCTCCCCATTTTTCCCGGTCTCGTGCGCTACGATGAAGCCGTGATCAAGGGCGAGATCACGCACGCGTTCCGGTTCACCTGTCCCACCACGCGCCGGGCGTACGTGCCGCCGGCGACGCACTATGCCAGCTCGCTCACCGGAACCAACCAGCCACCGATGGGGATGCGCGTGCGGCTCAAGGCATCGGTGAACATCTCCGGCTTCCCGCCCGAGATCCGCGTGATCCTGACCGCGCTGAAGAAGTACGGGATGTTCGTGGCGGATAACGGGACGGGGTTCCTGATCTGCGGCGCGCCGGACCCACGCTGGAACGACGCGAACATCGACAAGCTCAAACAGATCCGGGGCTCGGACTTCGAAGTTGTGAAGATGGAGGGGATGGTGGTGGGCGGTTGACGAGGTGCGAGGTGCGAGGTGTGTGGTGCGAGGGAGACGCCGTGGACTACTGAGATCCCCTCGCACCTCGAACCTGCCGTCTGGCCCTGCAGCATTCGCACGTACAGATTGGGGCCGTGCTGCCCGTCTTCACGTCGGTCCGTTCGCTTCTCCGCGCCCCGGGATTCGCCGCGGCATGCGTCGTGACGCTCGCAGTCGGAATCGGCGCAAGCAGTGCGGTCTTCTCCGTGGTGAACGGGGTGTTGTTGAAGCCGCTGCCATACCCCGGCGCCGAGCGGTTGACGCGGCTGTTCTTTCACCCCGCTGACAATCCCAATCCGCCATACCGGTTGATGTCCTTCCCCGATTACCAGGACATCACCGCGGCGAGCAGGTCATTCGAGGCGACCGCTCTCTTCGGCAACGCGCGCCCAACACTCACGGGCAGCGGCGATCCGCAGGTGCTGAACGTCGCGCGCGTCACCGCCTCCGCCCTCCAGCTCCTCGGCATCACCCCGATGCTGGGCCGCGCCTTCGAGCCGGCGGACGACCGCGCGGGCGCGCCACCGGTGATCATGCTGAGCCATTCACTCTGGCAGCGGCGTTTCGGTTCCGACCGATCGGTGGTGGATCGCACAATCACGCTGGACGGCGCGCCCGTCACAGTCATCGGCGTGCTGCCACCGGACGCGGTCCCGCCGGCCGACCTCCAGCTGGGATCGGTGCGGGATGCGTGGGTGCCGCTCGCTCCCTTCATCTCCGCCACGGACCGGAAGGCCTATCGCTTCAGCATGTACGGCCGCCTGCGTGCAGGTGTCACGCCCCCGGAGGCACGGCGCGAGCTCGAGGACATTGCCGGGAGGCTGGCCGAGGCCTACCCCGGCTCCAACAAGGGCGTGGGCTTCGGGTTCGAAGACGCGCGCGACCAGCTGGTGCAGGGAAGCCGGCGACTGCTGGGGGTGATCATGGCGGCCGTGGGCCTGATCCTGCTCATCGCCTGCGCCAATGTTGCAAACCTGCTCGTTGCCCGCGGAACCACCCGCCGGCGCGAGGTGGCGATCCGCGCATCACTCGGCGCCAGCCGCGCGGCGATCCTGAAGGAGTCGCTCACCGAGAGCCTGGCGCTGGCGGTGGGGGGAGGCTTGCTCGGCCTGGTGCTGGCGTGGGCCGGCGTTCACTGGTTCAGCACCGCCGCTGCCGCGCGGGTCCCCCGCCTGGCGCACGTGCGGCTGGATGTAACCGTGCTTGTGATGACGGCGCTTGTAGCAACGGCGAGCGGCATGCTCTCCGGCCTGCTCCCGGCACTAGCCGCCGTGCGCGAAGGCGTCGCGGGCACGCTGGCGCAGGCGGGTCAGCGTATTACCGCCGGCCGGCAGGTGCGCCGGCTGCGGGCCACGCTGCTCGCAGGGCAGGTGGCGATCACGGTGCCGCTGCTCGCGGGCTCCGGCCTGCTGCTCCACAGTTTCTGGAAGCTCTCGCGCGTGTCGACCGGATTCGACCCGCGCGACGTGGTGACCGTGACCGTCGGGTTGAACGGACCCGTCTACCGGGATCCAGCTGCCGTAGTGCATTTCTACGATGCTGCGCTCGAACGGATCAGCAGATTGCCCGGCGTGGCGGCCGCCGGGGCCACGACCAACCTTCCCCTCAATGGCGGCTTCGAGTGCGTGGCGTACCAGGTGGACGGAGTGGCGGAGCAGCGAAAGGATTGCGCCGAGCTGCGCGTCACCACGCCCGGTTACGCGGGCGCGCTCGTGCTCCCAGTGCTGGCGGGTCGCTACTTCGACGCAACGGACCGGGCCGATGGCCGGCGCGTGGCGGTCGTTTCGCGATCATTCGCGGAACGGCTCTGGACCGGCGGTGATCCGCTGGGCCGCCAGGTTCGGGCGGCCGGTGATACCGCATGGCGGACGGTCGTCGGCGTCATCGGCGACGTGCGGCACAAGGCGCTGGCCGGCGTCATCGAGCCGGAGATTCACGTGCCGCTCGCGCAATGGGCCGGGCCGCGTTTCCTCACGCTCGCGGTGCGGGCGCCGGCGAGCACGTCGCTGGCCGATGGAATCCGCCGCGCGATCTGGTCGGTGGATGCTTCGATCCCCGTACCCGATGTAGCCACAATGACTGCCGTCGTGAGTAACTCGATTGCATTGGAGCGTCTGCGGTCGTTTCTGCTTTTTCTGTGCGGAGCAGTGGCCCTGGTGCTCGCAGTGGCCGGGATCTATGGCGTGACGGCATATCTCGTAGGCGAGCGGCGCCGCGAGATCGGGATCCGGCTGGCGCTGGGCGCCGCGGTGCAACGGGTTCGGGCGATGATCCTTCGGCAGAGCCTGGCGCCCGTGGTGGCGGGACTGGTGTTCGGGTTGCCGCTGGCGTGGGCGGCGGGGAGGGTGGTCGCGCGGTTCCTGTTTGGCGTGACACCCTGGGATCCGGCTACTTTCGGTGCGATCGCCGCGGTCCTGGCCGCTGCGGCCTGGCTCGGAACTAGCGGACCGCTCGCGCGCGCAAGTCGAGTGGATCCGGTGGAAGCATTGCGGCACGACTAAGGAGAAATCATGGCAGGCGGCGGTGCAGCAGTGGCAGCAGCGGCGGCGGCACACAAGACCCGCGTTCTCATCCGGAAGTTTGTTGACGCCAGGGCCACGAGCCCGGAGCGGGCGACCACGGCCGCGTCACTGGGCGTGGAGGAAGGCGCCTCCTGGCGGCGGCTGCGGCGTCACGGCGTCATACACCAGGCGCAAAACACCGGTTGGTACCTGGACGAAGCGGGGTTGTCAGCGTGGGAAAGCTCGAGGCGGTGGAGGGTACTGGTCGCACTGGCCGTTGCGGTGAGCGCGCTGGTGGGCGGGTTGTTCCTGCTGGGGCGCTGACGGCGGCACCATGATCTCCCGACGCTGATTCATCCAGACGGCCGGCGTCGCCAGCCCGGGCGCGACGCTTCCCGCCGGCTGAAGGGATGGCCACGGCATAGGCAACCCCCTCCCACCATCGGGTGATGGCCATTTCTCAACATCTGGTGTATGGTCTAGGGGTGGTCCGTTCCGGGTTGATGTCTGGCGCAGGGGGTAGTATCGAGAGAGTTGCGGATCGAGTTTCCCAGTTGATCGTGGCTCGTGGCGTGATTTCCGTGGCGCTGATCGAAGACAATCGGCTGGTACGGGAAGGAATTACCGCGCTCCTGAACCAGCTTCCGGACTTGAAGGTCGTTGCCGCCTATGGCCGCGGCGATCCTGCTCTCCTCAAGGACGTTGCCCCCCAAGTGTTGCTGCTGGATCTCGGCCTGCGCAACGGCGACAGCCTGCGTATAGCACAGAGAGTCCACAAGGAATACCCGACCTCCAAGATCATCGTGATGGACCTCCATCCGATCCAGGAGGAGATCGTCGAGTTCGTGAATGCCGGGGTCGCCGGCTTCATAATGAAGGATGCCAGCCTCGAAGATCTCGTGAACACCATACGGCTGGTGGCGGGGGGGGGCGAACGTGCTGCCACCGCAGGTGACGGGGTCGCTCTTTTCGCAGATTGCGCGGGAGGCGGTCAAGAAGGGCCGGCCGGAGGTTCTCGAGGCGGTGCGCATGACCCCGCGAGAACGCGAGGTGATCAACCTCATCGCGGAAGGCCTGAGCAACAAGGAGATCGCCACGCGGCTCCACATCGCGACCCACACGGTCAAGAGTCACGTGCGGAATGTCATGGAGAAGCTGATGCTGCACACGCGGTTGCAGATTGCGGCCTACGCGCACAAGGAGGAGGCGGAATAGCCAGGACCATCCACCTCAAAAGCATTAGACCTTCCTCATCCTTTTACCTGATACTCGCCACTGACATCCCACGCTAATCTCACCACTGGAAGACACCATCGCGCGCGTCACCGAAACGGGAGATACGTGAGTCGGCACAATCGGTATTGGATCGAGGGCCGGAGCTGGACGTCGGACGAAACACCGGCAGACGCGACCTGGAAGCTCGGAACGCCCCTGAAGGAGAGTCGTGCGCGGCTGGCCCATGGCATCGTTCGACGGGTCATCGAGAGAATCAGGAGGATGTTCGGGAAGTAGCGTCTCCGCCTCAGCCTGTTTTCATACTTTTGAGTGATATCAGTAGAAGTCGTTATCTGCTAGCGTGAATAGTGCGAACCCCCCTGCCGAATACCATCTGGACGTATGCCTACCACCTCGCTCCATCACAGGCCGAGGAGCGCCTTCAAATGCTGAATGCGTTGCTCGCCAAGGAGCACGCGGATGCGTTGCGGGAGTCCCGGACCTGGGCAGCCCGGGTCGTGCTCGAAGAGCGAATCACACAGATCCTGGTAGTAACTGACAGCCCCGAGCTGGATGGCCAGGCCAATGCCAGGCTCCAGGCCGTGTTGAAGGAGCTGAACGTGGCATACACGATCACGGTGCCTATGGCCGTTGAAGACCAGGAGACGCCTTCTTCGTGACGCGGGGAGACGACATGAACGAGATCGAGCCCGGTAAAATGCTCATGCTCGCAGTCCGGCAGCGACTGCCCATGTTGCCCGCGGATGCGAAGATCAATCTCCGGTACAATCCGACTATGGATAACCTGATGCTGATGGTCGGTCAGCAGGACCGGTGGGTCGCGAGCACGCGGCAGGATGAGAACGGCATCGTTCATCTCGATAGTGAACGGGGAATTGTCCGCGTGGAGATTCCGCGCGCCAGCGCCATCTTCCGGGCGGATTGGCTCCGTCATCACTCCCGAAGCAGCGGTGCTCGAAAGCGCCTGGGGCTGCCGTAGGGAGCACCAGCCGTGATGCGCGTACCTACGTAGTTGTCTGATACCGCGCCACCTGCATCCGTCGTAACATGCTTCACCACGAATTGTTGGTCCTCGCCCGGCCATCTCCTCCATTGCTTTGACGACAGGAACCCATTGAAGATTTCCACCAGGAATCGAATGATTCCTCAATCATCCCTCTCGGCCTTACT